>LFTO01000160.1 GCA_001513335.1 Clostridiales bacterium DTU086 | reverse complement strand
GCCAGGGCCCTGGCTATGCGCCCCAAGGTGATGCTCTTTGATGAACCTACTTCTGCCCTTGATCCGGAGGTTGTAGGCGAAGTCCTGGCAGTTATGAAGACCCTGGCCAAAGAGGGAATGACCATGGTGGTTGTTACTCATGAAATGGGGTTTGCCCGTGAGGTAGGGGACAGGGTCATGTTTATGGATGAAGGTATTTTTTTGGAGGAAGGTACTCCCCAGCAGTTATTCAATAATCCGCAGCAGGAACGTACACAGGCATTTCTCAGTAAAATACTCTAAATTTCTGTTGCGGTTAATAGAGCAAGTTAATAAAGGTGGGCTTTGTCTTGGAATTAAATAAACGTCAGCGGATAACAGCTGATTTTTCCCTTTTAATGGTGGCCCTTATTTGGGGTCTTACTTTTTCTACCGTTAAAATCGCCATTGCTGATATGGCACCTTTTACGTTCGTAGCNNATCCGGTTTGCAATTGCTTTCATTTTTATGGTTCTGTTTTGCTGGAAAAAACTTTTTCAGTTTAGGAGAAGTGACTGGCTGCCTGGTATATTTGTGGGAATTTTCCTTTTCGGCGGATACTCATTTCAGACAATAGGACTCCAGTTTACCACCGTTTCCAATGCTGGCTTTATTACCGGATTATCGGTAGTAATGGTACCTTTATTTTACAGTATTTTAAAACGGAGTTTCCCTTCTCCTCTGGTTCTTGTTGGAGCGGCATTAGCAGGCTGTGGAATTGGTTTACTCTGTCTTAATGAGGGGTACACATACAATTTTGGTGATATTCTGGTGCTGGCCTGTGCTGTTTCCTTTGCCCTTCATATTATAGCTATCGGGCGGTATGCTTCACAGGTGGATGCCACAGTCTTGGCCAGCATTCAGATAGGGACGGTTGCCATATTGAGTGTTGCGGCGGCTTTTGTTTTTGAGCCCAACACTCCCATTCAGTTTACAAAGGAGGTTTGGATAGGTCTTCTTACTACGGCCATTCCAGCGACATCACTTGCCTTTTTCATCCAGAGTTATATGCAAAAATTTACTACTCCTATGCATACTGCAATCATATTATCCATGGAGCCGGTTTTTGCCGGATTGTTTGGATACCTGCTGCTGAACGAAGTATTGGGGGCAAGAGGACTGTGGGGAGCGGCCCTTGTCCTGGCAGGTATGATTCTGTCAGAAATAAGGGAGATTTACTCTGAAAAGACTGCTTTTTCAGAAGTCCCCTGCGACAGTTCCAAGTCCAGCTAACGTGATTGATTTCCAAAAAAACTTGCTGGTTATCGGGGTATGTGTTATAATAATTCCTGCAGTTTTCAAGATTTGCAGGGGTGGTGGAACTGGCAGACACGCAAGTTTGAGGGACTTGTGGGCGGACGCCTGTGTGGGTTCAAATCCCATCCCCTGCACCACCTTATAGGGAAAGAGCTATTTTTAATATTTCTTTCCCTATTATTTTCTCACTTAAAACATTTCTTTTCCTTTCGATTCTTCTCCTCTGTTTTCTGTTCCTGTCGTGGTTTCCGTTGGTGCCGATATACAAAACGCCCGCTGTGGCACATAACATACTTTGCTGTATTCCGAAATAATTTCAAGCTTTCCATAAAAAATACCATAATATACTTTGAGACAGCCAAAAACCCCTTTCAGACAAGAAAACTACCTTAATAACCCAAATTTATTGCCTTTATTTGGGAGGGCGGTACATTGATGTTACGGAACGGTCTGACAGTGTTGACGAATTAAGTACGTATTTAAGAATAAGCTTATTACCATAGGTTACTGCCATCTATTGAAATGGCCGCTTGAAATGGGATATGATTACAATAATGAATAACTAATACAGCAAATTCCTTGTGAAAACAGCTTAGGATCAGGCTATTGGATGTTTGTCTCCAGTAGCCTTTTCTTAGGTTAACCAAAACACGAATCCGGGAGGGTTAGCAAAAGAGGTGAATTCTATGAACGAATTTTATTATTATCTGTCTTAGATTCAGGGGATTTGATGCAGCGGTTCTCATCTTGTACGGTTTGTTAGCTGTTCTGGATATCCTGTTTTACTTTTCACTGCGGAGAAAGTTTTTTAGAGGTGTAGGGGTATGATTGAAATGAAGGCTGCGGTAGAGCTGTTTTTTTGCATGTCCAACTAAGGCATTTGTACTTACATACTAATCCTGTCACCTGCTGGAACAAAATCTGCTGACACTACTTGTATTTATTGAGAGAAAGGAGGAATGGGTGTCAATGGGAAAATACTTGAGATAAGAGGTCAGTATAATACGGCAAAAGTTTTTACGGATAATGTAGAAGAAGCAACGCTAGAGCAAATAACAAACCTTTGCAACCAAGAGTTTACCAAAGGTTGTAAAATAAGAATAATGCCAGACTGCCATGCGGGAATCGGCTGTGTAATCGGTTTTACAGCCAATTTGGGAGACAAGGTAGTTCCCAATTTAGTAGGCGTGGATATAGGGTGTGGGATGTATACCCTTAGACTTGGCAAAATAGATGTTGATTTGCCCTTGTTGGATAAAACCATACACAAATATATTCCCGCCGGTCGGGAAGTTCATAAAAAGAAAATAGTTAGTTTTCCTGAATTACAAGAATTACATTGTTTTCGGGAGCTTAAAGAAAAAACAAGGATAGAAAGAAGTATAGGTACTCTCGGAGGCGGAAACCACTTTATTGAACTTAACAAGGATAGTGAAGAAAATCTATATTTGGTTATCCACTCTGGCAGCAGAAACTTGGGCAAACAAGTAGCAGAAATATATCAAAACCTGGCCGTAGATTTATGCAGCGGTGAACCCAAACTCAGTCGCGACTTATGTTTCCTCACCGGAGAGTATAGGAATAGATATTTACACGACATGGCAATATGTCAACGGTACGCTATCTTGAACAGAGAAACTATTGCCGAATTAATCCTTGAAAAGTTAAAACTTAATCCTTTAGAAAGTTTTCATACTGTCCACAATTACATTAACTTTGAAGATAATATTATCCGCAAAGGAAGCGTTTCCGCCCGAAAAGGTGAGAAAATAATTATCCCAGTAAATATGCGGGATGGAAGCATTATCGCTATTGGTAAAGGCAACCCCGAATGGAATTACTCTGCTCCTCACGGAGCTGGAAGAGTTCTTAGCAGGGCCACAGCTAGGAAAGCAATAAGCCTAGAAGCCTACCAAGAAGCGATGAGAGGAATTTATACTACTTGTGTCAATGAACATACATTGGATGAATCCCCAATGGTGTACAAACCAATGAAAGAAATCTTACCCAATATTCAAGATACCGTTGAAGTAGTTAAGGTAATCAAACCTATTTATAATTTTAAAAGCAACAGGTAATACGGCTCCCCTGAACCACCTTATAGGGAAAGAGCTATTCTTAATAGTTCTTTCCCTATTATTTTCTTACTTAAAACCCTTGATTTTCTCTTACTCTTCTTTTCTATTTTCCGTTCCCGCCGCGGTTTTTCGAAGGTGCCAACAAACAAAACGCCCCGCACACCCTTCTCAATATAATTCAGTAGAACTCTTAAAAGATGGATTGAACATATATTGTGTAAGGATGAATCTTAGTTTGAGTGACATAAACAAGACCATGGCAGGGATAAATTTGAAGGATGCCCCTCTTTCCGAACTTAAAGTTTTACAGGCAAAAATGAAGCAATTTCGTATATATGCAAAACCTGATATTTTTATGTACATTTCAAAAACAGGAACGGCCCTTCGTAATCAGATTGTGCCTCCGGAATTTTGGGCGGGGGGAGGATCAGATATCCCCCAAATCTACTTTGGGGTTACATACGTTTCAAATTCCGTAGTTGAAACACTGATAGATAAATTAGAAAAAAAAGAAATATTAACAAAACAACACTTTATTGCATGGGAAAAAGCACAAAAACATTTTTCAGCTATGGTTGATAGTTTTAAAGAAATCGACGGAAATTATGAAGATTTGGTTGACCCGTCAAAAATTGAAGCTGTACAAAATGCTGTTCACAACGCAAAAATTCTTCAGGAAATCGATTTATAGAATTTAAACCTATTTGAATTTTTTTAGGAGCATTCCTGTAATGAGTAAAGATGAGCTTTGAAAAAAAGAGTACCTCTTGTTAGCATACTAGGTGTCAGCTTCAGGTAAGCGACCCTTAAATAACAGAGGAGGTACTCAAGATGAAGTATACGCAGAATGAAAAGATTTTGCAAATCAAAAATGAAACATTAGTGATTGGCATCGACATTGGGAAGGGGAAACACTACGCACGAGCTTTTGACTGCCGTGGGATCGAACTAGCAAAGCTGCTGCGGTTTAGTAATACATCTCAAGGATTTCAGACCTTTGATGAATGGATTAAGGAAATACAGCAGCAGAAAGGCAAAACCGAGGTCATTGTAGGTTTTGAACCTACAGGGCACTACTGGTTCACGCTGGGAGATCACCTGCAAAGAAAGGGACATCGCTTGGCAATAGTAAACCCCTATCATGTCAAATGCACACGGGAACTGGACGATAATAGTCCTACAAAGAACGACCGAAAAGACCCCAAGACCATAGGCATGCTGGTTAAGGACGGCAGGTTTCGAGATGTGTATATACCACAGGACATATATCAAGAACTCCGAGAGGCTGTGTGGGAAAGAGAACGGCTGCAGAAACAATTAACAGCCATAAACAACCAGATAATCCGGTGGCTTGATATACGGTTTCCTGAGTTTAACCAAGTATTTAAGGATTGGCGGGGGAAAACCGCCTGGGTAACATTAAGAGCGTTTTCCACACCAACCAGAATAATGATACAAGGGACTCAGGGAGTGCTGGAATGTTGGCGGAAACACATTAAGAAAGCCAGCCAAAAGAAAGCAGAACGGCTCTTTAATGCAGCCAAAGAATCCATAGGCCGGACCGCTGGCGGCGAGGCTGCAGAAGTTGCACTGCAGAATCTTTTGACACAATACGAAATGATAGAGCATCAATGCCAGGGAATCGAAAACCTTATGCAGGAATTACTGCTGCGGATACCAAATGCAGCAAAACTGCTGGATATCAAAGGAATCGGTATGATAACAGCGGCTATCATCGTTAGTGAGATTGGAGATATAAACAGGTTTAAAGATCCAC
>LFTO01000084.1:1580-1957 GCA_001513335.1 Clostridiales bacterium DTU086 | reverse complement strand
GCTGTCACCCAGTGAAGCGCATCAACAGGAACTGTAAAGTCAGCCAAAATGCTCACCTCCAAAAGTCATGACCCAAAATTACCTATAACTAACCAATAATTTATTGGCGATAATCGCCCGGTGCATACTTAATACGTATGCACCAGAGTATTCAAAATATTTTTGATAAACCAATAATAGTTATCCATAATCATTGGTACTCGTTAACCTTTTTTAATTTCCGGAGACCCGCAAACATCCCTCGAATTCTGTCCTCTGAATTGTCTTCATTATCTGAAAATTCATTATTCAAGTTAAATTTTAAACTCGCTTCAGATTACATCCCAAAGCTTTTCTTAATAGCTGGACGGTTCCGGAACGATTTTCTTTTCTTCAAT
>LFTO01000084.1:0-1492 GCA_001513335.1 Clostridiales bacterium DTU086 | reverse complement strand
TGATGTACTTCATCAGTTTTTGCGCCCGTGCCGTCTGTAAGTATAGTTACTTCATAGTCCAGGGAGTTGGCATCCCAGACGGTTCCCCTGATACAGTTGGGGGTCTGTACTCCTGTTACAACGATGTGGTCAACACCCAGACGTCTGAGAAGCATATCGCATTCAGTCTGGAAGAAAGCGCTCCAGCGCTGTTTTACGATCAGGTATTCACCGTCGATTGGTTTTAATTCATCCAAAATCTCTGCGTTCTCGGTGCCGCGTATCAAGCTGCCTCCGGCTTTTACAAAACCGTCGTATCTGGTAAGTTCAACGTCGCTGCCGTCAGCACGGTAATAACGGAAAACGTGGATAACGGGCATACCGTGCTTGCGGGCTGCTTCCAATGCTTCTTTAATTTTTTCGGCTACTTTCATTGCTCCGTACACTTCAAAAGCCGCACCGGGCAAGCAGAAATCCTTCTGCATGTCAATAATCATCAAAGCTGTTTTACCCATGTTTTTCCTCCCCCTTGAATCCAATTTTTCGAGGTTGATCATTACTCCTAATTAGATGCAGTACTTACATAGCATCCCCCCTTAAAATAAGCTGCATTTGCGAACATTTTTTTAGAAACAAAACAAAGGGATCAAAGTGTATCACAGTGGATTAAAGGATTAAAGGATTAATGGATTACAGGATTAAAGGAATGTTGGGTTTTTGGGTTGTTGGGTTATTGGAACAATGGTGTGGTGGTTTAATGGAGCTGTGGTTAGTCCTTTTATTAATAATTATATTACAACTTGTTAATTGTCAATACACTTTTGTAATTTTTGACATTCTTTTTTCTAAGTGCAAAAAAGCAGGACTTAAATGCGGTGGAATGTCTTTCAAATGAAAAAAGGTAAAAAAAAAGAGCTGTCCTTTTTAGGTTCAACTCTTCAAAATATCCTTCACAAGAAACCCTTTGCAAATATTTTTATGGAAATCAACTGTCCGCTCCTTTCTCGGCTTTGTTGTAGGACAAAATCAGCTCTTCCACTGCCCCCAGATGTTCTTCCATGGCCTTACCGGCTCCGGGACCATCTTTCCTTTTAATTGCCTCCAAAATAGGATAATGACCTTCCAGAGAACGCTGTCCCCCATGATGGGCCATAATGGACTTTTCCCTGGTTTCCCATACCATATCGTGAATTGCCTCTACTAATTTTACTATGATACCGTTTTTTGTTGCCCTGGCAATAGCATAGTGAAACTGGCTGTCTTCCTGAATTATCAGCTGCTCCTTTTCAAGCTTTTCTTTCTGCCGCCTGAGACAGTCCTCCATCAGGGCTATATCTTCTTCTGTTGCCCTCACAGCAGCGAGCCTGGCTATCTGGGGTTCCATCAAGCGCCTGACTTCCAGGGGGTCATCTATTGCATCTTCCGGCTTGGGCATTAATAAATTGATTAGCTGGGATAACTCATAATCGTCATCGTCAGCCTTGTATGTCCCCCCTCCCACTTTCCTGACTAC
>LFTO01000108.1 GCA_001513335.1 Clostridiales bacterium DTU086 | reverse complement strand
CTGTGTCTTTTTTTCTACTAAGTCTTTGGGACGGCATACCAACCGTAACGATTTTCCAATTTATGGCGTATCCTGATACCAGAAAAGAAAACACAGGAAGGAATAAAAATGAAACGTAACGATAAAAGGCGTATGCGCCAGGAAAATGCATGTCCGGGGGGAATTCTTTTTGCTGTCAGGCCGGGGCAAACACTGACTGCCATTGCCGGTCTCTTTTCCGTGACCCTCGAGGAAATCAGGGAGGCCAACCCTGGATTAGACCCTGCCAGGCTTAGTATCGGGCAGATTATCTGTATCCCGGGAGTCGCTGACCGGGTATGCCGCCGCGGACGTTTACGCATGGTACGGCACGGTGAAACACTGTTTCTCATCGCCAGAGAGGAAGGGATACCCTTAAGCACATTAATCGAAGCCAATTCCTTTTTACCGGATCCCACTCTTGTGTTTCCGGGGGAACAGATCTGTATACCTCTCGTGGTAACCACAGCCTGTTGTCTGGTTCTGAAACCGGGGGCTCAAGTTAGTAATGGAAATTTTAGAGGTGTTGCCCTGATAGAACCTACTGTCAATGGAGGCAGGGTTACTATTTCTGCCGTAGGTTTGCCGTCGCCAACTGCCTTTGGAAATTTTGATACGTATCTTGGTTCCCTGGTATTCAGAGAAATTGAGAGACTGATTCAACTGAGACGAGTTGCTGTCAACCAACAACCGGCGGTATGGACCGGAGCAAGAACCGTTGACGTTCCTCCTTTGGGAGCAAACCTTGTTGTTGTCTTTCCTTTTAATTCTCAAACAGAGGAAAGAGGCCCCGATGTCTTAAGAGGTTTGGTTATCAATTGTCAGAACGGCTAATATCAGGGCTTCATATTCCCAAGTATGACAGGGAACAGGGGCGACTTTTTAACTTTATATCTGTTTGTGGTGTTCCCGTTCAACAGCCTGATGTTGTGTGTCTGGAAAAACGTTACACAGCGAAAAAGTAAAGGGATATGCTCCCTACAGTGCAGGCAGTGAAAAAAACTGTCTTAATAAAGGGAGCATTTTATATTGAAAGAATGCAGTTCACCAATTACTGGATAATAACATAATATATGGGTGAAAAAGTATATGAGGAGAGAGGATTATGAAAAAAATTACACCGGGAGAGTTTGTACAAAGATCCCTTGATCTCAATCTTTTTTTCCTTCGTATTATGAAAGAACATTCCTTTTTTCTCCAGGCTGCTTTTTTGCCCAGGGATAGCGGTTTGGCTGCCCGAGCAGCCCGGTTTGCCCTGGACTTTGAAGAGCTGCTGGAGGAGGCGGTGGATTTGGCCAATGGGAATGCCAGTCGTTTAGTTTTGAATTCGGGGGAGGTTGTCACGGATAAGACAATCCAGGCGGAGCGCAAGACGCAAATTTTGTCTGGGGTACCCTTCGACACCGGCCTGACCCTCAGGGAAAAGAAACTAAAAGCTGGAGCGGGAGACCCTGCATTGGAAGACCGGGTGGCCAGTTTAAATAAGCGTGTTATCAGGGAAACCGAAGGACTGGTAGAATTTAAAACCGAAATTCTTGAGGCTATGCTGGATTGCCGCCTGTTCACCTGGAACTTTCCTTTGTTGATAAAGCATATAAGGCGTGAAGCCCGTTTTTTCATCGCCCACCTGAAAAGGTTGCAGAAAAGAGTATCCCCGGAACCTGCAAGGGAGATCATTAAGGAAAAAGTTTTCTGGGACCGAATCATGGCCGAACACTCATTATTTATAGCCCACTTGCTGGATCCCAGCGAAACTGCTTTAATAATGGCTGCGGATGATTTTGCCCGTAGGTTTTTCAAGTTGGAAAGCCGGGCGAAAGATGTAAAGAACAGGGATACGAAGTCGCATGTTCCGGAGAGACTTTTAAAAGAAGAAATTAAGGCGACCAGAGAAATAAGAGATTTTAAGAAAGCTGGGACGAAACTTATTCTTAATTGTGAGATTAGATCTATCATAGTACCGCTGCTGGGTGACCATGTATTGCGAGAAGCAAACCATTTTTTCAGAATCCTTACTCAATATGCGGCAGCTACGCGTGTCTGTCCCTAAATAGTTGATTAAATTTTCACCCTTTCTCCAGTAACCAGTGACTAAAATGCGGAAGCGTGTTTTTGGCAGCCACATTATCGGGTGGAGCAAAAGCTCCACCCGATAATGTGGCCCCGGCTAAAAGGAATTCTTCCCAACAACATTGTCATTCACAAGTATCGTGTATAGCCTTGTGGGATTTTGCTGCCCGGTTTGACCTGAGTTTTAGGGCATGTAATTGTGCGGTGTTTATGGACGACTTTGCCAGTGTTATTCCAACAGATTAACTACTATATCCGAGGTATCCACTTTTTTGTCAAGGATACCTTTTTCATACATCCAGTCTGCATTTTCCTGCCATACCTTAATATCCTGTGAAAGGAAATCAGCGTATTCTGTTTCCATGGCAGGAAGGAGGATTTCAAGGCTCTTTTTCTCAACAGTTTCTGATAACGGGAAATTTTCTTCATTCTGATTAGCTAACAGAATTTGCAGCGCTTCCTCGGGATTTTCTTTTGTGAATTCAAAACCCTTTTGTACAGCACGCAGGAATTTTTTCAGCTTATCAGGGTTGTTTTTTACCTGATCTTCTCCTGTAAGCAGCACAAGTTCATAGCAGTCTGGTACTCCGTGGTCTATTGGAAAAAAATAGGCTACTTCAAAGCCCTGTTCTTCCAGTTGAGGGACTTCATGGTTTACCATGGAACCAATCGTGGCGTCAACTTCGCCTGTTGTCGTAGCCGTCAGAAGTTCAAATCCTACGTCGATAAAATTGATATCCTCAATGCTCGCCCCTGCATTTTCCAAAACCGTTTCAATTTCAGCTTCGGATAATGGGGAGCCGGCATAACCAACTGTCTTTCCAATCAGGTCTTCCGGGCTGTTAATATTCTTTTCCTTTAAGGAAAGAACTATATTCATAGAAGTCTGAAGCAGAGCACCTACGCAAACGATGGGAACATCCTCGTTATATTTTGCCTGGATAGACTCCTTAAGGTAATAGATTCCCAAATCTGCTTTGCCAACAGCCGGCATTGAAATTCCATCATTGGGGTTGGAAGGGAAGCGGATATTCACATTTAAGCCTTCTTCTTCAAAATATCCTTTTTCAATGGCTGTGTACAGAAATGCGTGGATTGCGTTAGGATACCAATCAAGTACAATCTCAAAATCCTCCAACTCTGCATCTGATGCACCGCTGCCGTCGTTACTGCTTCCGCAAGCGGTAATTCCCAACAGCAAAGCACATATCAACAACATGGCACAAAACTTTGTTTTCACCCTAAATCTCCTTTCTCCATTTGAGAATTCTCTTTTCCACACAGCTGATTATCGCAACCATCAGCATTGCAGCAACAGACAGCAGGACAACCGGTGCAAACACTCCCGCCCCGTCAAGCTGAGTCATCATTCGTTTGCTGAAATATCCAAGACCGCTCTGTGCCCCTAACCATTCTGCAATTGCTGCTCCAATGACACTTAGGGGAATTGCCATTTTAATTGCGGAAAAAAAACTGGGAAGGGCAGTGGGTATTTTCAGTGCAACGAAAATATCATTTTTTGTTGCCCCGTAAGTCAGAAGAAGTTCTTCCATTTCTCTCTTCGTAGACTTAAAACCGTCAAAGACAGCAATGGTTATGGGAAAAAATGTAATTAATATAGTAACCAGTATCTTGCTCCAGATGGAGTACCCAAACCACAACACAAACAGCGGGGCAATTGCCGTAATAGGTATCGTCTGGGATGCAACTACCAGCGGGTACACTGCACTTTCCACACTTGGAAAGCGGTCCATAACAACGGCCATAGTCAGGCCGAATACTATGGAAATCAATAGGCCGATTATCGTTACAGCCATAGTTGCCGGCAGGTGTACCGTAATCAAGACAACTCTCAGTTCCCACAATCTAATCAGGATTTGCAGAGGTGATGGAAGGATATATGCGGCATTGATTGCCATGGCAATTACCTGCCATAAAGCCAGCAGCGCTATTGTCAAAATGGCAGGAGTTATTTGTTTTTTCATGTTTCACCCTTTTTTCTGAGCTTTTCAATGAGAATTTCTTTTAACTCAACAACTTCAGGTTTCTTTAGATCTTCTCTTTCCCGTGGATAGGAAAGGGGAACAGGCACCTCTTCCAGTGCTGAAAAAGGTACATCCTGAATAACATAAATTGTTTTTGACAGGAACAGTGCTTCTTCAACATCATGTGTGATAAACAGGATTGTCTTTTGATAATGCTCCCACTGGCTCAGCAGCCACTCCTGCATATCAACCCGGGTAAGGTAATCAAGAGCACTAAAAGGTTCATCTAAAAGCAGCATATTGGCGCCTGTTAGCAAGGTTCTTACAAAAGAGACCCGCTGTTTCATGCCTCCTGAAAGGTCTTTGGGATATTTATTGATGTAATTTAAGAGACCTGCCTGAGCCAGGACTTCCCTGCACCATATTTCCTGCTCCTTTTTTGGAACTCCGCTCAGCTTCATGGGGATGCATACGTTTTTTTCAATGGTCCACCAGGGGAAAAGGAGATCGTTTTGCGGCATGAAAGCTGCATATTTTGTTTGTTCTTCAATGGGTTTTTCATTTACAAAGATGCGACCTTTTTGGGGTTTTTCCAGTCCGTTGATCAGTCGGAAAATAGTGCTTTTCCCGCACCCACTTGCTCCGATAATAGATACAAAATCCCCGTCTTCAATATAAAGGCTCAAGTTTTCCATTATAGGCATATTTTCGTTTTTGTAAGTAAACGACACATTTTGAAATCTCAGCATATTGTTTAGAGCCTCATCTGATATGCCATTTCCCAGAATTCGTATTCGAAGCGGCTGCAGTTAACAAAGATTTCCTTCAGGTAGTCAATCTTTTCTTCGGAAATATTTTTCCCCAGTGAATTGATGTAGTCGGTCATTTCCTCAGTTACTTTTGCGAATTCTTTGGAACTGTAGCCGCTAACCCACTGGCCGAAAAAGGGATGCTCCAGAGTCCCCTCAACTTTTGCGACATGCTCGCCAATAAACTGATAACTCCACTGGCAGGAATAGACAGCCACCAAAATATCCAGAGCATCTCCGGCATTGGCAACGTCAATCATATAGGAAGTGTAGGCTTGATTGGTCAGAGAAGACTTTGCATTTTTTATTTCTTCCGATGTAATTCCCAGCCTTTTCATATATTCCTTGTGAATTTTCATCTCACCATCCAGGATCGAGTGAACAAATCCGGCAAATGTTCTCATCAAGTTTTCATCTTTTGCTTTAATTACTCCAAAGGCAAAAACTTTTGCGTATTCCAAAAGATAACGGTAATCCTGAATCATATAGAAACGAAATTTTTCCTTTTCCAGGGTTCCATTTTTTATCCCTTCTATGAAGGGATGGGTTAGATAACTTTCCCAAATCTCTTTGGCGCTCTCATAAAGCTCTTCAGTAAGTAACATCTTGCTGATCTCCCTCCTGTTAAAATTTAAATTGTTTTTGCAAGAGCAGCCCTGCACCCTTGCGAACATTTTTCCCCTTGCACCGTTGGGGAATTTTTGCCGAACAGTGTCACAGCAAAGGGCTGCGGTAAATCTCCCTTAATAATCCCTCCTTAGTTTTTTTTTCAAAATTTACTTCTCCAGCTGGTTGCCTGGCCTAGGAAACATCCACCAATGGAAATGGTACAGTAATCTGTCAATACGCTCCCAAAAGAAGTTTTTCTTTTGAGGGTGTCCCTTTATTCAAGTACTGATAAAAATAATTTGAAAAACAAAAATGGGAGCCACCGAAAGGTAGTCCCCATTAAGACTCTATTGAAAATACTCCCTACGTTGGCATTATCCAAATCAGGTTCCAGGGGTCAGTATGCTAAACATACTTTCTCAGCCGAGGTAGGCTCCCCCAAAAACTATTTGATTTTTCTAAAAATTAACACGCAGGATATAGACTGTCAACCGGCTTAACTTTCTAAGATTGGAGAATATCTTCTTAACCCTCAAGTAATTGCGATAATACGGGAAGATTCACCCTATGCCTGGCGAGTTCACTCATACCACTAACACCAATTGATTCACTTTTTTGTAAGGACAACATATCCTTATCACTTTTTTCCCGGATAATGAGATTTTATCTCTATTTTTTTATTCCCGGTGCATACTAAGTTTTGAATTCCCCTATTTGGATTTGATTACTTCCCAATAAAAACAGGGTTAAGGTGTGGTTCAATTGCTTTATGGGATTTTAATCAGCGTGGCAGCGGGACTTGCAACCGGTTTGGGGGCAATTCCCATTTTACTGTTTAAAAAAATACCGGATAAACTCCATGATGCTCTCCTGGGGTTTGCTGCAGGTATTATGCTTACTGCAGCAAGCCTGTCTTTGCTGTTACCTGCATTGGAAGAGGGTGGACTTATACAGACCATAATAGGTATTATTGTCGCCGGTGGATTTATATTCTGGATTGAGAGAAAAATACCCCACCTTCACCCCCATTTTGGCAAGAAGCCTCCGGACGAAATCGGACTGGAAAAGGGGCTTCTTATGGCTGTTGCTGTTACCCTGCACAATTTTCCTGAAGGGCTGGCTGTTGGGGTGGGGTTAGCTTCTGGAAGTGAAAAGCTGGGTGTAATGCTGGCAGTAGCTATTGCAGCACAAAATGTTCCCGAAGGCTTGGCTGTCGCCGCACCTATAGCGCATTCCGGTGTATCAAAGTGGAAAATTTTTGGCCTTACACTGCTATCCGGCCTGGCAGAGCCCATAGCTGCTGTTGTGGGAATGACAGTTGCAGGTTTTTCGGAAATGGTTCTCCCCTTTGGGTTGGCTTTTGCTGCCGGGGCCATGATCTACGTTGTGTCCGACCAGTTAATACCTGAGTGCCACAGCGGGGGCAACGAAACAGAAGCCACATTCGGTGTCATGGCAGGGGTAATTGCCATGATTATTTTACAGAAACTGATGGGTTGACCTTTTCGGGGGACAGAGGGGACATTTTGGCCTGAAAAGGTCAATAATGGGCAGGGTTATAGCATTAGTATTAAGGTAATGATATTATTAATATGTAAATATAGGTAAGAAAAGGAGAGAGAAAAATGCCTGAACTGAAAGGATCAAAAACCGAACAGAACTTAAAAGCTGCATTTGCAGGGGAGTCTCAAGCCAGAAACAAGTATACTTATTATGCCGGTGTAGCCAAAAAAGAGGGCTATGAGCAGATTGCGGGGATATTCCTGGAAACTGCAGATAACGAGAAGGAACATGCAAAGCTGTGGCTGAAGTTTTTGAACGGCATTGGAAATACTGAGGAAAACCTTGTGGATGCCGCTAGCGGGGAAAATTATGAGTATACTACCATGTATAAGGAATTTGAGGAAGTTGCACGGCAGGAAGGGTTTGACGAAATTGCCGATTTCTTTAGGGAAGTAGGCGAAGTGGAAGAAGCCCACGAAAAGCGCTTTCTGAAGCTCTTAGAAAACCTTCGTAATGGTGAAGTGTTTAAGAAAAAAGAGACTGTCAGGTGGAAATGCCGCAACTGCGGTTACATCCATGAGGGACCGGAAGCACCTGAAAAGTGCCCTGCATGTGCTCATCCCCAGTCCTACTATGAAGTTTTCTGCGAAACCTATTAAGAAGGGTATAATTAAAAAGAAGTGCCCGCCTCAAGGCACTTCTTTTTAATTGAGACAAAGCCGTTTCAAACCTTGCTCAATCAGGATTTTCGCCAGGCTGTGGAACCACCCAAATGGTATGTAAAAGTTTCCTTTTCCATAGTCCTGATAAAAACGGAGCCAATGGTTTTTATTTATAATCTGCAATGTCCTGGAGCAGTTTTTTGCCCTGGCCTTCGCAGAACTTAATGAATTCCCTGGCTGGAAAGGTGAGCAGATTCCTGTTTATGCTATAAATAAAGTTAAAGCTCCGGGGGATGCTGAACCCTTCAATCTCGACGATTGACAGTAAGCCCAGCTTAAGCTCCTTTTCCAGTGTCCACTTGGAAATAAAAGCGGCACCCAAATTTGCGGAGACTGCTGCCTTAATTCCTTCCGAACTTCCCAGTTCCATGAGTATATTCAGGGTTTGAATGTCTATTCCGGCATTTTTTAGAGCTATTTCTGTTATTTGTCTGGTACCTGATCCGGGCTCACGGAGGATAAGCTTACCGGCGCAGGCCTCTTCAAGGGAAATGCACCCCCTCTTACTCCAGGGGTGGTCACGAGAGGCAATCAGGACGATTTCATCATCCAAGTACTTCTTTTTTTGAATTTTAGGGTTTGTACACAGGCCTTCAATTAATGCCAGGTCATAATGGCCGGAAAGGAGTTCCTCTACAATTACTTCGGTGTTCTGCACCTGAAGGAGTATTTCCACCCGGGGGTGGAGCTGCTTGAAGCTGCCGATTATTTGAGGAAGAACATATTCCCCAATGGTAAGAGTCGCACCAATCGTCAGCCTGCCCTGTATTTCGCCGTTGATGCTGTTAATTTCTGTTTCCGCTTCAGCTATTAGATCAATTACCCTGCGGGCGTATTTGTATAAAACCATGCCCGCAGGGGTTAGTTCCACATTTTTCTCTGAACGTTTAAGGAGAAGTACCCCCAGTTCTTTTTCCAGTTTATTGATATGGATGCTTACTGCCGGTTGTGAAATATAAAGCTCTTTTGCCGCTTTAGAAAAGCTCTTGTTTTCTGCAACTGAAGCAAAAACCTTCAGCCTTGTAAGCTTCAATGGAAGACCCCCTTTACAGCTGTCCCAGCATAAAGTGCTGGACAAGCAGGCTGACAACAGATATGGAACACCAAACTATCAGTCCCAGGAATATAGGTTTCACCCCGGCAGAAACCATTTCTCTAATATCAGCCTGCAATCCTACTGCTGCAAGGGCAGCAATAATCAAAAATTTACCCATCCATGTACATGCTTCTGCGGTAAATCCGTCAATTAAACCAATAGTATTAAGGAGTGCTGCTCCCAAAAACCCTAAAATAAACCAGGGTACGATTTTTATTAGGGAAAAGTCCTCACCGGAAGTCTGGGCGGTGCTTTTTCTTTTATATGTGACATAAGCGGCGTAAAGCATGGCAATTGGAATGATCATTGTGCTCCTGGTTAGTTTTACAATGGTTGCATAAGCCCCTGCCGGGTCACTGAAAATATACCCTGCAGCCACGACAGAAGAAGTGTCGTTAATAGCTGTTCCTGCCCATAAACCGAAAGCGCTGTCACTCATGTGCAGAAGATACCCCAGCTGCGGAAAAATCAGGACCGCGATTACATTGAACAGAAAAACTGTGGATATGGAATAGCATATCTCCGAGTCATCAGCTTTGACGATAGGTGATACCGCTGCTATTGCTGATGCGCCGCAAATGGCTGTTCCGGTGCCTATCAGGTGTATTAAATTGTCAGGCACTTTCATCCTTTTCCCAAAAAAATATGCCACTCCGTATGCAGTCAGAAGGGTAAACACCAGCACCGAGAGGCTGGAAAGGCCGGTCTTGCAGATTTGGGAAAGATTCAAACCTGCACCAAGAAGTATAATGGCTAATTTCAGCAGCTTTTTGGCGGTAAAATTAATACCCGGGGAGAGCTGCCGGGATGTGCCCACAGTATTCCTAATGAGTATTCCAATTAGAATACCAAAAACTGCTCCTCCAACAACCGGATATAGAAGCCCAAGATAATAAGAAAGAATACCTATAACAAAGCACAATAGGAGTCCGGGGGCCAGTTCCCAATGACGTTTGAGGGTACTGGCACAGACAATTTTGCCGTGAATCACTTTTCCCATTGAAACCACGCCTCCTAACTCGATTTTTCTAATATCATTATACTCCAGTTTACCTAATTGAAAAAATTCAAGTTTTTTAACCCGCTATAAAGATAATTTATAGCTAACAATTATGAACGATTTTTTGTGAATTGGAGATAATAAAATTCTACAGGAGGTGCTGTTAATGTCCAGAGACGAAGAAAGAGTTTCAGGTTCCGAAGAACAGCTTGACGAACTGAAACAAGAAGTAGCCGAAGAACTGGGTTTGGACGAC
>LFTO01000066.1:958-1158 GCA_001513335.1 Clostridiales bacterium DTU086 | reverse complement strand
GCGCATACGCCTTTTATCGTTACGTTTCATTTTTATTCCTTCCTGTGTTTTATTTTCTGGTATCAGGATACGCCACAAATTGGTAAATCGTTACGGTTGGTATGCCGTCCCAAAGACTTAGTAGAAAAAAAGACACAGCTTTTTGGACATGCTGCGCCTTTTGCTTACAAAGTGACCGGCATTATCTTCTGTTAAAAAAA
>LFTO01000066.1:0-847 GCA_001513335.1 Clostridiales bacterium DTU086 | reverse complement strand
GTTCAACGATAAGCTTATCTGTTCCAAGAATGTGTCCATCGATCCATCCAAGGATAAAATCCAGTATGTCTACCAAGTATTTATCTTGAGCGTAATCTATTTTTGTTAAGTCTACACTCCTAATTTTGTCAATGAATTCTTCATGCTGTACTTTGTGAGAAAAAAATCGTTTATAACCTATGCTTTGCATATACTCCTCTTCAAAATTAAAATGGTAAATGGTATACTCCTTTAATTCCTCAATAATTTCAACTATCTGGTCATATTTATCAAGGCTGAATGGGTCTTTTAATATGTCATAAGCTCGTCCTGCAATTTCAAAAAGCTTGCGATGCTGCTGGTCAATTTTTTCAATCCCGATCCGATACTCTTCCTTCCAGGCAACCATTGTACACACCCCTCCCAATTGTGAAATATTTTTCCAAAATGTCAGTACAAGAGTTCGCTGGGTGGAATTTCCTGTGAATATTATAAATTGCCACAGCCAACAAATTCAACCTTCCACACGTTAATCGTTAACCTTTGTTTCAGTGCCCCAGGCAAAAAAATTTACGCCAGCTGCCCGCTCTCCTGGCAAAGAATAAATGTTTCCATTTTCCTCCCAAATGATGGCTTTGGATTCAGCTACTTTCCTGACATTGACATTTTCAATGCTTTGTTTCTGGTGGAGCATAGGGAGTTCCAACCCCCTACCCCTAAACTGCCAGTCCGGCGCTCTCCCGCCAGGGTGGGTTTCATAGCCCCTTAAAAGTGCGCGTATCTTAAAATAAATGGAAGACGCTTACCCACTCAAACACCTCACTACGCTGGTTATTTGTCCTTTAATACATCCTGCATTGTGCAATCT
>LFTO01000056.1 GCA_001513335.1 Clostridiales bacterium DTU086 | reverse complement strand
TAATATTCTCCCCTCTTCTTTGTTCCTTTTCTTTCCAACGGTCTGAGTTATGTCCATGCTCAAGCTGTCCTTGCCTTAACTGACCCTGCGATGAACGGTGTCGGTAGCGATGCCATGATACTTGTGTATGACGCAAAAGCTAAGGAAGTAAAGGCAATCAATGCCGCAGGTTGGGCTCCGAATTTGGCGACTATTGAATGGTATAACGAGAACAACAATGGGGTTATTCCCGCAAATGATGGTCTGCTATCGGCAACGGTTCCAGCTGTAGTTGATGCCTGGTGCACTATGCTGGATGAATGGGGAACCATGAGGCTGGAGGAGGTTCTGCAGCCCGCTTTAAAAATCGCTGAGAAGGGATTCCCCATTAGCGAAAGCCTGGCCAATCAACTTAATAGCTCACAAAAGCTTCGCAAATATCCTACCTCTAAAGCTTTATACTTCCCCAACGGAAAGACAAGCTGGAAAGCAGGGGATATTCTTACCAACCCCCAACTTGCAAAGACTTTCCGTACGCTAATTGCTGCCGAACAAAAGGCCAACCCTGGCAAGGGTAAGGGTCCCAAACATGATAAGGGTAAAGTTGGACATAGTGCAGGCCTTAAGGCAGCAAGAGATGCTTTCTACAAAGGTGATATTGCCAAAAAGTTTGCTAAGTTCTCGGAGGAAAATGGAGGATTGTTCCGTTATGAGGACTTTGCTGAATTCTCCGTTAAAATTGAAGATCCGGTTAAATTAAACTATAAAGGCTACGATGTGTGGACTAACGCCTCGGCAACGCAAACTCCAACGACTCTATTTTGGCTTAACCTCTTAAAAGGCTATGATCTGCCGGCTTTAAAGCATAACAGTGTTGACTACCTGCACCTGTTAATAGAATCAGCGAAATTAGCCTATGCTGACCGTGAAGCTTACCTGGCAGACCAGGATTTTGTTGATATCCCCTATGATGTTTTACTAAGTGATGAATATGCAGCAGAAAGAAGGAAGCTAATAGATTTTGATAAAGCCATGGGACTGGGAACACCGGGACAAATTGGCGACTCAACAGGGGAAGTGGACGGGAACGAGGATGCCTATCCGGATTATGACCTCCATGAAGGCGATACAAGCTACCTCTGTGTCGTTGATAAAGATCGCAATATGGTATCCTTTATGCCAAGCTTGCATTCCTCCTTTGGCTGCGGTGTAGTAATGGCTGATACAGGGATTATTTTCAACTGTAGAGGAGATTACTTCTCCCTTGATGAAGACCATCCTAATTCTTTACAACCCCATAAGAGACCGCGAGTAACCCTTGCTCCTGTGCTGCTGACTAAAGGTGACGCACCTTTCATGGTATTAGGTAGTCCTGGTGGAGACGATCAACCTCAAAGAGTTACCCAGTGCATTCTCAATGTGGTAGATTTCGGAATGAATGTTCAAGATGCCATAGAAGCTCCAAGATTTTCTACGAGGGCTTTCCCTTCTTCAACATTCCCGCACAGTGCTAGACCCTACGATGCAAGATTTGAGAGTGCGATTCCTCAAGAAACGGTTGATGCACTGGCAGCAAAAGGCCATAGAACGGGAAGAGGGACATTTGGTGCCCAATGCACCATAATGGTTGATCCTTCAACTAATGTACTTAATGCAGGAGCTGATCCCAGGTGTGACGCATATGCCATTGGAAAATAATTCGATTTCAATCTTAAGGGAGAGATATTCCGTTAAAATCAGGGAGTATTTCTCCCTTTTTTCTTTTGGCTCGTAATTCCATACTTCCAGCAGCTGTCCAATGGTTTTTTCTGAAAAACGGAAAAAAAGATTAAAGTGTCTCGATTGCTCCATAAAAAGT
>LFTO01000031.1 GCA_001513335.1 Clostridiales bacterium DTU086 | reverse complement strand
AACCCCCGAGTGGAAATTTGACCGGGAAGACTTGAAGCGTTTTGAGGATTAAAGAACACCCGATTTTTGGGGAAAATTTTTTTACTTTTACACAAATAAAACACACATCTCATTGGTTAACTCAGTGAAGACCAATTTTTAATAGAGGGTGATTTTGTCGAAATGATTTTCAAACAGGGAAGCCGGAAAAAATTTCTTGTCATTGTCATTACTGCAATTGATTCCCACCCAAAAACCGGCAACTCAAGCAGCACCTGGAGATGACGATGACTATTTTGACGATGACGATGGATACGAAATAGACCGTGATAACGATGACGAAGATGATGAAGATGACGATGACTGGGACGACGACGATTGGGATGACGATGACAAAGATGACGATGATTAGTAAAAGGCAACTCAGTCAAATCTGAAAAAGAACGTCTTTCTCTAAAAAAATCATTCTCAATTTTAATGCACTTGTTTTGGCCACTGCCAAGGGAATTGATGATTCCTTTGATGAAGTCTTTAAGCTGATTTATGCAAAGCTATACGACGAATGGGCAGCGGCAAACGACCCCACACGAATCCGTAAAATCCGTTTTCGTATCTACTACGGTGAATCACCACGTGAACCCTATGACAAAATTAATGGTTTGTTAATAGAGCTAAAGACCACAGCGGGGTTTTTGGTACAAGATGAAAGAATCCGCCTAAAGCCTGAACATTTGCTCACTAGTGTTTCATTCTTACAGGATGTCAAACTGTTTAATGCCACACGCAGCGAGGCCTTAAGCAAAAACACTGCTTGAAAAAGCCAAACGTGCAGTGGGAATCGCTATTAATATAGCACACAGCAGGGAATGGTCTTTTTATGCAAAAGAATAAAAGGTATTCAGCAAAAAAAGGAAAGTGATAGTTTTGTCAAGAAGAATATGTCCACGCTGTGGCTCAAAGAATACGGCAAAAATATTGTGGGGTATGCCTGCAATGACCCAGGAACTGCAAGATAAACTAGATAAAAAGGAAGTTGTTCTTGGGGGCTGCTGTATTGTAATTCCTTCTCCTACCCATCATTGTAATGATTGTAAAAAAGACTTTGGGGGCAATTATTTTACGGAAACCTACTTTTGTTGGGGTATTATATTTTTATGTTGGTGGTTATTTTGGTACATCCCATTGGGTATATTTGCATAAGGAAAAGTATGGCAAAATGTTAAGATATGCGTCTTCAAACAGAGATTATATTAACATTAAATCTGATTTAGCAGACTGTAATATTTCTACAATTCCTATAAGCAATAAGTGGGCTGAATTTAATAAAGATATTCTAAGATGTTATTTTATTGACTGGAAAAGCTGTTATATCAACCAGAATGTATTGGATGGAACCCAATGGGAGCTCAGCGTCACATTTGATAATGGCACAACAATTGAGCGCTTCGGCAGCAATGCATATCCACCCCATTGGAAAAAGTTGATTGCGACGTTTCATAAATATGGATTGCCTTTAATTAAATAAAGTAGAGGTGCAAGTATAATGGATTCAAATAATATTCAATTAAAAAATCAATTTGCTTGGACTTCTTTTTATATGGAGTTTGCTGACAAACTGTTGCCATATAAAAATAAACGTCCGCAACTTCTTGAGTTGCTAAAAGCAGTTTATGAAGGTTTAGGCTTGCGCTATCCGTTTATGGAAAAGGATGGTATGCTGTTTGACGATATTTGCCCGTTTACCGTATTTGCATGTTTCAATAAAAGAATATCCAATGAAAACCGCACAGATTTAATGAAGGACATCGGCAACAAACTTAACGTTACAGCTAAAGTACCAACAGAATTTGACGGCATTCCGGTACTGAACCCCATGCGCGCATGGTTTTTTGGTGGCAAAGGTAAACGAAAAGAAGATGATATTTCCAATCTCTGGAGTTTATTTGAAGCCGGAATAAACTATGCGGACAACCCTTCGGAAATTACCAAGGAGAAATTTATTTCCTGTTATGAGAAGGTTAGAAAGCAATTCGGGATTAAGTGGAACTTAACTATGGGCTTATACTGGATACGACCCTATTTTTACTTAAACCTTGATGAACGGAACAGGAGCTACCTGACACAAAACGGTACCCCTTATTGCGCAAGTATTACCGAAATTTTTAATCTAAAGCAGCTTCCCAGTGCAAAAACCTATTTGGAGCTCATCTCTGTATGCAGAAAAATCCTTACCCAAGACGAAAGCCCCCATCACAGCTTCCCCGCACTGTCTTACGCAGCGTGGGTCACAACAACTTCAGAAGAGCAAAATATTACGGCTTGGATTTTCCAGGGCAATCCCAAATACTATGACATCATCGGTGCCGTTAAGAAACTAGACGTTATCACATGGAGCGTAAAGCAATACCAAACCCAGATCAAGAAAGGCGATCGAGCTTATATATGGGTTTCAGGCCCTGAAGGCGGCATTGTCGCTTCAGGAATTATCAAATGTGACCCGGAAATCAGAGAAAACGATGAGCCAGATCCTTATAACCTTTCCGGCAAAATAAATACCGGGGAAATCCCCGTAGTGGATATTGAATTGAAACACAAAATTACAGAAGCAGCTATCAGCAGGGAAGATTTTTTGGCAGATGAAAGGCTGAAAAATGTAAGCATCATTACTTTCCCAAATGCAACAAATTACAAATTAACTCCTGAACAGGCTGATATCATAGACAGCATTATCAATGGCACCTATATACGTGTAGAACCAAAGCCTTCAGATGAAACATCGGCCCTTTCAAGGCGATACTGGATTTATGCACCTGGTAGCGGTTCTTCCAAATGGGAGGAGTTTTATTTCCAAGGAATTATGGGCATTGAATGGGATAAAATGGGCAACTTGAAACAATACCCCAATAGGGCTGCCATGAAAGCCAAAATGAAAGAAATCTACGGTTCTGAGTATTCATATATCAACTGGTCTTTAACCACATGGCAGTTTACCAACGAAATACAACCAGGCGATATCGTTTATGCAAAACATGGCGTTTACAAAATTATAGGCCGAGGTATAGTTGAATCCGACTATATATTCGACGACCAACTCAAGGAATATAAAAGCATTCGCAAAGTTAAATGGACGCATAAAGGAGAATGGCAATATCCTGGACAGGCTCCAATAAAAACCCTTACTGACATTACCCCTTATACGGAGCTTGTGCAACAATTAGAAGCTCTTTTTATTGATGACGAAACTGCCGATATCCCGCCTGAAGAGCCGGAAATTATATATACTCCCTACACTGCAGAAGACTTTCTCAACGAAGTTTTCATAGATGCCGAACGTTACAACACATTGGTTAACCTTTTAAAGGCCAAGAAAAACATCATCCTGCAAGGAGCACCCGGTGTCGGCAAGACTTTTGCCGCAAAAAGGCTGGCTTTTGCCATGATGGGACAAAAAGATACCAGCCGGGTGATGATGGTTCAATTCCATCAGAGTTACAGCTACGAAGATTTTATTATGGGTTTCCGCCCCTCCAAAAACGGATTTGAATTAAAACCCGGACCTTTTTATGAATTCTGCAAGAAAGCCCAGGACGACGATGAACGGGAATACTTCTTTATCATTGATGAAATCAACCGGGGTAATGTGAGCAAAATTTTCGGCGAGCTAATGATGCTGATTGAGAAGGATAAACGCGGTGAACAATTGCGCTTGCTCTATTCCAACGAGCTATTCTCCGTGCCCGAGAATGTCTATATTATCGGCATGATGAATACCGCCGACCGCAGCCTGGCAATTATCGATTATGCCCTGAGAAGAAGATTCGCTTTCTTGGAGCTTGAGCCTGCTTTTGATTCTGAAGGATTTAAAGCGATCATGCAGCAAGCAAACAATCAAAAGTATAATGCACTGGTAGAACAAATTAAGGCTTTAAATGACTTCATCAGCAAAGATGAATCCCTAGGCAACGGGTTCAGAATCGGCCACAGTTATTTATGCAGAAATGAGGAAGTAACCGATGAATGGCTGGAAGAAGTTATTAGATACGAGTTGCTACCCCTTTTGAACGAATATTGGTTCGACGAGCCATCCAAAGTGGAGCTGTGGGCTAAAAGGTTGTGTGATTGTATAAATGATTAGGATCCAAAACATATACTATATGCTTGCTTATGCTTTTCAAGTATTAAATGAAGCGGGTTATAGGAGAATAGCCACCGAACAATTCGAGTATGCCTCTGACTTGCTTGCAGCCATTCTCGCCAAGGGTATCGCCAGCCAAATTAAAAGGGGCTTAGATAGGGAGTATGTCGGCAAAACTGACGCCATGAGTTCACCTGCGGGAAAAATCAATGTTTCAGCCTCTGTTAGAAAGAACTCCATGCTAAAAAAGCAATTGATCTGCGACTATGATGAGTTTACAGAAAACGCCTATATGAATAAAATCCTCAAAACCACGGCTACGCTATTGATTAGCTGCCCGGAAGTAGCAGCGGAACATAAAAAAGCCCTAAGGAAAACAATGCTTTATTTTAGCAACGTTGGTAAGGTTAACCCCTTCAGGATTCAGTGGTCGAGTCTCAGCTATCACCGGAATAACGCTACCTACAAGATGCTTTTAAATATTTGTTATCTCGTTATCAAAGGGATGCTCCTTACCGAGCAGGACGGCTCCTGGAAACTGGCACGTTATGTTGACGATCAGCGTATGCACAGGCTTTTTGAGAAATTTGTGCTGGAGTATTACCGCAGGCATTATCCCCAGTTTAATGCTTCAGCATCCTTTATTGACTGGGATGTAGAGGATGGGGAAATAGAGCTTTTGCCTGCAATGAAATCGGACATCACTCTCCGATATCGGGACAAAGTCCTCATTATAGATACCAAATACTATAGGCGCATTATGCAGACACACAGACTGTTTAACAGCCGCACACTCCATTCCCACAACATGTACCAGATTTTTACTTATGTAAAAAACCTGGATTATGCCCATTCCGGCAATGTTAGCGGTCTTTTGCTTTATGCCAAAACTGATGAAGAAATCGTACCGGATAGCGATTATATTATTGGTGGCAACCGTATAAGCGTAAAAACTTTGGACTTGAATACTGACTTTTCAAACATATGTAATCAATTGAATGCTATAGTGGAAAAGTTTTTATTATAATTATCATAATTCTTTCTATGTGTTTTATCACATAAAGGATAATAAGCAGAAATTATACATCTATCCCAAAGAACTGAAAAAGGTGCCACTGGAAGAAATAAAAATAGGAGATGTATTGATTGAAGGGGGAAGTCCCGGACATTGCGTAATCGTCGTTGATATGGCAGAAAACAAGGATACAGGAGAAAAAATCTTCCTCCTGGCACAAAGTTATATGCCTGCCCAGGACATTCACATCCTGAAAAATTCGAAAAAGGGTGACGGCAACCC
>LFTO01000122.1 GCA_001513335.1 Clostridiales bacterium DTU086 | reverse complement strand
CAAAGATGTCCAGGTTGTCGGGGTCCCCAGTGAAAAATACGGGGAAGAAGTTGCCGCTTACGTCCAGGTCAAGGAAGGTGCCTCCCTCGAGCCCAGTGATATCCGGGACTTCTGCCGGGGAAAAATCGCCCGTTATAAAATTCCCAAGTATGTATTCTTTGTGGAGGAATTTCCCCTGACTGCCAGCGGCAAAGTGCAAAAGTATAAACTCCGTGAGGATGCAGCCAAACGGGTTAAAGAACTTGAAGAAGAAAAACAGTAAAAGGGGGGTATTGGCGAGACCCCCTTTTACTGTCTGCACGTGCGCCCCTGTGAACCCTAGGGCCTTTTTACCTTCCTACAGAGCTTGGGTGCCTTCCCCCGACTTGACTAGTTTAAGGATATTTTCTTCTTCCCCCGTCAAGGCATTGATATACACATAGTACCTGTCGCCCTCAATATCTCCCTGGAACTCATAGGCCAGCACCTCGCCGCCCACGGTCCTGGGAATAACTGCCAAACGGGCGTTGTTAACTTTAAGCCTGCTGCTGACCTTTTTTCGAGCCTCTTCCATGGAAATTTTCGGTGCCGGGATAGTCCTTTTGTGGTGGGTCATGTAGTAGTCGAGGGCTTCATAACCAATGACCTGCCCGTTATCCAAAGCTACCTGGACCTTTACCTGGTCAGGGTATATAATCACATTCTGCTGGACATTGGCAAAAGCAGCCACCAGGATATTGTTTTGAACCATATAGAAGGTATTTTCCATTGTCCCCAGACCCTTTCCTTCGAGAAAGTCAGCAGCCTTGTTCAGGGCTTCTTCCTCGGAAACTTTACGGTCAGGAACCTCCCGGTTATTGGTAGACATAATCACGTGTCCCCCGGTGATGCTGACATCCACGTCCACAATACCGTATTTATTCCTGTCCTCAGGGGTCACCCTGACACGGAAAACAGGTATTTCTCCGCTTACCGTTTGTTCATTGGTGACGCTCTGTATACCGTCAGAGGGTATATCAACAAAATCCCGTGCTATATCCCGTGCTCTGTCTCTGTCTATTTTTCTCCCCGTTATGCCCCTTGGGTTGATCTTATTAATATGGTCAGAGAAAGGGCCGTCATAGATCAGTGTGGGGTATTCCTGCATCTTTTTATCTATGCTCTCCATACTGCCGGAAAATTCATCATCTTTCTCCGGCAGCCTCTGCCTGATTGTGGACCCCAGTTCTCCCCAGGTAAATCTGCCATCCTCTGCACTGTTAAAAATACGGTGGAGTTCCTGACTTAAGTCCCCGGCTTGGGCATGGAGTGCCTCCAGTTTATCAATATCTTCCTGGGAAAGCTGCTTACCCATGGATATTGCCCGTGTCAGTGAGTAGCAGTAATCACCTGCCTGGGCTAGAAAAACCGAAGTCCTTTCAAGTACCGGATGGTAGACCGGCAGTTCATTCAAGCGGGCCTGCGCCTCAAAGGCCTGCCTCCAGACATCATTCATTATCAGCATATTGTTGGTCTCTGAAGCCGAAACAATGCTCTTGCCCAAGTTGACTTCAACATTCTCTACATTGTCCATCATTTCCGTATAAGCTTTTTGGTACTGGGTATCCAGCATTTTTTTTGCAGCAAGTTTTTCCCGGCGCTCATTAAAACCCCAGCTCAATGCAAAGACAAACACAAACAGACCCAGCAGACCCCATATAAAATAGTCCCTTTTCATCTTGGTATCACTCCTATCTGGCAAATACGTGTTTTCCCACACGCATTACAGGCTTTTTACTCCATATCCACTTGCTGGTTGAGGTTGCCGGATTCCAAAAATAGAGGCAGCCGTAGCTGGGATCCCACCCGCTCAAGGCATTCTGTGCCGCCCTGACAGACTCTGCATCGGGTTCATTCCAGACAGTCCCGTTGCTTACAGATTCAAAAGCACGAGGCTGGAATAATACCCCACTGAGACTGTTGGGAAAAATGGGACTCTCAATCCGATTGAGAATCACCGCTCCTACCGCAACCTTGCCAGTAAAAGGCTCACCTTTGGCTTCCGCGTGAATAACCCGCGAAAGGAGCATAACATCATCGTTTGTAGATACACCTCTTGTAGGTGTATAAGCAACTGCTGCCTCCCGTCCTAAACCCAGGGCGTTCAGGGTATCTGTATCAACGGTGCCGGTAACCCGCAGCCCATTCCGCTCCTGGAAAAGCTTTACGGCATTAAAAGTCTGCTGCCCAAAGACCCCATCGGTATCCCCCTGCAGGTAGCCCCAATTGCGCAGTCTTTCCTGGACACGGCTTACTTCCGGCCCCTCGCTCCCGTAATATAATGCTCCCGTTTGCCCGAAGACGATACCTGCTGCTGCCAGCAGTACCAGTAAAAAAACCAATCCAACCAATAAACCGGTTCGGTATTTCTGCAACCTTTTTCCCTCCTGTGCTTTTTCTTTTAATATTCCCCTTTTTTGAGGGTTGTTGCAGAATAAGGAGCAAAAAAAACAGCCTATGTTGGCTGTTTAGACTGTAGACAAACCATATGAATTGCTTCCTTTGCTTTTGCGAACGACTTATGAGCTTGAGGCAAAAAGCTCTTGGCAAAGCAAAGGTATACAACTGGGAACTCACAACAGAAGGTGAGTGCCTGTTTCTTTGAGAAAGTTCCAAGCATTCTTTTTGAAAGGCCGCATGTGTTGTGCAGCGGGACTTGT
>LFTO01000010.1 GCA_001513335.1 Clostridiales bacterium DTU086 | reverse complement strand
CCCCACTGCCCTGCACCAGTTTCAGTAGTAAGATTCGTCAACCCCTGCTTTTTGGCGTAATAGACCTGGGCAGCCGCTGAATTAAGCTTATGGGAACCGGATGTATTGTTACCCTCAAATTTATAATAAATTTCAGCGGGTGTATCCAGCGCCTGTTCCAAACAATAAGCTCTAACCAGAGGAGAGGGCCGGTACATCTTGTAAAAAGCAAGGAGACCATCGGGAATTTCAATATACTTATCTGTTTTGTTCATTTCCTGGTCAATTAAATCACTGCAGAATATGGGAGCCAAATCCTCTGCAGTACAGGGTTTAAGTGTACCCGGGTGGATAAAAGGAACAGGAAGCTCTTTCATAACAGCTTTCAGGTTATACCACCTACGGGGCATTTCTTCCTCTGATAAGTAAATTTTGTAGGGTATATTCTTCATGGTAAACATCCTTTCATTTGAATTTTTTCAAGGGATATTACATCCCAACATAAGACCCTTCACTGGGCTTGGATGACACACAGCTTGGCACTTGGGAAGGCACCTGAGAAAGAGTCTTATCCTAACCAGATTAGATCTTCCCACGCTCAGGGTGACATCTGCGTACAATCCCTTACCTGCTCGGGATGAAATGTCGCCCAGGAAGCAATTCACAACCCCCTGGGGCACATGTTTCTCGACAATTTAAAAACCGGCACTCAAATGAGTGCCGGCATATCAGGCCAGACCATCTCATCTCAGCTCCTCTCTGCTATTCTAACCTCTCTCGTCTCAGCTATTATTAAACTAAGCTGTATCTTCAGCTGTTATGGAAATTATCAACTATTATTATTCCCATGTCAAGGAATTCTTTTCGAAAACATTACAAATTTCAGTTATCTAACATCAGCTACTCATGCTTACCGCTCGGGTTTTGAAACGTTTACAAGGCTTCCTACACAATTTTTCGGCAACCGGTGAATTTAACTTAAACCGGACTAGAATGTTGTCCCCTTTAATATCCTTGGAAGATCTTGTCATTTGCTGTTGAAAAATGGCACAATCAGGATATTATTCTCTCAAAGGGAGGTAGTTTCTTAAAGTTTGTAGCACCTCATTTGTCAGATTCATATGATTTACTATAAGCCCAACCAGCGTATTCGCTGATGTATTCGGAGCATTTGCTATGTTGGAAATCTTCGGCCACAACATATCTCTGGGGGATATACGAAACTTATTATTTATAGCCCTTATAGTTTTGGGTGCTCTCCTCTTTGCTATTAACTACCGTTTCCCTCAGCTGCTGATAATAATTAGGACTATTCTTGCCGCTATTCTCTTCAAAAAGAAAATTGATGACGAAACATTGGATGAAATAATAGATACTGCAGGTTACTCCTATGACGCAAATCAAGACATTTTTTATTCCAAGCTGTACCCCTGGCAGAGAAACTTGGGATACTGCCGCCTGTATGACGAAGCTGCTATCGTATCAGGAATGATCATTGATTGTGAGCCCGTTTATTTTGTTTACGGAGGAAAGAAATGGCTGATTGAATTTTGGAAAGGCCAGTACGGGATGACTACAGGTTGTGAATTGGGAGTCTACTATACCGACGATTTTGACCTTGATGTGCCTGAAATATTTACTGGTACCTTTTACAATGCCGTAGCCGATGAAGATATGCTGTATATGTCCTGTTCCTTAATGAAACACGGTAAAACGCTCTTTACAAGAGAAGGTAAACACTGGTGGTTAACCGGTTTTATCTTAGGTGAGTTTTCTGAGCCCCACGAACTGGTAATGGATATAAGTATTTCTTTCAAGGATAGGGTTATGAGAAACGCCTTCATTAAAGGATTGCAGCGGGCAGGGTATTCATACAGAGATTACTATGCAAACGGGAATACTATCAGATTTACATTTGACCAGCCCCGGACACCCCAGCCTATTGCTCGAACACCGGCAACAGATTGGGTTACACAAAGAAAAAATGAATTATTATGTAAAAAGTACAGGGAGATTACAGACTCTTACGACAACCTGACGGATAAAATCAATGCGATTATTGAATACGAACCTGGCGCCTTGAAGGAACTATTCAACATCGGTAAAGGCAAACCTTCATTTAGAGAATACAGAAAAATAAGAAGACATACCAAAAAACCCTATAAACGCCCTTACATGAGGCGGGTATCCCGTGTATATGAGTCAGCAACAGAAATTCCTTTCGATAATTCCTCAAGGTTCTTCTTAATGTCCGACGTCCACAGAGGTGACGGCAGCTGGGCGGATGATTTTTCTAGAAACCGGAATCTCTTCATAGCAGCCTTGAATTACTATTACCGCCAAAATTATACCTATATAGAAATCGGGGACGGCGACGAGCTCTGGGAAAACAAGAAGTACTCTGAAATTATCAATATA
>LFTO01000099.1:12780-15401 GCA_001513335.1 Clostridiales bacterium DTU086 | reverse complement strand
GTACTGGGCTCTGTGCTCCTGGACAGTGAATCCTTGTATGCTGTATCTGAGATTTTGCACCCAGAAGACTTTTACGAGAAAGCACACCGGCTAATTTATGAGGTTGTGCTTTTGCTGTCTGAAACGGGAAGTGCTATTGACCTGGTTACCGTGACCGAGGAACTCCGCCGCCATGATAAGCTTGAAGAGGTTGGCGGCCCCGCTTACATAGCTTCCATTGCCGGTTCTGTTCCTTCCTCTGCAAATGCGGCCTATTATGCCAATATTGTTGCTCAAAAGTCTACACTGCGGGCCCTTATTTCCGCTTCCGGGGAAATAGCGGCCAAATGCTTTGAGCAGGAGGAGGAAGTAGAGGACCTTCTGGACGAAGCGGAGCAGAAAATTTTCGGTATTACCCAGAGGCGCTCCCGGGAAGGGTTTACCCCTATAAAGAAGGTTCTGGAGGAGACATTTGAGGCAATTGAACGTTTAAGCCAGCACAAAGGTGAAGTAACAGGGGTGCCTACCTTTACTGACCTGGATAAACTTCTCAGCGGTCTGCAGAAAAGCGATTTAATAATCTGCGCTGCAAGGCCAGGTATGGGGAAGACCTCCTTCTGCTTAAATATAGCCCAAAATGCCGCAGTAAAACACGGAAAGTCTGTAGCCATTTTCAGCCTGGAAATGTCAAAAGAGCAGGTAGTCCAGAGGATGCTCTCCAGCCAGGCCATGATTGACCAGCAGAAACTGCGTACAGGGTATCTTAATGATAAGGATTGGGAAAACCTTGTAAAGGCAATGGGTGTGCTGTCGGAGGTTCCTGTCTATATCGATGATACTCCGGCCTTGACTGCGATGCAGGTCCGGGCAAAAGCCCGGCGTTTGAAAGCCGAAAAGGGGCTGGACCTCGTGATTGTGGACTATCTTCAGCTGATGCAGGGACACAGGAGGGCGGACAGCAGGCAGCAGGAAATCGCTATGATATCCCGGTCCTTGAAAAGCCTGGCGAGGGAGCTGAAAACCCCCGTTCTGGCTCTGTCCCAGTTGAACAGGGGTGTTGAGCAGAGACAGGATAAACGTCCCGTTATGGCAGACCTGCTGGAAAGCGGTGCGATTGAGGCTGATGCCGATGTTGTGCTTTTTCTTTACCGGGAAGAATATTACAATAAGGATACAACTGAGAGGGGCATTGCCGAAGTTATAGTCGGTAAACACCGTAACGGCCCCGTGGGGGTTGTAAAACTTGGCTTTTTTCCGGAGTATACACAGTTTGTTAACCTTGCCAGGGACTATGATGCATAGCAGCAAGGGAATTTAAACGACTGGGTAAAAAATGCTCCCTGCAGAGCAAACAGCAGAAAACAGCTGTCGCTTTGGGGGAGCTTTAATATTTCTCATGGAAACTAGGTTTTTAAAAAACATTGTTGATAACTAAGCACACAATTAGCCGAGCACTAGAAAAAAGCTTTCTGCTGCCTTTTGTTTTTTGGGGGGGTTTCTGCCGGACACCTCTGGCTTGCACTCCGGTCCAAAACACCAGCCCACAACTGTTGTCCTTCAGTATCCATGTATTATTCCGCTGCAGACAAGCTCTCACCCCGTTAGCGGAGGCAGTTCGACATTTTGGAAAAAAAGTCCCCTATCATTATGCATATTCCCTTTTTGAAAAAATTTGAAACTATGGTTGGCCAGGGTCTTTGTCGTAATACAACCTCTGTACAAAGGTTAAAACGAGAGAAAAACAGAGCTAGGGATACGGTATACCAAAAAACAAGTGAAAAATAATGAAATTTGCCCAAAATTGATAGACACAAAAATTGAGTTATGTTAAAATTGAAAATGAAATCAGAAAGGGGGTGTTGACGGGAAGAGAATTTTCGCCACCATAAATAAGGACTGAAAACCAATGTAAACCTTGCTTGAGATATATAAAAAGAATTTACAGAATAATCTCAAAATATGCTGCAGGCGGTGAGATTTATGGAGAATAGGTGTCCGAGCAAGGAGAATACGTCCTGTTACCGTGAGTTGGTGGAGAACAATATCGGCTTGGTTGGACATGTAGTGTATTCTTTTGCCCCTAGAAATAAACAAGAGGATGAGGAGTTTTACAGCCAAGGATGTCTCGGCCTTGTTAAAGCAGCACGTACTTATAATCCTGATACAGGAGTTCAATTTGCTTCATATGCCGTAATATGTATTAAAAATGAAATCAGGTTGTTTCTCCGTACCAGGAGGAGGTATGAAAAAAGGGTCTGCCTGTTAGAGAATAACCTGCCGGGACAGCAGGAAGAGCCGAGAGAAGATCGCTTTAGTTATATTGACTTTGTTGCAGATGATTATAATATCGAGGAACATATTGAACGCCAGCATGAGATCCAGCACCTCAGAGTTATTCTCGAAGAACTGCCCGAATTAGAGCAGACCATTGTGAAAAAGAAGTATGGCTTCTTTGGGGAGCCCCAAACAGAGGTTGAAATTTCTGAAGATTTAGGAATTTCCCAGGGATGGGTTTCCCGGTTGAAGACAAGAGCGATTAACAGTCTGAGAGATGAATTTGTAAAAACGGAACTTATGTAATAAATGTTATATTTTTATAGAGTGAAACCGCAAATCTGCGGTTTTTCTTTTGTGCGTGACCC
>LFTO01000099.1:0-12753 GCA_001513335.1 Clostridiales bacterium DTU086 | reverse complement strand
ATGTATTATTTCGCTGCGGATAAGCTCCCAGGCCGTTAGGAACAGCAAAGCCAGCTTTTTGGGAAACAGGAATGCTCCATAATAGATACTGGCTGGACGACAAGAGTTGTGTGCTTGCCGCAGTTTTGGTATTTGAGCGGGGAAAATAGCTTTCTTGACACCTGCAAGTGCCTTTGGTACAATGATTTCGCCCTGGTTCCTAATTTCTGGGAAGGGTTTTTTGTTGTTTACAGGTTTGTCGCACAACTATTTCCCTTGGGTATCCTTCAAATCAGGACATCTTTTTCTCACTTGAGGATTTTAGGAGGGCAATACATGGTTAAAAGCTATGATGTCATTATTATTGGGACTGGGCCGGCAGGGATTTTTGCTGCCCTGGAACTTACCAGGAGGTTTAGTTCCTTAAAGATTGCCATGTTTGAGAAAGGCCGTTCTCTTCGGGACCGCGTATGTCCGCTGCAGAACGGAGCCGCCCACTGTTCCCAATGCAATCCCTGTTCGGTGATTTCCGGTTGGGGCGGAGCGGGAGCTTTTAGTGACGGAAAGCTCACTCTTTCCCCGGAAGTTGGAGGTATGCTGGACAGGTATTTGAGTTTAGGGGATATTTTGAGGTTAATTAAATATGTTGATGATATTTTTGTACATTTTGGTGCACCCAGTGAAGTCTATGGGAAGGACAGAGAAGAAGAAGTGGAAGCTATCCGCCGCAAGGCAGTCCTTGCCCAGCTTAAGCTTGTTCCTGCTCCGGTAAGGCATATGGGTACCGGCCGCACACAGGATGTTCTTAAGGGAATGCTGGATGAACTGGTTGACTATGGTGTGGAAATTCATTACGTTGAAACAGTGGACCAAATTTTAACTGAAAATGGGTCTGTCAAGGGTGTCCGCACAAAATCGGGGGAGGACTTTTATGCTTCTTATGTTGTTTGTGCTCCCGGCCGGGACGGTTCTGAATGGCTGGCTAACGAGAGTAAACGTTTGGGGCTGTCAACCGCCGTAAACCCGGTGGATGTGGGAGTAAGAGTGGAAATTCCTGCGGAAGTAATGGCCCATATTACCGATATAGTGTACGAGTCCAAGTTTATTTTTCATTCCCGTACTTTTGACGATCAGGTGAGGACTTTCTGCATGAATCCCTATGGTGAAGTCGTCCAGGAAAATACGGATGGCCTGGCAACGGTAAATGGCCATACCCATGCGGAAAGGAAAACAGATAACACTAACTTTGCCATACTTGTAAGCAAAAACTTTACGGAGCCTTTCAAAGAGCCCATTGCTTATGGTAAATACATTGCCAGTCTGGCAAACCTGCTGGGTGGCGGAGTGTTGGTCCAGAGACTGGGGGATTTGATGTCCGGACGGAGGACTACTGTGGACAGATTGGCCAAGAGTATAATTGTCCCCACGCTCAAAGAAGCTACACCGGGGGATCTGTCACTGGTTTTCCCCTACCGGCACCTGGTGGGAATCATGGAAATGCTTCAGGCTCTTGATGTGGTTGCGCCGGGCATATATTCCAAATATACCCTGCTGTATGGTGTAGAAGTTAAGTTTTATTCCTCCCGCCTGGAAGTAGATAAGGGACTGGAAACAAAAATCAACAACCTTTTTGGTGCCGGTGACGGCGCAGGCATTACCCGGGGCTTGATTCAGGCTTCAATCTCCGGTGTGGTGGCTGCCAGGAGCATAGCTGAGAAGATTGGCCGCCGAACGTAGTTTGCCTTCTTTCAATCTCCCTGTCTGCGCCTCCCGGTTTTGACCTTGAGTTCGCCGGGAGTTGCAGCTACTGCTAACTGTTCCCCCCGTAAGGGGTAAGGTGGATTTCGAAGGGCGTTGGCCCTTAGAGATTCGGCGTATCCCTGGTGGGTGAGCAGAAGTTTTCAGATGCCGCCAGTTGGTCAAAGTGCTAGTTCGTTTTTTTCTAAAAAGGGAGCTTGCCGTGGATCCGGCGGCTCTCTTTTGTTTCCAGGGCAGACAGACATTAATTAACAGGATAAACTTTGTCTAATTAACAGGACTTAAACTAAAAACATCTAATAAAGGATAAAGGGAAGCCGGTATCTTTACGGGAGACATGACGTTGGATCATCACCGGCATATTTTTTAGGGTCGAGCCCATACTTTTTCGGTAGGAAAAATAAGAATGTTTGGGACAAGGGGGATGTCTTATGGATTGGGAGGAAATCTGGGGAAAAGCCAAGGAGAGGCTTAACGGTTACTGCAGAGTGTGTAAAGACTGCAACGGACGAGGCTGTGCGGGGGAAGTTCCTGGTATGGGCGGAACAGGAGAGGGCCGTTCCTTTATTAACAACTGTACTGCCTTAAGCGAAATCCTGCTTAATATGAGGACGGTTCACGATGCCGTGGAACCTGATACCTCTGTAGAGGTGCTGGGGCAGAAGCTTTCCCTGCCTGCCCTTGCGGCTCCTATGACAGGTGTATCCTATAATATGGGGGGACCCATTTCCGAACTGGAGTTTGTACAGGCTATAATACAGGGCAGTATCCAGGCCGGGACTCTTGGAATGATCGGGGATGGCGCTGACCCTGCCATGTACGGTTCGGGTATACAGGCAATTTCCGAGGCAGGGGGCAGGGGGATTCCAGTAATTAAACCCCGTGAGCAGAAGGAGATTTTCAGGTATCTGGCTCAAGCCGAACAGGCAAGTGCCCCTGCCGCAGGTATTGACATAGACGGTGCCGGCCTGGTAACCATGGCCATGAAAGGCCAGCCGGTAGGTCCTAAGACTGTAGGGGAATTAAAGGAAATAATTCAGAGCACAGAACTGCCCTTTATCCTCAAGGGAATCATGACTCCTGATGAAGCGATAAAAGCTGTTGAGGCGGGTGCGGCCGGGATTGTGGTTTCCAACCACGGGGGGCGTGTCCTGGATTGCACACCCGGTGTTGCCCATGTCTTGCCGGAAATTGTATCTGCTGTTAAAGGTGAAGTGGTAATATTTGCTGACGGCGGTGTCCGGTCAGGGATTGACATATTAAAGCTTATTGCCCTTGGTGCAGACTCTGTGCTTATAGGCAGGCCGCTGGCTATTGCTGCTGTTGGTGGCGGGGCTGAGGGAGTTCGCCTTTACTTTGAAAAGCTTAAAGCCCAATTGTTCCAGGCAATGATTTTAACCGGCTGTTCTTCAATTTCCGGGATTGACGGCAGTGTAATCAGGAAGTTACAGTAAGAGCTTATTTTAAGCAAAGATTTTTGCTTTGGAGAGCTAAACCAGCATCATAAACGCCCCTGAGGCACAAATTGGTTCTATATGGAAAAGGTGAAAATACTTTAAAACGTGTTGACACCTTAGGGAGGATATAGTAGCATATATAAGTGCCTCAATTTGTGGGCCATTAGCTCAGTTGGTAGAGCACCGGACTTTTAATCCGGGCGTCCCGCGTTCGAGTCGCGGATGGCTCACCATGTGGCCCGTTGGTCAAGCGGTTAAGACACCGGCCTTTCACGCCGGTTACAGGGGTTCAAATCCCCTACGGGTCACCAAATTTGAACCTCCGGCACCCCAGAGGTGCCTGGAGGTTTATGCGGAACTGTGGTGTAGTGGTCTAACATGCCGGCCTGTCACGCCGGAGATCGCGGGTTCAACTCCCGTCAGTTCCGCCATTTTTTTTTGCCTCGGTAGCTCAGTTGGTAGAGCAGTGGACTGAAAATCCACGTGTCGGCGGTTCAATTCCGCCCTGAGGCACCATGGATTGAAAACCCGCCGGAGAGCTTGCTTTCCGGCTTATTTTTTTGCCAAAAAACTGTGCTTTTCAAAATATTGTGAGTGAGTTTAGCATAATTACCTGGGAATTACAAAAAGTGAAAGCCATTGTACCGCTCCCTGTCCGGCTCTCAGAGGCAGGCGTCGGACAACTGGTTAAAAAGGGTGTATAATTGGAATTGTATAGTTTAGTGTAAAGTTCTTCGGGTATCTATGGAATACCTTTGCAAATGCTTTCTGCCAGCTTGGATTTTAAGGAGTGTTCTCCAAATGTATGACATTGCAATCATAGGGCTGGGACCGGCCGGAGCAACCCTGGCACGTCTTCTGGACAGCAGTTTTTCTGTTGCGGTAATCGACAGGAAAAATGCCGATGGCAGCGGTTTTCAAAAGCCCTGCGGAGGGCTGCTGGCCAAGGATGCTCAAAAAGCCATTTCCCGTTTTGACCTCACTCTGCCAAAAGATGTCCTTGTAGACCCCCAGATCTTTGCTGTTCGAACATTAGATATCAGGACTGGGCTTGTCCGCCATTACCAGCGATTTTATATTAATTTAGACAGACATAAATTTGACCTGTGGCTTGGATCTCTCATACCCGGCCATGTGGAGGTATTTGACGGAAGTACCTGTACCTGTATTAAGCAAAAGGGGAAAATCTATGAGCTTCAATTCCTCCGGGATGGCCGGTTGCGTACTATTACTGCCCGGTATTTGGTCGGTGCTGATGGGGCTAATTCCATTGTTCGAAAATTCTTGTACCCGGATAGAAAGATACGGAGTTATGTTTCAATTCAGCAATGGTTTTCCGAGGAGAACTCAAATCCCTTTTACTCCTGCTTGTTTGATCCCGATAACACAGATTGCTATTCGTGGACAATTTCCAAGGATGGTTATTTCATTTTCGGTGGGGCTTTCCCCGGAGAAAATGCCCGTGCCAGGTTTGAAAACCAAAAGCAGTGCCTTAGGGATTTAGGATTTCGGTTTGGAGAAGTTCTTAAAACTGAAAGCTGTCTTGTCCTTCGTCCCGCCAGGCCAAATGAATTTTGCACCGGCAGGAATAATGCTTTTCTGGTTGGTGAAGCGGCGGGTTTTGTCAGTCCCAGCTCATTAGAGGGTATCAGCAGTGCAATTAATTCCGCTTATATCCTCAGCCAGGTACTGAACTCCAGGGTAAAAGACCCCTGCACTGCTTACTACAGGAAAACCTTTGGTTTACGCCTCAAACTGACTTTGAAAATCTTGAAATGCCCTTTTATGTACTTCCCCCCGTTGAGGAAATTGATTATGGCAGCAGGGGTTAACAGTATTGAGGTTATACAAAATCCTCAGGAAAGATAAAAACTGTTACTTTTTCAAGCAACTTTGACCCTTTATCGTATTTAACTGTTTAACGATGTATTGTTTAACTGAATCTTCTTATTTCTTCTAGGAGTTTATTGACTTCCGATTGTAATCTGCTGTCAAGATTAGCTGCCATTTCCAAATCTTTTATCCGCCTATTAATTACATTTAGAAAGGCCAGTTTTTTTGTTATTTGAGAGTAGAGATAGGAATAAATACAAAGAAAGACAGGGAGGTGGAAACTCTTTTGGAGCGTGAAACACCAATTTGACACAAAGGGAAAATGGAGATATAATAAAATTCCAATGTTGTGCGGAAATAGCTCAGTGGTAGAGCATTGGCTTCCCAAGCCAAGGGTCGCGGGTTCGAATCCCGTTTTCCGCTCCATATTAGTATTTAGTGTTTCAAGGCAAACCGGCTCGTTTGTGAGCCGGTTTTAGAATCTTTTACTAAAAATGAGATCGGGAGGTTCCCGGCCTTAAATGCCCTGGGTGCAATTGGTTGAGCACCTTCCAGTATCTCTGGAATGCTTGTTTTCCCAAGTTATGTTAAGGTAGCCGTAGGCCCTTTTTTAACTCGGGGGAAACATGGGAAACCGGATTTAAATTATCACGAAAGAAGGGATTCTTTTGGTTAATTGTGCAGGATGTATAATACATTGCTGTTCTAAGGGGGAAGAATGTGCACAGGGCCAAGACCTGAAGGCTTATGAGGCTTCCTCGAGAAGGGAACTTGAGAAGGCAGAGAATAAAAAGTTATTGGAAGTTGCGGCCCGTATTGAAGGAGAACACTACATGGAATGGACAAGGCTCGAAGAAATTTGCGGTTTTGCTGAACAAATAGGTTACAAGCGAATTGGCCTTGCTCACTGTATAGGCTTAACAAACGAAGCAAAATTCTTGAAGGATGTTCTAGAGAAAAAAGGTTTCCTCGTTGAATCAATATGCTGTAAGTTTTCGGGTATCGATAAAAGGGATTTTAATTTAACTCAAATTAACTGCGAAAGACACGAGGTAACATGTAACCCCATCGGACAGGCCATGGTGCTCAATGATTTGCAGACCGATTTAAATATTATTGTAGGATTATGCATTGGCCATGATATATTATTTACCAAGTATTCTGAAGCACCTGTAACTACTTTTATCGTAAAGGACCGGGTAACCGGCCATAATCCGGCGATTGCGCTTTATGCCAGCTATTATCGGAAAAAGTTTAATAAGTAGCCTTGAGAGAAAAGACCTGCGAAAGCGGTCTTTTTTTTTGCCCGGACCTCAAGGGGAGTGCTCCGAAATGAATTGAATTTGGTCACAAATGCGGCTAATAAAACTCTAAGTTTGGAAACTGTTATATAATTAGAACAAGCTTAATATGAAGAAAGGAGGATGTAATGTGGCTCTTGAATTGGTTAATTCATTGGAAGAAATCATGGAGAATATACAAACAATTGATGAATATTTGTCAGATCCGGACCCCCGTTTAAGGAGTTATGCCGAAGATTTAATTAGGAGAGGAACCTATTATTTAGCGGTAAACAGGGGTAAAGAGATGAGGTTTTACCCCAGCAGGTTCATTGGGTATAAACATAACAGCCGTTATGCTCATTCCCAAAACCGGAGTAAGGATGTCCTGGTAACAAATAAACGAATAAGTGAAATAGTTGGGCAGGAGCTGGAAAAGTCTGCAGCCCTGGAAAAGGAATTCAAAGAGTTCTGCAAAAGGCTGGGATTTAAGCCAACAAGGACCGGTGCCTTTGGCGTACCGCGTAAATACTGGAGGTTGCAGGATTAGGATTAAATCTTTACCAAAAATGGGCGAATAATTTTATAATTTATCACTTTACTAAGGTGAAGTTCTACCATATAATATACGTGTGCTAATAATAAATGGGGAGGGTTATTTGTGAAAAGCAAAGGTTTATTGGTATTAATGATTATTATGCTTATGTCTTTCGTGCTGGTTGGCTGCGGCGGGGGAGAGGCTCCTGAAGATGAAGCTGCAGTTGACGAATCCTGGACCAAGATTGAGGAAAAGGGCGAGTTTGTACTGGGCATGGATGAAGCGTTCCCGCCCATGGGCTTCAGAGATGAAAATGGCGAACTGGTTGGTTTTGATATTGACGTAGCTAAGGAAGTCTGTTCCCGTTTAGGTGTTGAATTGAAGATCCAGCCCATTGACTGGAAAGTAAAAGAACAAGAGCTGAATACCGAAAAAATCGACTGCATCTGGAATGGGTTTACCATTACACCTGAACGGTTAGAAGCCCATGAGTTTACCGAAGCCTATATGAAGAACAGGCAGGTTATTGTCCTTATGGAAGATTCAGAGGTTGCCTCCCTGGCAGACCTGGAAGGTAAGAAACTTGGGTACCAGGCGGGATCCAGTGCTGAAGCTGCTCTGAACAGCCATGAAGAATTCAAAGCCGGCTTGGCCGAAGTAATTACCTTTGACGATAATATGAAACTCCTTATGGACCTGGAAAAAGGCAGCCTGGATGCTGTCCTAATGGACGAGATTGTTGCCCGTTATAATATTGAGGCCAATGACAAGGGTTACAAAGTCCTAGATGAGGCACTGGCTGATGAGGAATTCGGAGTTGGTTTCCGCAAAGGCGATGTGGCTCTAAAAGATAAAGTACAGGAAACCCTGGAAGCTATGGCCGAAGACGGAACTTTAGCTAAGATTTCCGAAAATTGGTTTGGGAAAGACATTACTACAATCGGCAAATAACTTGTATCCTCGATACAGGAATGTTTGAGTATTTTAAGAGCGAAAGTATAGCGTTATTACAGGGCTGGTCGGGGAGGCCGGTCCTGTAGTTTTTGTGTTGAGTCTGGAGGAGGGAGCGGGGATTAATGCCTTATGACTGGCCAGGTCTGATAAATTTAATTCTACTTCTAATTGACGGAACAAAGATTGCCCTGAAAGTTTTCTTTCTCACCTTGATATTTTCCCTTCCCCTTGGACTGGTGACTGCTTTGGGGAGAATGTACGGCAACAGGCTGATCAAGGGACTGATGAAGTTTTATATTCTTATTATGCGGGGCACACCGTTGATTCTGCAGTTGAGTTTCGTATACTTTGCACCCTATTTTTTGCTTCCCGAAGGTTTGAGAATTAACTTTGACAGGTTTGTTGCTGCAATTATTGCCTGTTCCTTGAACTATGCGGCATATTTTGCAGAAATATTCCGTGGTGGCATCGAGTCTATTTCCCAGGGACAATACGAAGCTGCAGCGGTGTTGGGGTTCAGTAAAAGGCAGACCTTTATGCGGATTGTTCTGCCGCAGGTGGTAAAGCGGATTCTTCCTCCCGTAAGTAATGAGATCATTACCCTTGTAAAAGATACGGCACTGGTTTCAACCCTTGGGATTGCGGAACTCTACAGGTTGGCTACGGGAGAGGCTTCCAGGGTCGTATCTCCGATTCCTTTTCTCATTGCGGGAATGATTTATTTATTATGGAACTGGGTTGTAACAGAGATTCTCCTGAAGGCTGAGAAGAAGCTGGCTTATTACAAGTAGGGGGCTTTAGCTGTGGAAATTCTTAGTGTCGAAAATCTTTATAAAAGCTTTGACGACAATGAAGTGCTCCATGGTATTTCTTTTAAAGTGCGGGAAGGTGAGGTAGTGGCAGTTATTGGACCGTCAGGTTCAGGTAAAAGCACCCTTTTGCGCTGTTTAAACCTTTTGGAAAAGGTGGACCGTGGAACGGTTAAGGTTGCCGGGGACACTATGGTTTCCACCAATGATCTTGGGCAGGTCTTATATCCCCCGGAAGGGGCCTTGAAAAAAATCCGGCTGCGCCTGGGGATGGTGTTTCAGAACTTTAATTTATTCCCCCATTTCTCTGTTATGCGGAACATTACTGAGGCTCCCGTAATTGTGGGGGGAAAAAGCCAGGAAGAGGCTGAGAAAACGGCTTTAGAGCTGTTGGAAAAAATGGGCTTGAGCGACAAGGCCAATGCTTATCCCTATCAGCTTTCAGGTGGGCAGAGCCAGCGCGTGGCCATTGCCAGGGCACTGGCCATGGACCCGGATATCCTTTTCTTTGATGAGCCAACGTCAGCTCTGGACCCGGAACTAACCGGCGAAGTTCTCAAAGTCATCCGTAAGCTTGCAGCGGAGCAGATGACAATGGTTGTTGTTACTCATGAAATGGCCTTTGCCCAGGAAGTCGCTGACAGGGTGATATTTATGGATAAAGGCCAGATCATTGAAGAGGGCGATCCCGGAGAAATATTAACCAATCCCTCCCATGAAAGAACCAAAGCTTTTATCAAGGGGCTTTCTGACCGGTAAAACCAGGGGTGAAAGATCGGCCGGCGGAATCACTCCGGTCCGTTGTGACCTACCGCAAATTGCCCTTGATTATCCTACAATATTCAAAAACAAGTTTTTCAGAAGAAAAAAGGCGGCGGGGATATTTTCCCCGCCTAATGTTTGGGTGCAAAGAGGACAGACTGTTATGCAGTGTAAAATTTAAATTTTAATCTTCAGCTTCTATGCTGATAACTTCCCCGTCGTCAAATTCCAGTTCTACCTCCATACCTCTTTCCAGGTCCTCTAGGTCCGCTTCTTCGTTGTCGATTTCTACATCAACCCTTATCGCCAGGGGGAAAGTAAAATCTACACCGTCAAGTTCTACTATAATGTCATCTTCATTCAGATCCACGAATTCGCCGCTGAATTTTTCCAACTCATCAGCTTCGATTTCAACTACTTTACCATCTTCGATTACCAGTTCAACCTTCATTCCCGGCAGGAGATCATCCAGACCAGCCTTGTCTCCGTCAATTTCCACTTCAACGTTTTTATCTATGTCATACTTTTCCCTGTTTCCATTCACGAGGACTCTCATTTGATCCCCGTTACGGCTGGTGGTAATGAAGATCCCTTTCACTTCTTCAATCTCTTCGTCCTCGTCTTCATCATCAATGTCTTTGGAATGGGCGTAAATTACCAGGGCTTCCCTATCGGAGTCACAGAGTATTAGAGCGATGTAACCCTCTTTCAGCTTGCTGTATGTGCTCTCCTTGTTGTCCAGGAAGACAATCACATCGTCAGGATCCACGGTGAACTCTTTCTTCTTGCCGTTAACTTTCAGTACCAGTTCCTCATCATTCAATTCAGTGATAATTCCTTTAGCCTTAAACTTGTCAATGATCTCTACATCAACATCATCTTCATCTTCGTCCAGGTCTTTGTTGGCAATTATTTTGGAAAGTATCGTTGCCATTTCAGCCCTGGTTACAGGTTTGTTGGGCATGAATTTTCCGTTATGGTAGCCGGTAAAATACCCCTTTTCAACAAGATAGGGCAGGTAACCAAGAGCCTCGTCGGGAATTGATTTCAGGTCTCTGAAGTCTAAATCCTCATAATTATCCTCAGGATCTATATCCAAAGCCCTACCTAAATAGATAACTACTTCGTAGCGCTTTGCTGCCCGCATGGGCTGAAATTTCGCTGCTTCTTTCTTAGTAAGAATCCCTTTGTCCATAGCCAGGGCTGCGTAACCCTTAGCCCACAATGGTACCGATTTGGGGACGTCCTGATTTCGAAGGGCTTCCTTCAAATCCTCGGCGTCAGCCCCTTCCATCCGGAGGATCATTGTCAGTGCTTCAATCTGGGAGACGGAGGCGTTGGGGCGGAAAAAGCCGCCGGCATACCCTTTAATGATTCCATGGAGTGCCATTGCTTTAATCCTCTTGTTTGCCCAGTGGTTGTTGGAAACGTCAAGGAAATTACAGCCCCTGTCTTTTTTCACTTTCACTTTTACTTTGTCTTTGTTTTTATCCTTTTCCTTATCCTTATCCTTGTCTTTATACTGTTTCTGAACTTCGACCTTTACTTGATTTCCTTTCCCGTTGCCCGGTTTGTCCTTGCCCTTCCACGGACTGTCAGCTAAAGCGGTGCCTGCTGCCAGGGTAATGGTCAAAACCATTACTACAATAGACACTATTAATTTTTTAACTTTCATTTGCGAACCACCCCTTATTTGTGTTTGTAATAATTAATGCTAGACACGGGGTGGATTTTCAGGGGTTCTCGATTAAAAAGTTTTGTCGAATAATGACTCCTGCTCGTATTCCCTGGGCACCTTTATTACTGTCGGTGCGGACAAGGTTTCCTTTTTTCACGGCTATTTGCCCATTGACGAGGACATATTCTATTCCCACAGGGGGGAGGTCAGGTTCCCAATAAGTTGCTTTATCCTGTATTTTATCAGGATCAAAAATAACAAAGTCGGCAAAGAAACCTTCTTTAATCAGGCCCCGCCTGTCAATTCCGTAAATTTCCGCTGTCATTCCCGTCATTTTGTATATGGCTTCTTCCAGCGTTAATACTTTGTTGCTGCGCACATATTCCCCCAGGACCCGGGGATATGTCCCCGCATTACGGGGGTGTTTCGGGGGAATGTAAGAAGGGTCTCCCCAGTAGATGGTGTTGTCCATGCCAATTACCGTAAAGGGGGCCTTTAAGAGACGCCGCATACTGGTCTCGGAAAGGTTCTGGAGGCATACCAGAGCCTTGGGGTCGGCAGCCAGTTTCCCGGCAACTGCAGCGGGAGAAATGTTTTCCTCAACGGCAATTTCTGCGACAGTCTTACCAATGTAGTTTTCCCTGCTTGCTGAAGATACCAGCACTAATTTCCCGGGGTAATTCCAAACCACCTGTTCCGGGTGTTTGTTTATCTGGAACCAGGATACGATGTAGGGGTAAATATCAGCATAAGCCTCTCCCCCGGTTTCCCGGTACTCATTGATAGCTGCCATTACTTCCCCTGTTTTTTTGGCAATCAATTCTTCCCTGGAAGCGTCATAGATTGAAGAGCCGACTTTGATGTGGGAAATTACCGCCGGAATTCCTGCACTTCTGCCGATTTGCAGAGCTTCCTTTACAGCTTCCACCACCCTGTCCCCTTCGCTGCGGATGTGGGAAACGTAGACCCCTTTGAAAGGAGTGACGGCCCTGGCCAGTTCGATAATTTCCCCTGTGGGAGTATATTTCCCCGGAATATATTCTAATCCTGTGGAAAGGCCAAATGCGCCCTGTTCCATGGCTCTTTTTATCAGGGCTTTCATCGAAGCAATTTCTTCTTTGGTGGCGGGACGAGGGTCATTCCCTATAACTGCCTGGCGAATGGAACCCTGGCCGATTAGGGAACCGTAGTTTATTCCGATGCCGTTTTGAGAGATCTTCGCAAAGTGTTTATCCAGGTCCAGTGGGGACAGCCCGTCCAATCCGATGATTTCGGTGGTTACTCCCTGCAAAAGGGAAGCCCTTGCATCCGGGTCCTCTATAATTGTCTGGTCAATATGAGAGTGGGGGTTGATAAAACCGGGAGCAATCACCAGGCCTTCAGCGTCTATAACCCGGCCGGCTTCTGCAGGGAAAGAGCCTATCCGCACAATTTTATCTCCCTCGACAGCTATATCAGCCCGGTAGGAAGCCTTTCCCGAGCCGTCAACAATAGTTCCCTTTTTTATCAAAAGGTCACATTGCACGGGGTCCTCAATAGATAAAATATCCGGTTTGATACTGCCGGAGATCAAAAAGGAATAACAAAGGGTAAAAGTGAGAGCAGCTAACGCAAAAACCAGTACCGCAGCAAGATGTTTTCGAGAAATATACAATGAAAGCACCTCTTTGAATGGTTTAGTGAACAGTAATCTTAAAATCAGGAA
>LFTO01000081.1 GCA_001513335.1 Clostridiales bacterium DTU086 | reverse complement strand
CCCTGGGGCAGAGTAGGAAGTAAGCCACTGCCCGGCGAAGGCCCTTCAATTAGTTCAAACATAGCCGCCCGAGCCACTCCTTCAACCTTTTCAATAGTGCGAACTTCCGGTGCCAGGCTGTTCCCGTCGGGGCTGGCAAAATAGAGAGTTACTTCGTAGGGATTTACAATTGCAGCCGTATCCTTCCCATCATTGCCGGTATCTTTATCTCCTGTGATGTTCTCCGGGGCCAAATTCGCATCAGTTTGAACTGAAACTTCACCGGCTTCCCCGGGTCCCCCCCCCGTTATCAGGTCTTTGATTATGCCGCATCCTGAAATCATTATGGCAAAACAGGCTATAATACCCGCTAAAACGGCAATCCTCCTCATTCTAGCTGCCACAGCGCAACCCCCTTTATTATTTTCCACCTAGGTAATATAATACTTATACAAGCTCTGCCGAATTTATGACTCACTGCTTAAATAATAATGAAGAGAAGGGTTTTTAAAACGGCATTTTACTGCGGCAGGAGGTGAAAAAAATCAAACTCAAGGCACTTATAGTAGACGATGAATACCCGGCCCGTCAGGAACTGCGTTTTCTGCTTGAAAAGTACTCAGACAAAGTCCAGATTGTGGGCGAGGCGGCAAATGCCCATGAAGCATGGGAATTGATTACCGCCCTGGAATACTCCATACTCTTTTTGGATATTCACATGCCTGAAATAAACGGACTAGAATTGGCTGCCAAACTCCAGGAGTATGCCAGGGAAAAAGGAAAAGCCCCTTACATCGTATTTGTTACTGCCTACGAAGAATTCGCCCTGGATGCCTTTGGTGTCAATGCAGTGGATTACCTTTTGAAACCCATCGATCCCAGACGCTTTGAAATAACACTGCAAAAAGTACTCTCCCTTGAAGAAAAACAGGAATCAGCGGAACCACAGAAACCGGCAAAACCTTTTTCATCTGTGGGACTAATACCTGTGGAGCATAAAGGAAAAACCCTGCTGCTGGAACAAGAAAACATAATTTTTACCTATGCCAGTGATGACTACGCATTTGTCAAAACTTTTGACACCCGGTACATCACCCGGTTTACATTAAAGGAACTGGAAAGCCGTTTAGACAGCAACATTTTTCAGCGCTGCCACCGGTCTTATATAGTCAATATCAAACGTGCCCGGGAAGTTATTCCCGAATACAACGGCACCTTAACACTTGTCGTAGATGATGCTGAACGCAGCGAAGTGCCCGTAAGCAGGTCCCAGGCAAAAAAAATCCGCCAGATTTTGGGTCTGACGTAGTTTCTTCGGCATACCAAGCCCCGAAACCTTAAATAAGGTAGGGGCTATTTTTGTGTCAAAATAAAACTTTTGCCTGGAAGGTAAGGATCTTCATGGTTAATTAAGTTTTACAGCATCTCTTTAAGAGCACTGATAAACCTCTCATTCTGTTCCCTGAGTCCAATGGTAACCCTGATATAAGAATCAAATCCAAAAATATTTCCTGTCCTGATAATTACGCCTTTTTTAAGGAGATTTTCGAATAACCCTCTGCTGTCTTTTCCTGTATCAACCCAGATAAAATTGGCCTCGGTAGGTGTATACTTTAGTCCCATTTTTTCAAATTCCCTGTAAAGATACTGTTTCCCTGATTCGTTAGTTTCCCGGCTGTTTCTGACATGGTCAGCATCAGTGATAGCCGCAGCACCGGCAGCCTGGGCAAAAATATTTACGTTAAAAGGCTCCCGAACTTTTTCAATGGAAGCAATAACATTTTTGGGACCCAGGGCGTAACCTGCACGCAGGCCGGCTAACCCATATATTTTGGAAAAGGTCCGCAGCACAATAATATTGGGAATCTCTTGTTTCACCAGGTCAACAGTGTCCATATACCTGTCATCGTTAACGTACTCACAATAGGCTTCATCGAACACAACCAGGACGTCACCTGGTACCCGGGAGAGAAATTTTTCAACTTCCTCACGTCCGACTATTGTACCTGTAGGGTTATTGGGGTTGCAGACAAAAATTACTTTGGTCTCAGGCGTAACTTTTTTGACCATATCCTCCAAGTCCAGACGAAACTCCTTGTCAAGAGGAGAAACGATACACCTGCCCCCCATAATTTTGGCTGCAAATTCATATTCTGAAAAAGAGGGCCAGGGGATTATCACCTCTTCTCCGGGATTGAGGTAGGCCTCGGCAACAAGCTTAATACTTTCGTCGGAACCATTTGCTGTCAGGATGTTGGAATGTTCAACTTCGTATTTTTCTGCAATGGCGTTTTTTAATTTAAAGGCATTTCCGTCGGGATATCTTTGGATACTCGAGACAGTCTCCAAGATAGCCTCAACGGCCTTGGGAGACGGTCCCAAAGGATTCTCGTTGGACGCCAGTTTGATTACATCTGATATCCCCAGTTCTCGCTGGACTTCCTCTATTGGTTTGCCGGGAACATAGGGCTTGATAGCCTGTAATTCTTCCCTGGATTTTGGTTCCCCATGCATTAATATTGCCCCCTTATTTTCAAAAAACAAAAAGCTTATAATTCGTAGAGTTTTTCACCGGTCAAAACTGTAATTCCGTTGTCCTCAAGGCATTTGACCGCATCTTCCACCCTCTCGACCCTGCAGATTACCAGTGCCTTGTCATCCGCCTTGCCGATAAAGGCATAAAGATATTCAATATTAAATTCATACTTCTCGAGGATTTCCAAGACTCCTGCCAACCCGCCCGGCCTGTCGGGCATTTCCACGCCAATTACTTCTGTCATGCTGACGCTGAAACCCTCGCTCTTGAGAGCGTTAAATGCCAGCTGGGGTTGGTCAACAATTAAACGCAAAATGCCAAAATCAGAAGTATCTGCAATAGAAAGGGCACGGATATTTACATTGTACCTCTGCAAGAGCTTAGTTACGGCTGCCAGTCTTCCGGACTTATTTTCCAAAAACACGGAAATTTGGTTAACCTGCATTCGCTTCTCCTCCCTTTTAAAATTTTCGGTTATCCACCACTCGTTTAGCCTTGCCTTCACTGCGCTCCAGCGTCTTCGGTTCAACCAACTGCACTTTTACAGAAATACCCAGCCCTGACTGCAGGGCAGCAGAAATATCTTTTCCTAACTGTTCAAGTCTCCTGACTTCGTCAAAAGCGAACAGGGATTCAGATACTTCTACCTTTACAGTCAGAACATCAAGATTGTTTACCCTGTCAACAACGAGAAGGTAATGGGGTTCCGCTTGTCCGATATCCAAGAGGATGCTTTCTACCTGAGACGGGAAGATATTAACACCCCGAATAATAAGCATATCGTCAGTTCTGCCGCTCACTCTGCTCATCCGGACAGAAGTCCTGCCGCAGGGACAAGATCCCGTAATAATACTGGCAATATCCCTTGTCCTATACCTTATTATCGGTAATCCTTCCTTCATCAATGAGGTAAATACAATCTCACCTTTCTCTCCCTCAGGTACAGGTTCACCGGTATCCGGATCAATAACTTCTATTATAAAGTGGTCCTCCTGGACATGCAGGCCGTTTTTGCACTGGCATTCAATGGCCACACCGGGTCCCAGAACCTCACTGAGCCCGTATATGTCAACGGCACTAATACCCAACTTTTTCTCTATTTCCAAGCGCATATTTTCGCTCCAGGGCTCCGCGCCGAATATCCCGTGTTTCAATTTCATTTCATCCTTTGAAATCCCCATTTCCTCCATGGTCTCGGCAATAACCAGTGCATATGAAGGCGTGCAGGTCAGAACAGTACTTCCAAAATCACGCATAATCATAACCTGCCGTTTGGTATTCCCGCCGGAAATAGGGATTACTGATGCACCCAATCGCTCAGCCCCGTGGTGTATTCCCAACCCCCCGGTAAATAAGCCATACCCGTAGGCGTTGTGAATTACATCATTGCGGGTAGCACCACCAGAAACCAGGGAGCGGGCCATAAGCTCGGCCCAGTTATTAATATCATTTCGGGTATACCCAACAACAGTGGGTTTACCCGTGGTACCCGATGAAGAATGAATCCGTACGATTTCACTTAAAGGGACAGCAAGCATACCGTAAGGATAATTGTCCCTAAGGTCATCCTTTACCGTAAAAGGCAGTTTCCTGATATCTTCCAGAGTTTGTATGTCATCTGGTTCCACACCGGCGTACTGCATTGCCTTCCGGTAATGAGGCACATTAAAAAACACGTTTTCAACTGTAGCTTTTAACCTTTCCAGCTGCAGTTCCTTCCGCTCCTCCACAGGCATACATTCACATTTTTCATTCCAAATCATCGTTTGACCTCCTTTGCCTACCATTCTACGCATAAAAACCTTTTACGCCAAGTGTGTATAGAAAGGTTTTCTGTATATTCGTGGCATTTGAGGCTCTTTCCTGCACTAATAGCGGGAAAATAAAAATTAATTCTAAAGTATCACCGATGAATGTCCGGTTTTGTCGAAAATAAAAACTACGTCCCTTCCCCGCTGCCGCGTATTCAGGGCTACGCTTCCTCCCCAAAGGGAGGATATTTGCTCAAGGGTCTTTTTGGCACTGTAGACGTGCAGCGGTCTACCATCATAGACGTGCCGCAGGTATAGTCTTCCCCCTGAAGTTCTTTCCTTATCAACACCAATGTCAGGCAAACCGCACCTGCCCAAACCATGGACAAAATGCCTTTTTATTTCCTCCGGTGGTAATTGAAATTCCCTGGCACTGCCTTTTCTGAAGCTGTAACCTGTCAACCCTAACTCTTTGATTATGTCCCTGGAAAGGTACTTCTGGAAAA
>LFTO01000104.1:4646-10909 GCA_001513335.1 Clostridiales bacterium DTU086 | reverse complement strand
TCCAAGACTACCTTGCTCTTAAATTCGGCTGAGTACTTATTTCGCTTTTTCATGTTTTCAGTATAACTTACTTTTTTACTTTTGTGTCTCACCTTTGGGGAGCATTATACTAAAGCCACCTACCTGAAGCCACCTACCTAATAGAAAGTAAATGGACATACTCTTCCGAAGTAAAAAATGGGGTGGTCTATCTGAGAAAAGAACAATACCAGCGACATAAGATCTTTAAGTGGTATCTATCTGAATGGACTTCTGGATCATTTGATAATTGGAGAGATTTTGTCCAACAAAAAGAAAGGCAGTTTTCCGCCAAATTTAATAAGAAGATGGCACCTGAAAACTCCCGCCTTGCAAATAATCTGGAGTACATACTTAATCGGCTTAAGGCGCATTGTCCAAAAGTTCAAAAGGATGTTTTGTTATTCTTTTCAACTGAAGAAGTGGTTGCAACCAAAGTCATTCCAGCCCATTTCCAATTAATTCACCTTCGGTATGAAACACCCAACAATTCACAATTGTTTGAGCTTGCCTAGTTTTTAGATGTTTAAAACACAAGCAAATGGCTTTATAATATACACCCGTTAATACACATTGGCCAGAAAACTCCCGTTGTTTTAGGCGGAAAAAATGTGTTCGATACTTTTGTCTATGTTCATCAGGTCCACAAACATCACATTAACAAATACCCCGTCATTCGAAGAGAAAGATACTTCCCCTGACAGACCCCGGACATTTTCGTTCCAAGGATATAGAAGAATAACCTTGTGGGCAGCATACTTTTTCCCATATGCATACATCTGGTACATGTCCGCCTGGGAAATACCAAAATTAGGGTAACAAGGAGCAAGAAGTTTCCATTTTGTATCTAATACAATTTTTTTCCCTGAAGTATTGTCCTTCAAAACAATATCCGGTTTTAGCGCAAACTTTTTGGACGGATAGTCAAAAAGGTAATTAGACTTGTCCTGAATACTTATGGAATACTTTTCTTTATCCAATACCTTTTTCAGCTTGGCAGCTACATAACACTCGAAAACGTATTCCATCGGAAACAAAAGGGCATAAGCCAATTCGCTGCCGGCAAACGCTGTAAAGCTCTTGTTAAGCAAGAAAACCTTGCACCATTTTAGGGCAGTATCATATCCAGACATGTTTCGGTTTTTCACATATAGCGAAAAATCATGATGGGGATTCCTTGAAACATCAATTCCAACAAAAGATGCCATCAAATTAGAAAGGTCCTTTTTGTTTTTAGAGTTCGTTGTGTGCTTTTGGAGCAATTGAAGAGTTGATTTTATCAGTTTGTTTTCCGGCCTGTTGGGGCTGAGAACATCATATTCTACGTAGATCCTTTCTTTGTGGCACATGTTATGTTTAATATGTTTTAGAACCAGTAGTTTCCCTTTAAAAAACGACTCGTTGCCGCTGTAGGACAAATATGAAGTTTTCAGACCTCCCTTAACAATCGCGTAGACTTCCTCAATAAACATTCGGATAAAGATTTCAAACAGGTTAATGTGCTCCGCTTTTAAGCTAGATACGTTAAAGGTCTTGTAAGGAACCTCTTTTACCGTCTTGAGCATTTCAAGGAAAACCTTTTTTGTAACACAACTATCCACTTCACCCTTTGAGTAAATCTTCGGCAGTATTTCGATGGCTGTTCCATCCTTCATGATAACCAAACCTACATAATTCCTGGCGGTTATTATTTTGCCGATGCCCCGTTTACTGGAAACTGACATAAGTTCCAAGGCTTCAGTTTCCTCTTTCCAACGATTTTGCAGGATAAAATTCTCCAACCGGTCAAAGGTATGATGGTCAAGAGGAATAAAACCTTCACAACTGTTCACCTTTCCGCGGGTAAAGCTTTCATGCTCCCTTATAATGTAGGGCTTAGACACTTTTTCACCTTCTTCCGGATAGTGTTAAGAAGGTTTAAATGCCCTTGTAAGAATTGATGTTAAAAAAAGCGGCTTTATTAATTTCGTATATGGCTGTTTCATCGTATTCAAGGTCAACTTTCCCAAAAAGATCACTATGATCCACCGGCTTTTTTATGATAAATTGATAGGGGGTATCCTTGTTCTCATCCCCAAGTACAAGCCGGATTTTCTCATAATCGTCAAAGAAATATTCCTGCAACAGAGGAACAATTTTTTGTTCAAAAATACATCCTAACTGTTCTAAAGTAGGATTATCTTTTAACGGGAGAAAATAGGCATGACCGATTGTATGCTCACGGTCATACAACACTTCGATTCTGCGGTTAATTTTTGAAAGCATGCCGGCAATGGAAACATTATCGATTTCAATTCCTTCCAGAATCTCAATGTCCGGCTGCATTTCCACAAAATTGAATCTCCGGCGCAGTGCAGTGTCGATAAGGGCTATAGAACGGTCAGCCGTATTCATTGTGCCAATGATATAGACATTATCAGGAACCCCGAAAAGCCTTTGGGAATACGGAAGTCTGACCTTCAATTCTTCCCTCTGACCAACACGCTTCGACGGCTCAATGAGGGTTAACAGCTCACCAAAGATTTTGGAAATGTTGCCACGGTTAATCTCGTCAATAATAAAAACATAGTTTTTTGGAGCGTCTGAAGATACTATCTGCGAAGAAGTTTGTTTAAGAATTTCTATCACATCGGATACAGATATATTATTCAGCCTGTATACAGTTGAAAGAGTCATAACGTTATTGTTGTTCAACTCATAAATATCATAATTAATGCCTTTTACAATCCATTTAACCTTCCTTACACGACAGTAGTCTTTCAACTCAGGGCGCCACTCGTAGTCGCCTTCAATAACACCTACTGCATCAATGGTTCTTTCTGAATAGCAGGAAAGAACAATATCGCCAATCTGCATCCTGTTAATGAAAGCATTTAGAGCATTTTTTCCCCCTGCTTTGGAAAAATCTGTTTCATCGGTGATGGTTTCACTGTATTCATCCCATCCTATCCTAATATAGTTGTTTTTCATGCAATCCCGCCTGACAGGGTTATCACCGGTGCCAGCAAGGGATACCTTCCAAACTGTAGAATATTCGGAAAAGCCGAAATCATTGCTTTTTGAAATAACCGGCATACTGGCCCGATCACAAATTTTCTTGAAAACCCCATCGGCTATTTCGTAAGAGATATCGGTGGTTTCTTCGCCATCGGTAGAAAAGACCGGCTTAATGCCTTCAATAAATTCTTCGTAACCATAAGACTGATGGAATGTTGTAAACTCTATTAATCCATCTTCTTTGTATTGGTTGAACCTATCTTTAACGGCTGAATAATCTTCCGCCAAAACTTCGTCAAGAAACTTGTTCTCTATTATGGCAACAGCATAATTCACCGTGTGGTAAGTCTTGCCGGTTCCCGGAGGACCGTAAAGAATCATGTTTTTGCTGAACTCCCGTTTCATTGGATTAACCACCATTCCGGGAATCGTCTTTTCCAAAGCTGACTTTAATTCTGGTCTTAATTTCCAAACATATTCTCCCGTTTCTTCCTTGCCTGCTCTGCGTCCAACATAAAGAATTGGCCACCACCGGGCATTTTTTTCATTCACCAGCAGCGGGCAGTTGGTAGCCTCATGCACTCTCTTTGCAAGCCGTATTGAGCATGTGTTGTAAAAATTAGGATTTTCGCCATAGCGGGCACTCAGAAGGGAACACGTAGCTTCTCCCCCAATTTCCAGCATCCGCTTCATAATCAAAAGGGCAGGCTCGTCAAATACATCTTTGTTGCCAATTAGTTCTATCCATTTTTCTTCGTCTATTCCCGGGTTGTATTCCGATAATGAAGGCCAATACTGCGGGTCAACTAATCCACCAAAATACACAATATCATCTGTGAGCAGGTGATATTCCGGGTCAGCATAACATTTGTCATCGAAGCGTTCCCGGCTCATGGAGAGCAATTCCTCATCTTTCATCATTTCTTCCAAAACCATATTGCACATATCCAAATAACCAATTACATTTTTATTGTCGCCTTGTACTATTTTTGTTTCGTAACCTACTTTTTCTGCAAAAGCTTTATATTTCCCATATTGATACAGGTAATATTTTTCAGGGTATCTGAAGAAAAGATAAACACAAATATTTCGGGCATCTTGACAGTGCCTTTTTATTACATCATTCTTATGCTTATTAAATAAGGCATCCGAAACAGAGATGAAGGAGTTTATCCGGCTTATTAAATCTTTATCTTCGTCAAACAAATCAGCAAACATGCTACGTACAGTTTCCGGCTCTTTTTCAGCAAAAAAAATAATCCTGTCTTTTGCGTATATGTTTCTGGAGGTCAGCAAATTTCCCGATTTCGAAAGGGAAGCCTCCAGCATCCCACGAAAATCCTCTGCCTCGATATTCCAATTATCCTGAAAGCATTTGACAGCCTCCCATTTATAACGCTCTTCTTTATCCCGGTTGGCAAAATCCTCTTTATACCTTTTGATGATTTCCTGAATTGAAATAGTAATGTTATCGAAGGACCACGCAAGCATGTCTATTATCCGGTAATTCTTAAAAGGCAAGTTTGCGTCCCTAAATTCCTTAATTGCCCGGCAATTTTGAATGTATGTGTCAATATCATTTTTTCGTATCAGTTTTATTCCAAGAGCCGAAAAGATATCACCGGTGCCGAAATTCAGTATAGGAAAGGTTTCCGGCTTCAAACAGTGAAGCACCATAGAAGCCGACCCGGCACCCATACCACGAAAATCTTTATTAAGGACTTGCTCCGCCCGATCGTACATCTCGTCATCATCGTTCTTATCGCTTATATCAACGCACATCTTAACAAAAGCACTGGCTGACTCATTGTTTGTCTTACCTTGAAAAGAATATATACCGGTTCCAAATATGCCAATAGTCCCTTCATAACCAGGTTCCTTTTTGTCATAGCCCCCGGCAGCAGCCTTTTCCTTGATTTTATCCAGAAGTCCGGTCAACTTTACCTTGGAATCTTCAGATAAATGGCTGTCATTGATAACCCTTTTTTTCGCCGGGGTCCCGTGACGCCATGTCCCTACAGTCATAAGGTAAACTGTATTTAAATCCTTATAATCGATTACGGCTTCATCAACGTCACGATAAGCATCGATAACTGCCCGCACTAACTCATAACAGCCGTCGTGGGCGTCAGCATCAAGCTCCGGCATATTTTTAAGCTTTTTAAGAAGTAAGGTGTCCATTCACTCAACAACCCCCATATGCTTATACTATTTATGCAATTTTTTATCCTGTTTTCCGGTAAAAAAAAGCTTTTTTCTGCCAGGACTTTTTCTAATAAGGATCTGAACTAATCTTCCAGTTAGGAAATGGCAGTGCAGTAAAAAGTAATTTTAGGCAGAAACCCTTCAAGCGCTCTTCCCCATATTTACCAAGAACCGGTTTACCATGTCCTGATAAACTCTTTCGTCTTGGCATTGGCGCAGTCAATAAACCTGACCAGCTTCAAATGCCCTTCGTCAATGGCCTGTTTAACGGAATAGAAAAACACAAAAAAGGCTGTTGTCCGTTACTGTTGTTTTCCTGTTTCTTGAGGATAGTCTTTTGCTGTTCTAGACTATAATAATGTTGTTATAGGCCGGGCCTGGTAACTGTCAAAACGCACCTTTACCTCAACAGGTTCTGAGCCAATCTCGATCCCAAATGAATGCTGCAGGAAAGCCTCCAGGAAAAAATCTGCGGGGATGTCAAAAGTGTTTCCTGTGTCATTGCATGAAATAATGCGGTCGATTGCAAATACCCGGACACAATCCCTGGTGTGGCAATATCCAATCAAGTACCATGCTCCGTGATGGTATCGAAGGTGATAAGGGTCCACATCCCGGACTGTGGTTTCATCCCGGTAAGCAGTGTAATACTCTATTGTTACAGTTGTCCTATTGGAGATCACCTGCAGCAATTTTTCACAGGTGCTGGATAACCTGTCTTCCTCTCCCCGGGGAGGCTTAACGTCAAAGGAAATTAGTTCGCTAACACTGTTCAGATCCAGGCTGATAGTATCCGGCAGCATCCCGTAAAGCTTGTCGATGGCTGTTTTTAATTGGTTGTCAAAGGAAGTCACTTTGTACTGGGAAAAAAGTTGCTGGCTGAAAAACAGAGCCAGGGCCTCCCCTTCCGTAAGCTTTACATGGGGAAGCCCGAATGGTTCCAGGTAATAATAGCCTTTCTTGTGGTGGTCATATTCTATCGGTGCACCAAAAAAGTCCCTGAGTTTTTCAATATCACGTTCGATAGTCCTTTTTGATACTTC
>LFTO01000104.1:0-4509 GCA_001513335.1 Clostridiales bacterium DTU086 | reverse complement strand
AAAAAATGAGGCGAGGTTCGGAACTTTGTGGATAATATTCTTGACGGAATTACAAATTCCTTGAGGAAGATTCTCAAATTTTGTCAAACAAGGTGTTTAATGCCCTGAGTGGATTAATTAATGAGTTTTTCCTTTCCTTTTCCAGTTTTCTTCGACAGCTCCCTTTTGACGGTAACTTTTAACCGCTTCACTCATGCAGAGATAGCTTTCTTTTACCCCGTCAGCCGAAGGGGTGAAATTCATTGCATGCAGCCCCTTGATACCCAGTGCAGTGGCTTCTTTTATCGCATCCTGGTTTGCTCCGAGGTACACAAACTCCCAACCGTCCACCTGTTGCTTGTGCCGGATCTTTTCAAATATTTGTATTGGAGTATACTCGACGCTTGAGTTTTCAAGGCCGTCTGTTATTACAGCAACGATTACTTTTTCCGGCTTGCCGGAAGAGGGGGTGTCTTCTATTCTTCTGGATACCATGTCCAGTGTGATTCCCACCGCATCCAGAAGTGCTGTCATTCCTCCCGGAGTATATGTTTTGCCATTTAACGATTTTACTTCTTTGACGGGTCTGCCGTCAGTCACTATCGTGTACTCCGTATCAAAAAGGACCAAGGTAAACAAAGCTTCTCCCGGCAGTTCCTGCTGTTCTCTCAGAAAACTGTTGAAACCCCCGATAGCATCCTCCTTAACAGCTTCCATTGAACCGCTCTTATCGATGATGCAGACAATCTCCGTCAATCCTTCCCTAACCATTTTAGAAACCTCCCATTATTGTAGTGGGACCATTATAACCTGCACCAGTGCCAAAACCTGTCGGGAATAAATGTTTGGGAGGGGTTTAGTTTTTTGTTTTTTGCTTTATCTATACCAACAGTCATATTTTCAAAGGAGTTTGTAAATATTTTGGCGAAAGTATTTCTCTGATACGCATATGCAATAATGACTATAAGAATATGTAAGCTTAGGACGCGTGAAAAAAGATGCAAAACAGTGGGTCAAAATTATTTGAAGAAGAAAAAACAGTTAAAGTTGAAGCCAAGCCGTTTGTAAAATGGGCAGGCGGTAAAACACAGTTATTAGGTAAGTTAGCCAGCAGACTGCCTTCAAAAATAAAAACATCAAAAACTATTGACAGGTATGTAGAACCATTTATAGGTGGCGGCGCCTTTTTCTTTTATTTAAAAAACAATTATGAGGTAAAAAAGGCATTCTTATATGATATAAATGTGGAATTAATTCTGGGGTATAAAGTTATTCAAAACGATGTTCAGGATTTGGTTTGTGAGCTTGAAAAAATCGAAAAAGAATATTTAAAATTACCTGAAACTGATAGGAAAAAATATTATTACGGAGTCAGAGACAAGTATAACGAGCAGCAAGTAACTTTTGATTACAGAAACTATAATAGCAACTGGGTAAAAAGAGCAGCTTACCTAATATTTTTAAATAAAACCTGCTTTAACGGTCTGTTCAGGCAAAACAAAAAAGGAAAGTTTAATGTGCCCTTTGGCAGGTACAAAAACCCCACTATCTACGATAAGGAAAATCTGCTCAAAGTTCATGAAGCACTAAAAAATACTCATGTATTTGCTGCAGATTTTGAAGAAAGCAAAAAAAATATTACAAAAAATACAATGGTATACTTTGACCCTCCATACCGACCGTTAAGTGAAACATCTTACTTCACAAGTTATGACAAAGACGGCTTTACCGATGACGACCAAATAAGGCTGTCTAGCTTTTTTAAAGAAATGGATAAAAAGGGTGCTTTTTTGCTCTTGAGCAATTCCGATCCAAAAAATGTAGACGTAAATGATAATTTTTTCGATCATCTTTATGCCGATTATAAAATAGAACGGGTAAATGCGAACAGGTCTATTAATAGTGATGCTGCAAAGCGGGGGAATATTACAGAGCTGCTTATAAGAAATTATGATTAAATGTGGGGGTCTTTTGAGTGAACTCATTATGTTTTAAGAAACTAAAAGTTGACAGCCCTGAAGCTGTTATAAACAAGTTTTATGACACATTGATAGATACAAATAGAGGTTACAATTTTTTTGTCGATTGGTCGAAGGTCAAAAGACATGTGGAAAAATATAAAATTGAGTTTAATATATTAAATACCCTAATCGGCAGTAAAGATTTTGATTCGGATTTGAAAGCGATATTAACAAAATATCCTCAAGTTCTCCCGGCTATTCCCATTTTATTGGCAATAAGGGATCACAAATTTAAAGTTGTTAAAGATTTTATTGATGATAATTCAGATACGGTTACATACGATTTCAGAGAGAGACAATTAACCTCTGAAGAAATCGATGCGATCATCGGGTTTTTTCACAAAACCGGCTTAAAACAGTTTTTCCTTGAGATGTCATCAAAGAGTATACAGGATTATGCAACGGGTGTTGAAGTCGGCATGGACACAAATGCCAGAAAAAATAGAAGCGGCAGTGCAATGGAAATGGTTTTAAAGCCTATTATTGAAGACATAATCGCAAAACGAAAATCCTCATATACAATGTTGTTTCAAAAACAATTCAAATATCTTGAGAAACATTATAACTTCAAAGTAAATTCTTCCCTAAGAAACAGAAAAGCTGACTTTATCATTATTAAAAATAAACGCAAAGTTATCAACATTGAGGTGAACTTTTTTTCAGGTTCCGGTTCAAAACCACAGGAAATAGTAGATTCGTACATAGAACGGCAAAATGAATTAAAAGAAAATGGCTTTGAATTTATATGGATAACTGACGGTATTGGTTGGAGAGACCAGAAAAACCAGATAGAAAAAGGGTTTGTAAAAATAAATTACTTACTGAATCTTCACTTTGTTCGCATGGGACTTTTGGAGGAATGCTTATGGAGGATATAAACTTTAAAAAAGAGATTACCACCGTTTGGTCCTTTCCCGATAGGGGTAAATGGAAAACACATAGTGGAGACTATCGGGGTAATTTTGCTCCACAGATACCCAGAAACCTTTTATTAAGGTATTCTCAAGAAGGGGATATCGTATTAGATCCTATGGTGGGAAGTGGGACAACCCTCATAGAAACCAAGATATTAAACAGGCGAGGTATAGGACTTGATATAAACCCTGAAGCCGTTAGACTTACAAAGAAAAACCTTGAATTTGAAGGCAATTATAAATATAAGCAGTATGTAAAGACAGGTGACATAAGAAACTTGAGTGAAATGCCTGATTCAAGCATCGACCTTATAATAACTCATCCTCCATACTTAAATATAATTAAATATTCAAATGACATTGATGGAGATTTATCCAGGATTTCCGGGGTAAAGAAGTTTTGTGATGAGCTGGAAAAAGGAATTAAAGAACTGTTTCGAGTGTTAAAAGAAAACAAATATTGCGGAATACTGATAGGCGACACAAGAAAAAGTCGCCACTACGTGCCTTTATCATTTTATGTAATGAACCTTTTCCTAAAAAACGGATTTGTCTTAAAGGAGGATATTATAAAAGTTCAACATAACTGTAAATCTACGCCATACTGGGAAAAACAATTTGAAAAATACGACTTTTATCTTATTATGCACGAGCATTTATTTGTTTTCAGAAAACCTCAAAAAGGTGAGGATTTAAGTAGAATTAGATACAGTATGGGCTTGTAGGGGTTTACACAAACTGTGAATACACCCTGTCTTTTCTCCATTTTACCTCCTTTTCCTGAAAAAGAAGGCAACTTAGTATTTTGGCTTCCGACACTCCGGAAGCCTAAGATTACTGCAGAAGAATATGAGGAACTTGTTGATTTTGCAATAAAATCGGGTTAGTGTGTGGCAAGAAAAAATACAGCAAGCGGATATGCGGGTTTTCAAAGGGTCTGTCAAGGTTTTTGTGTGGTATAGATTAGTTTCCGGATCTCCTCCGGATAGCGGAAAAAGGTAGAAATCTCAGCCCAGTTATTGCGCCAGGACTTTACCGCCAGGGGATACTTGCTGCCCCATTTTTCATCAAAGATATCCAAGGCCCTTAAGCCTTCTTCTTGGTTTACGGCTTGATATATTGTTTTCAAATCGGCAGTGAATTCTTTGATATCTTTGTAGGATACAAATCTGGTTGAGTTCCTTATCTGGTGAACAACACACTTTTGGATTTGAGTCTTTGGGAAACTGCACACGAGGTAATCCCCCTGGATGACAGCCAGCGGGAAATAGTACGTCACCGCCGGTTGTACGGCAGAACCAAACAAGAAAGCATGGATTGGATCCCCTACCTAAATGCATATGCAAAATTCAGCCTTAATAACGGTACCCACATATACTCTACGGCTCCCAGATATGTATCCAGCACAGTGCTGGTTAAGATAGACCGGCTTGTTCACTACAGCCACCTTTGTGCGTACGCTAATGTACTTACAGACATCATACGGGACTGACGGCAGTGATAGCAGGGCACTTTTGTCTTCTTTGAAAAGACTTGCAATAGTTGAGTTATGAAGATAATGTTCACGCTGCATGTCCAGATCGCACTTCTGCAAT
>LFTO01000195.1:13442-14441 GCA_001513335.1 Clostridiales bacterium DTU086 | reverse complement strand
AATGTTTTAGCTTTTGATGGCAGTGTTCAAAGAGAAAAAGTAAAAAATCCTGCCCCCCTGAAGGAGGGGTGAGACAGGCCTTTTTGGCAAGGGATACGGCCATGTCGGCAGCATGTCTTGCTTTTTTTCCCGAACCCAGGCCGTCCGCTATCAGGAATAACCGGGGAGAATCTTCGGAAATGAAATACGCATCGCCGCTGGGATTGATATTAAACTTTGCCTGGTGGATTACCGCGTAGTCCAAAACAGCACCCCTAAGACGTGACTACAACCAAAGGCCTTTTTACCGTTTGAGGCATGGATAAAAAAGCCCGGTCAATAATTTAAATATTTTTCCTCAGCCATTTCACAATACGGACTGTGGTTCCCTTTCCTAAAGCTGTTTTCAGCTCAAACTCGTCCATAAGCCTTCGGACACCCGGCAGACCTGCTCCAAGGCCGTTGGAGGTGGAATAACCATCCTGCATCGCCAGTTCTACATCATCTATCCCTGACCCACTGTCCCGGGCGGTTATCTCTATTCCGAAACGGTCTCCCTCTTTTACTTTCCGAAGGGTGATAGTACCTTTTCCTGCGTAGAGGACAATATTTCTTGCCAGTTCAGAAATGGCGGTAGTTATTCGGGTTTGATCCACTATATTAAACCCCAGGGAACGGGATAATTCACGGCCGGCCTGACGTGCAGCAACGATGTCTAGTTCATCCCCAACCTGAATTGTTTTATCTCCCATAACCTGACCTCTTTTTTCTCAAGAAATCAATGCCCTTTTGGAGATTTAAGGCAGTTGTGACACCTGCCAGGTCAATCCCCAGGTCCACCAGGGTGAGCGCAACCTGGGGGTTGAGTCCGGTCACGACTAAATTTGCACCCATCAGCCGGGTAATGTGGGCAATGTCTCCAACTACTTTTGCAATAAAGCTGTCCACAACCTGAACAGCTGTAAAATCGATTACAATCCCGCAGGAACCTGTCCTGGAGAGTTTAGCCGCCAAATCATA
>LFTO01000195.1:0-13331 GCA_001513335.1 Clostridiales bacterium DTU086 | reverse complement strand
ATAATTACAATTTCGGCATTTCTTTCCGCAATTCCGTACAACATATTCTCCATAATCTGGTTTGCCCTTGTGGTATCGATTGTGCCTATCAGGGGGACAATGAGAATGCTGTCCAATAGGGGAATAACGGGAGTGGAAAGCTCGATTATGGCCTTTTGCTGCTTATTGATCATTTCCAGCCGCTTATCCAGGAAAACCCTGGCCATTTCCGTCCGGCCCCGGATAATGTGGATGTTTGCCTCCCGGAGGAACGCAAGGGCGGTCCTTGGCGTATCATACCAGCGCTTAAGTGCGTAGTCCCATAGAACTGTAGTCAAAGCACCCAGCATAATCCGGAAAAAGTTTTCACTAACACCCATCTTTACAAGGCGGTTGGCTTCCCGCTGGGCAACGCTGTCCCAGGTATCGGGAGTCCCGTCGCCAATACCCTCAAGAAGGGCGTCCAGCCAGCTTTCCAAGCTTTCCCGTTCAACGATTTGTGCCGTTTCATACTCCTTATTCTTGGAAATTTTCTGTTCCCATTCAAGAATAAGAGTTTGTTTGTCTTTTTCGACGTCGATCAAAGCCTGTTTCAAAATATTCCGGTCCATTAATATAAACCTCCTAAAGTATTAACAGGTTGAAATATAATTGGAAAATAAAGTCTGAAACGTTATTTCTATCAAAACACAGAAATTCCTGTCTGTTTGTTCTTGAAAGTTGAAAAAGCTATAATTCAAATCTCCGGGTTTTCGTTTTTTTCGGTGATAGTGTATACTTAATTGGGGCAAACGAGATGTTAAAAAAATTTTATGTGTTTGTCCTTTAAGCAGTGGACACCACTGCCGGCTCCCTTTAGGACAGCTCTTCCCTGTCATTCCATGGACCAGGTGTTGTCTACTTTGCAAAATTTGAGAAGGAATTTACATGACAAGCGGGGGTGTCTCCTCTGTTGCCGGAAAAGTCCTGCCAGGGAAGATTAAACGGTTTTTGGTGAGTATGATACGATAGGGAAGAAAGGGTACGAATGCCCGGGGTAAATGGGGTACAGGTGCGGTCTCGGGTAACACCATATCCTTCTTGAGTTTATTCTGTGGGGTGAGGAAGTTGTCACTCATTGATGATTTGCAGCGGGTTTTTCCCAGACTGCAGCTCAATCCTACAATTGAGGGTACAATGATCAAGCTGGCAGAAGAAGTCGGAGAAATGAGTGAAATTGTGGGCAAAATCAGGGGTATGTCAGGAGAAGATAAAGAGAAGGCGCTAATAAAACTGCTCAGCAGAGACATGGGTCGGGAAATTTCCGAAGCTCTGGGAACGGAAGGCCCCGTTGACAAGGATTTACTGGGCCGGATAGCGGACGATTATTCTGCCCGCAGGGTAAAAGCCCTCGCCGAGGGAGTTTCCCAGGAGGATATCGAGGTATGGATAGCCAGGGAGCTGCTGGATGTAATGCAGACCTGTGCTACTTTTGCCTATCAATTGGATGTTGACATGGAGAAGCTTCTCGCAGAGCACCGGGAAAAGCTTATCAAGCGGGGATATCTGAAAGAGTAAGGGGAGGACGCACCGACGTAAGATATCCTTCGCTTGGCTCAGGATGACACAGCTGTAGACGAAATACTGGTAAACAAAAGGTTGGTGTAATAATTGACACTTAAGGCCCTTGTTGTATTCGGCACCCGCCCGGAAGCCATTAAAATGGCCCCTCTTGTTTCCGCATTAAAAAGAAAAGAACAGGTACATACACTGGTAGCTGTTACGGCCCAGCACAGGGAAATGCTGGACCAGGTGCTGGATTTGTTCGGGATTGTCCCCGACTATGACCTGAATATAATGAGTCACGGCCAGACCCTGGCAGACATTACAGGCAGGGTGGTTTCCGGGATGCAGGAGATCATTGACAAAGAAAAGCCTGATATAGTATTTGTCCACGGGGATACGACTACCACTTTTGCTTCGGCTCTTGCCTCCTTTTACTGTAAGACACCTGTGGGCCATGTTGAAGCCGGCCTGCGGACCCGTGACAAGTATTCACCTTTTCCCGAGGAAATGAACAGGCGCCTCACCGCCGGCCTAACAGATTTCCATTTTGCCCCCACTGCAGCTGCCAAAAATAATTTGCTGGCCGAGGGGATCAACGGAGGGGATATTTTTGTTACGGGCAATACGGTTATCGACGCCCTCCTCAGCAGGGTGAGAGGTGATTACCGCTTCAGCAGTCCCATACTCAACAGGGTTCTTTCCGGACAAAAAAAGATCATCCTCGTTACTGCCCACAGGAGGGAAAACTGGGGTCAGCCCATGGAAAATATTTTTCTTGCCCTGCGGGATATTGCAACTGCTTTTAAGGATATTGAAATTATTTTTCCCGTACACAAAAACCCGGTGCTTCAGGATTTGGCCGCCCGTATCCTGGGGGATTGCCAGGGAGTCAACCTGGTACAGCCTATGGATTATGAACCTTTTGTTAATTTAATGGCCAGGAGTCACATCGTCCTCACTGACTCAGGGGGACTTCAGGAAGAAGCTCCTGCCCTTGGGAAACCGGTACTGGTCATGCGCACGGTTACTGAACGCCCCGAGGCCGTGGATGCGGGGACAGTAAGGCTGGTGGGGGCAGACAGAAAGCTTATCTTTGAAGAAACGGCACGGCTGCTTACGGACAGTGAGGTTTATAATGAAATGGCAAAGGCAGCCAATCCCTACGGGGACGGGCATGCCTCAGAGCGGATTACAGGCTGGGTCCTCAACCGTTTTAACCTGAGCCCCGGCATGCCCCTTGAATTTTCATCCAGCGCAGGGGAAAATTAATTAAATTTGCTTAAAAAAACACGAAAAATTTTTGCTGTATAAAAGGATTTCCCCTTGCTTAGAAGAATTACTATGAGTATCCTGGTATACCAAATACCTGTCAACCAAATAAGGGTATTTCAGGTAACTCACCCACATAATTGTTTTTTTTTGGGGAAAAATTTAACTTGAGTATTTTTGCCCCTGTTTTTGTGGGGTACAGCGGAAATCCAGTCCGGTAGTTTTGCGGTTGGAGGAGGATATTCCTGCCCTGTTGAGAAAAGCTGGAGCTTGGGGGTGAGTGCCTGTGAAGAACGAAAGGCTAAAAACCGCATTAAAGCACGCAAATGTAGGAGTTGCTTTTGGTGTCGGGATGGCTCTTCGCCTGGCAATTTTCTATTACGGAGGCAATTGGATAGACGGCAAACTGGGAACTAAACCCTGGTTTGCTTTTGCTGGGATTTTACTGGCAATAGGGTTGTCTTTTCACCATTTGCTGACTGAAATGATTAGTACTAATACGAGAGGCAGTGATGATGAGACCACCCGAAAAGAAGAAAAATAACCGGGGCCTCTGTAATTATGATTATTGAATTTCTTAAAGGTTTGGCGTTTGGTACTTCAGTCAGCATTTTTAATTATTACCTGACAGTCCGGCTTCTTTCCAACTGGGGGGGCAGCGTACATAAGGGAAAGAGCCGGGTCACGGTGGTATTTATTATTCGCTATGCCTTGAACTTCCTGACGTTATTTCTTGTCTACAAAAACGTTCCCATGCTCGTTGGTGCCGCTATAGGGTTGACGATGGTCAAGAACGTATTATTCTTTAAATATCTCATTAAGAGAAGGGGGTGAGGAAAGATTGGAACATGCAGCAGGTTATCTGTTTCATATTGGGCCGCTTGGAGTGACCAGCCATGTAACCACCATGTGGGGTATCATGGCAGTAATTGCAATTATCAGTTTTGTCGCTACGCGCAACATGCAGCGCCAGCCTTCAGGGGTCCAGAATATCGTAGAAATGGTTGTTGAAGCTTTACTTAACTTTTTCGGAGACATATTAGGCGAGAAAAAAGCCAGAAAATTTCTGCCATTTCTTGCTACCTTGTTTTTGTTTATTCTTTTCTCCAATTATTCGGGTCTGCTGCCGGGTGCAGGCCACATAACCGGACTGGCGGCACCTTCATCAACGTGGAGTGTGACAGCCGGCCTGGCTATTTGTGTGTTTTTTGCCACCCATTTTTATGGGGTCAGGGCTCATGGGATAAGGTATTTTAAGTCTTTTACCCAGCCCATAATATTTTTGCTGCCGTTAAATATTGTTGAGCAGTTTGTGCGTCCGCTGTCATTATCCCTCAGGCTTTTCGGGAATATCTACGGTGAGGAAATGACTCTGGCGGTATTGTTGTCACTGGTTCCCTATTTTGTACCCATAACCATGATGGCTCTTTCACTGCTTTTTGGTTTAATCCAGGCAGTGGTATTTACCCTGTTGGCCTCAATCTATTTCCTTGAGGCTGTTGAGGAACACTAGATTTTAGTACTTTTAACTTTTTACAATTCAAAAACCAAAACCGATACAAAGAAAGGAGGGGGATTATCAATGGCAACAGGAGCAGGCCTTATCGCTATTGCAGCAGCATTGGCAATTTGTATTTCCACTATTGCTCCGGGATTGGGCCAGGGTATTGCAGCAGGTAAAGCATTGGAAGGTATGGCACGCCAGCCCGAAGCAGCAGGCGAAATCCGTACTTCAATGATCTTGGCACTGGCTTTTATGGAAGCCCTGACTATTTACGGACTGTTGATCGCATTCATGCTGTTAGGGAAGTTTTAAGCAGTATTATCGCTAAGGACCCTACTTGCAGGCGGCCCGGGTGGCCTACTCGGCCGCCCGTAGGGTATTTTAGTGGAAAAGAGGGGGCAGTGCTTTTATGAGTATCGACCTTAATACTTTGATTTGGGCTATCATAAACTTTTTCGTTTTGTTAGCCATTCTATATAAATTTTTATATAAACCCGTTCTAAATGTATTGGACAGCCGCAAAGAAGAAATAGCCAACAATCTATCTCATGCTGAAGCCTCCAGAAAAGAAGCAGAAGAGATGTTTTCTGACTATAAAAAGCAGCTGGAAAAAGCAACTCTTGAGGCTGCTGAAATAATCAACAAGGCAAACAAAACCGCTGAAGAGGCCAAGGATGAAATTATAGCTCAGGCCAGACAAGAGGCTGCAGCTATATCCGAAAAAGCACAAAAGGAAATAATCCGCGAAAAGGAAAAAGCTATGCAGGAAGTTCGCGACGAAATTGCAGGCCTTGCCGTCCTGGCAGCGGGCAAGGTGCTGGAAAAGAGCATTACCAAGGAAGACCACGAAAAGATGATCAGCGACTTTGTATCTCAGGTGGGTAATGTACAATGAGCAACAGGAGTCTAGCCCGCCGTTATGCCCAGGCATTATTTTTGAGTTCGCAGGAAAAGGACATGCTCAATGAAGTAGAGGCGGAACTGAAGATGGTTGTAAAAACTATCGAGGACAGTGAACAGCTCGCAGCAATTATCAACAGGGATGTTATTTCCCCTGATGAAAAGAAGGCTCTCCTGGTCAAAGTTTTTGACGGCAAAATTTCTTCCCAAACAATGAACTTCATTAAACTGGTTTTAGACAAGCGCCGTGAAAAATATCTTCAGGAAATGCTGGTTGAGTATACCATTCTTGCGAATACTGCCAGGAATATGCTTGAGGCTGAAGTTAGGACAGCCGCGGAATTGTCCCCCCGGCAGGAAGAGCAATTAAAGAAAAGTTTATCAGACTTTACCGGCAAGGAGGTTCTTTTAAAGATAGAGCTTGATCCAAGTCTCCTGGGTGGAGTGGTAATAAGAATCGGGGACAAGGTTTATGACGGAAGCGCCCGCCAGCAGCTTCAGTCCTTGAAGAAGCGGTTGGAATCTGTACATTTTGAGGGAGATAGGGGTGAAATTGCGACATGAGTATTCGGCCGGAAGAAATAAGTTCCATTCTCAAAAAAGAGATTGAACAATACGAAGCTGAAGTCCGGGTGGATGAAGTCGGTACCGTTATTCAAGTTAACGACGGTATTGCCAGAATATACGGTCTGAAAAACGTGATGGCCGGTGAATTGATCGAATTCCCCGGCGGAGTTTTTGGAATGGCCCAGAACCTGGAAGAAGACCATGTTGGGTGTGTTATCCTTGGTGATTTTGAGGGGATCCGTGAAGGTGACGAGGTTAAGCGTACAGGCAGGATTGTGGAAGTTCCTGTGGGGGAGGCTCTTATCGGACGTGTTGTAAACCCGTTAGGACAGCCCATTGACGGACAGGGACCCATTGAAGCCACAAAGTTCCGTCCCATTGAATTTAAGGCCACCGGTGTTATTAACCGTCAGCCTGTTAAAGAACCTCTCCAGACAGGTCTTAAGGCACTGGACGCCCTGGTTCCTATCGGGAGGGGCCAGCGTGAGTTAATTATTGGCGACCGCCAGACAGGTAAGACAGCCATTGCCGTTGACACAATTATCAATCAGAAAGACACCGATGTTATCTGTATTTATGTAGCTATCGGACAAAAAGCTTCCACTGTTGCCAACGTTGTTGAAAGACTGAAATCCACAGGGGCAATGGACTACAGTATTGTAGTTGCGGCTACAGCCAGTGAACCCGCTCCCATGCTCTTTATTGCCCCCTATGCCGGGGCGGCTATGGGTGAGGAGTTCATGTATAACGGAAAGCACGTTTTAATTATCTATGATGATTTGTCCAAGCAGGCAGCAGCCTACCGTGAACTTTCCCTGTTGCTCCGCCGCCCGCCGGGACGCGAGGCATATCCTGGTGACGTTTTCTACCTGCACTCCCGTTTGCTGGAGAGAGCCGCTAAACTCAGTGACGAAATGGGCGGAGGTTCATTGACTGCCCTGCCTATTATTGAGACCCAGGCAGGGGACGTTTCAGCATATATTCCTACCAACGTTATTTCTATTACTGACGGCCAGATTTACCTGGAAAGCGACCTTTTCCACTCCGGTGTACGTCCTGCTATCAACGCAGGTCTTTCAGTTTCCCGTGTTGGTGGGTCGGCACAGATTAAAGCCATGCGCCAGGTTGCAGGGCGTCTACGTCTGGATATGGCCCAGTATCGTGAACTCCAGGCTTTTACCCAGTTTGGTTCCGACCTGGACAAGGCTACACAGGCAAGGCTGGCCCGAGGTGAAAGAATGGTTGAAGTACTGAAGCAGGCCCAGTACCAGCCAATGGACGTTGCCGAGCAGGTGATGATTATCTTTGCAGGCACAAACGGCTTTTTGGATGATATAGCAGTTGGAGAAGTCCAGCGTTTTGAAAAAGAATTCCTGGAATTTGTCCGCAGTCAACGGGGAGAGGTGCTGAGCGAGATTAAGTCCAAGGGCAAGATCGATGACGAGTTGGATGCAAAAATCAGGAAAGCAATCGAGGACTTTAAAGGCACATTTACCCAGGGATAACCGGGAATTTGCCATTTAGCCTTTTACAAAGGTGGTGAAATGATTGGCTGAAAGTACCGGCGATATCAAACGTCGAATAAGAAGTATACAGAGTACCCAAAAGATTACCAAAGCCATGAAAATGGTTTCAGCAGCAAAGCTCCGCCGGGCACAGGAAAAGCTTTTGGCTTCCAGACCCTATGCGAAAAAACTGACGGAAGTTTTAGGGAGGCTTGTCCAGGGAGCAGGGGAATTTGAACACCCTCTCCTTGATGCCCGGGAGGAAGGTAAGATAGGGTGCGTGGTATTTACCGGTGACAGGGGACAGGCCGGCGGTTACAACGTAAACATTGTCCGCCTGGCCCAGGCTTATGTGGACAGCATGGAAAAAGATGCAGCTGAACTCATAGTCCTGGGGAGAAAGGGCCGGGATTATTTCCGTTTCAGAAATTACCCGATTATGCAGGACTACATCAATATCGGGGACGTTCCGACTTTTATCCAGGCCAAGGAACTGGCCAGGCAGCTGATGGAATGGTATCACGACGGCACACTCCGGGAAGTGCACCTGTTCTACCAGAAATTTCATTCTGCAATTCACCAGGTTCCCACACACATTCAGTTACTGCCTCTTGAGGCAGCAGCAGACAGTGAGGGGGCAGGGGAGGAAGTTGAATATATCTTTGAACCATCACCCGAAGGGGTTTTAGGCACGCTGCTTCCCAACTTTGTTGAAATACAGGTTTACCAAGCTTTACTTGACGCCAAAGCCAGTGAACACGGCGCAAGAATGACAGCAATGGGTTCAGCAACGGATAATGCTCAAGAGATGATTGAAAAGCTTACCCTTTCATTCAACCGTGCCCGCCAGGCAGCAATCACCAAAGAAATATCCGAAATCGTGGGCGGAGCGGACGCTCTTGAGAATGCCTGATAGAATAACCGGGGGAATACGTGTTTTTCGACAATCGAAGGGAGATTCCCCTGGATTAATCGGTAAGGAGGAGGGAAACGGACATGAATATGGGCAAAATTGTTCAGGTTATCGGGCCTGTTGTTGACGTGGAGTTCGAGCCTGGAAAGCTGCCTGAAATATATAACAGTATTTTGGTTCGCACTGAAGACCAGCCCGAGGAGATGCGGAATATTGATGTACATCTTGTTCTTGAAACTCTCCAGCATTTGGGCAACAACAGAGTTCGCTGCGTGGCCATGGACGCCACTGACGGTTTGCAGCGGGGTATGGTTGCGGCAGATACCGGTGAGGCAATCAGTGTTCCTGTAGGCGAAGAGACCCTGGGCAGAATGTTTAACGTTATTGGGGAGGCAATAGACGGGAAAGAAACCCCCGATACAGGGAAAAGGTATCCAATCCACAGACCTGCCCCTACTTTTGAAGAGCAGAACCCCACAACTGAGATGCTGGAAACAGGAATCAAGGTTATTGACCTTCTCTGCCCCTATGCAAAGGGCGGCAAGGTTGGTTTGTTTGGGGGCGCAGGTGTAGGAAAGACTGTTTTGATTCAGGAACTTATCCGTAACATTGCCTACGAGCACGGCGGGTATTCCGTATTCGCCGGTGTTGGTGAGCGTACCCGTGAAGGTAACGACCTGTGGCTGGAAATGAGCGAGTCCGGGGTTATTGAAAAAACGGCTCTCGTGTTCGGCCAGATGAACGAGCCTCCGGGGGCCAGGATGCGTGTTGGTCTTACAGGTTTGACCCTGGCTGAATATTTCCGTGACGAAGCAGGCCAGGACGTTCTCCTGTTTATTGACAACATCTTCCGTTTCACCCAGGCAGGTTCCGAAGTGTCCGCACTTCTGGGCCGCATGCCTTCCGCTGTAGGTTACCAGCCTACCCTGGCAACTGAAATGGGTGAACTCCAGGAAAGGATTACTTCTACAAAGAAAGGTTCCATTACGTCGGTTCAGGCTATTTACGTTCCTGCTGACGACTTGACGGACCCTGCTCCGGCAACCACATTTGCTCACCTGGACGCTACAACGGTTTTGTCCAGGCAGATTGCAGAATTGGGTATTTACCCTGCTGTGGACCCTCTTGACTCCACATCAAGAATTCTTGACCCCCATGTGCTGGGCCAGGAGCATTATGACGTGGCCAGAAATGTACAGAGCGTCCTCCAGCGTTATAAAGAGCTTCAGGATATTATTGCTATCCTGGGTATGGACGAACTGGCAGAAGAGGATAAGCTGATTGTTGCCAGAGCCCGTAAGATCCAGCGGTTCCTGTCACAGCCCTTCTTCGTGGCAGAAGCATTTACGGGTACTCCTGGTGTTTACGTTCCCATTAAAGAAACCATCCGTGGTTTCAAGGAGATCCTTGAGGGTAAACATGATAATCTACCGGAGGATGCGTTCTTCATGTGCGGCACCATTGAAGAGGCTGTAGAGCAGGGCAAGAGAATTATGGAACAATAGAAGGGTGCTGATGATAATGGCTGACAAAATCATTCAAATGGAGGTTGTTACCCCGGAAAAGCATGTTTGTTCCCTGGAAACAGAGTCCGTGATTGTACCGGCCTTTGAAGGGTATCTCGGGGTATTGCCAAACCATGCACCTCTCATTACCCAGCTGGGGATTGGCGTCGTCACCTACAAAGTAGGAGGCGAAAAAAAGAAAATGGCAATCACCGGCGGCTTTATGGAAGTAGCTGACAATAAAATGGTTATCCTGGCTGATACAGCCGAGCTTGCTGAAGAAATAGACGTTGAAAGGGCAGATGCTGCCAGGGAAAGAGCAGAACGCAGGCTCCAAGAGAAAACTGATGATTTGGATTATGTAAGGGCACAGGCTTCTCTGCAGAGGGCAAAAGCAAGACTGGAAGCAGCAGGCAAGTTAAAAGAGAATAAACACTGACGGGGTCAGGCCCCACCAATCAATTTACAAAACGCTCCTCAGGGGCGTTTTTTTTCTGGGAAACACTTATCTTGTATAAGCGGGCGTGTCATCCTGAGCGTAAGCGAAGGATCTTATGCTGGACTTCAACGGCGTGGTCACCCTGAGCGTAAGCGAAGGGTCTTACGCTGTGCATACCTTAAGATCCTTCGTCGGCTGTGCCTCCTCAGGATGACAGGGAAAAGGTACGCCCTTCCTCAGGATGACCCCATCATTGTCATCCGCAAGCGGTATGTCATCCTGAGCAAAGCGAAGGATCTTATTCCGGCGCAGTACTTCAAGATTCTTCGTCGGCTATGCCTACTGCTGGTTGCAGGGATTGTAACCGGATGTGGCGGTGGCGGGGAGGAAACATCAGAGGCTGATGATGTTATTAAGATCGGTGTGTTCGAGCCTCTGACCGGTGCCAATGCTGCAGGTGGGGAACTGGAAAAGGAAGGGATAGAGCTGGCAAATAAGCTGTATCCCGAGGTACTGGGCAAGAAGGTTGAACTTGTGGTAGTTGACAACAAGTCCGACAAAGCAGAAGCAGCTTCTGCTGCTGCCCGTCTCATTGAAAAGGATAATGTCTGTGCAATTATCGGTTCCTGGGGTTCCGCATTTTCCATTTCCGCCGGTAATATCATCAAGGAAAATGAGGTTCCCTGTGTAGGGGCTTCCTGCACCAACCCCCTTGTAACCCAGGGCAATGATTGGTACTTCCGTGTCTGCTTCATTGACCCCTTCCAGGGTAAAGTTATGGCCAGGTATGCCTACAACAACCTGGGAGCCAAAAAGGCTGCCATAATTCAGGAAGTATCCAATGACTATGCTGTTGGTTTGGCCAGCTTCTTTAAAGAAGAGTTTACAAAACTTACCGGCGATCCTAATGCTGTTGTTGAAGTCTCCAACTACCAGACCAATGACACTGACTTTACCGCCCAGTTGGGCAACGTTAAAGCCAAAAACCCAGATGTTATCTTTGCTCCCGGAAACTTTACCGAGTCTGCTCTCATTATTAAACAGGGTAGACAGCTTGGAATCGATGTGCCTTTCATCGGCGGTGATACCTGGGAAGTACAGGAATTCTTATCGGTAGGCGGCGAACAAGTTGAAGGTGCTGTCTTCTCAACATTCTTTGATCCTTCATATACCTTCACTCCCGAGTCGGAAAAATTCCTTGAAGCCTTTAAGGAAGAATACCCGGACAGGGAACCGGCAGCTGTTACCGCTCTTGGTTACGATGCCTACATCCTGATTCTCGATGCTATCGAACGCGCAGGTTCTGCTGACCCGGCTGCAATTCGTGATGCCCTTGCTGAGACCAAAGGATTTGAAGGGGCAGCAGGTGTCATTACCCTTGACGAAAATGGAGACGCAGTTAAAGATGCTGTAATTAAGACCGTTAAGGACGGAAAATTTGTCTTCATGGATGTTGTGAAAGCTGATTAGTACCATATTCAACAAAATGTAAAAAGCAAATGCCGTATATCAAAACTACTTCGGCAAGCTGTGCTTGCCGAAGTGTTTTGATGGTTTTTTCGGTAAACATTCAATGGTGGTGATAGTTAATGCTGCAGCATTTGGCCAACGGGGTGTCGCTTGGCAGCCTTTATGCCTTGATTGCTATAGGATACACTATGGTTTACGGAATCTTAAGATTGATTAATTTTGCCCACGGGGACATTTTTATGATGGCCCTTTATTTTGCCTTTTTTGGGATTGCCGCCTTTCACCTTCCCTGGCCGGTTGCTTTCGTCATGGTTATCCTGGCTACGACTCTCCTGGGAATGGCTATTGAACGCACGGCGTACAAGCCCCTGCGGGATGCTCCCAAGAATTCTATTTTGATATCGGCAATTGGTGTATCCTTTTTGCTGGAGAACTTTGCCACATACGTTTTTTCCGGCAAGCCAAAAACGTTTCCGGGAATAGCATTCTTTTCTCAATTTATTTCCCTCGGGGGTGTTGAAGTTCCGTGGATTAACCTTTATATACCGGTGGTCAGGGTCCAGGTAGTTACTTTCTTTATACCGGTGGTCACCATTATTTTTCTTGCAGTCCTTCTTTACATCATTAACCATACTAAACTGGGTATGTCCATGCGTGCCGTTTCCAAAGATTATGAAACGGCAAGTGTGATGGGGATAGACGTTGACAAGGTAATCACGTCAACCTTCGCTATCGGTTCGGGGCTGGCTGCAATCGGTGCCGTTATGTGGGGAGTCAGGTATCCCCCCGTGTGGCCAATGATGGGGGTAATGCCCGGTCTAAAATGCTTTATCGCCGCAGTAGTCGGCGGTATCGGAAATGTACCGGGGGCAGTTCTTGGAGGGTTCATCCTGGGAATGGGAGAAATACTCCTGGTTGCCTCACTGCCGTCCCTGACCGGATATCGAGATGCCTTTGCTTTTATTCTCCTGATTTTAATTCTCTTATTCCGGCCGACAGGAATACTGGGCGAAAAAACAACCGAGAAGGTGTAAACCATGAAGAAGCAAGATATTATACTTTCAATCGTACTCATAGTAGGGCTCTTTGTATTTGTGCTGGTGGCAGATAAATTCTTTGACTCATATATCCGGCGGGTACTAAACCTCTGTGCCATTTATGCCATTTTGGCCTTATCTATGAACCTGATCAATGGTTTTACCGGACTATTTTCCTTGGGGCATGCAGGTTTTATGGCTCTCGGCGCCTATATGGTAGGTATGTTTACGGTGCCTGTGGAAATGCGGCCGTCTATTTACTTTCTTGAGCCTATGCACCCTGCAATTGCAGGTATTGAAATGTCCTTCGTAGAGGCACTCCTTGCCGGCGGGCTGCTGGCAGCCTTTGTGGCTTTCCTGATTGGTGCCCCTGTCCTGAGGTTAAAGGATGACTACCTGGCTATTGCTACCCTGGGCTTTTCAGAAATTATCAGGATAGTAATTACCAATCTGCAGAACATTACCAACGGTTCCCTTGGTATTAAGGGTATCCCTCCTATAGCCAATCTCTGGTGGATTTACGGTACCCTTGTGGTGACAGTAGTGTTTATTGCCCTGCTGATTAACTCCAGCTACGGCCGGGCATTTAAAGCAATACGTGAAGATGAGATTGCTGCGGAAGCTATGGGAATCAACCTTTTCAAACATAAGATGATGTCTTTCATGATCGGGGCCTTCTTTGCCGGAGTTGCCGGCGG
>LFTO01000206.1 GCA_001513335.1 Clostridiales bacterium DTU086 | reverse complement strand
TCCGGCTTCCTGACCTGGCGCAGTTTCTTTATCTTTCCGTCTCCGCTGACATAAGTCCCCGAGACTTCCAGGGGAGTAGAACCAGGCAGCACTACATCAGCCAGTTCTGCAGTGGGAGTCATGAATGGTGTAGATACTACCAGCAGCTCCAATGCCTGGAGATTATCGCTTTCTAAACTGCCGGACCCAACAGGGTCTTCACCGAAAATAAAGGCCCCTTTGATTTTACCCTCCTGTAGCTGTGAACTAAGCTGCATATGGCAGAAATCTACCCCGGCATCGCTGATGCCGCAAGCATTGCCGCCCGGCGTTACCATAACTATCCCGTTGCGGGGGACACCTATTTTACCTGTTATCAAGGCCAGGTCGGCAAGCAGTTGAACCCCGGGTACATTAACCAGGTTCCCGTCAATTATAATCATGGCGTTCCTTGCCCGGGCATAGAGTTCGGCAACTGATAACGAATTATCCCCAGGCTCGATTACGCCTAAAGAAATCTTAAACTCTTCAAAACCTTCTACGTGGGCTTCAATAAATCCACCGGCAGTAAGTCCCTTCTGAATTACAGCAGCCAGTACTTCCTTTAACAGTCCGCTGATATTGTCTGCAGATACTTTCAAAGCTGCCAGGTCATCCACCAGGGTTTCTTCCGGGCTGATGACTACCAACGTAGCACCCTCTTTTACTGCCTGCCTTACCTTCACTGCCGCTATCTGGCTTTCATTGAAGGAACCTACCATAAGAATCAGGTCGGTGTTGAAAACCTCATCCATACTGTTAGTTGATATTCCGTCACCAAAAACATCTATTAACCCCCTGGCAGGGTTACGGGAAAAAGTAGCTATATTACCCGTACCCAGGGCAAGCCTGCCCAAGCACACGGCAGCATGGGCTTCTTCCATGGTATAAGCTGGGGACACAAACACTGCCAGGGCAGAACCATCATTCCTTATTTTGATACTTCGGGCTTTTTGGGCCGCATAGAGCAGGGCATCCTGCCAGGAGACCTCAACCAACTTACTGTCCCGGCGCACCAGGGGTTGGGTCAAACGCTCCCTGTTATAAGCCTCAAAGGCAAATCTGCCCTTACTGCACAAGTTTCCTCCTTCTGCCGGAACACATCTAATCACCCTGCCGCCACGGGTATTGATTACTTTTTCACACTCCAGGCTGCAGAAGGAACATACCGTTTGTGTTTCCTCCAGCTCCAGAGGCACATTCTTGCCTGTGGTGCTGCGCTCCGTTAAAGCTCCTGTAGGACACACTGCTATACACTGACCACAGGAGACACAGCCGGTATCCTTCAAGGGCAGGTTAAACTCCGGACAAACAATACTTTCAAAGCCCCGGTTCACCAATCCTAATGCCGTTACGCCCATGACTTCTTCACATATGCGCACACACAATCCACATAGTATGCATTTTTCGGAATCCCGCTCCATAAGGGGATGCTCTTCTTTTAAAACCTCACCGTGTTTTGCTCCCTCTATCCTCTCGGGCTGGACACTATACTCGTTGGCATACTTGATCAGCCCGCACTCAAAATAGTCCTGGCAACCGCACTCAAGACACCGGTTTCCTTCGGCCCTGGCATCCTCTTCAA
>LFTO01000184.1 GCA_001513335.1 Clostridiales bacterium DTU086 | reverse complement strand
AAGCGGTTAAGCAAATCATAAGCCGAATTCTGTTGAAGATGGTCATCTGTCTAGGATACCAGTTGCCTGATACCTCATGCAGCATTACCCGGGAACGGAGCGGGCAACTCCATGTGTTCCCCTATTAGCCTTGCTCCAGGTGGGGTTTACCGAGCCAGGCTAGTCGCCTAGCCTGCTGGTGAGCTCTTACCTCACCTTTCCACCCTTACCCGGAAAATCCGGGCGGTATATCTCTGTGGCACTTGCCTTGGGGTCGCCCCCACTGGACGTTATCCAGCACCCTGCCCTGCGGAGTTCGGACTTTCCTCAGGCATATCTCTATGCCCGCGACCATCTGATTTACTTAACCACTATATCATTATCATATATACTCAGGATATATATCATAGCATATAACTATTCTTGAGTCAAGACAGCATCAATTCCCTTGTTGGCTAAACTGTCAGCCTTTTTGTTTTTCTCCCGGGGAACATGGTCTATCTTGAAGTTGTCAAACCTAGCAATAAGCCCTGAAACCTGCTGGAAAAGAGGTGCCAGCCCAGGATTCTTTACCCGGTACTCCCCCTTAATCTGCTTTACCATTAATTCACTGTCGGAATATACCTGTACGCTTTTTGCACCCAGTTTAAGGCTGTCCTGCAGGGAACGTACCAGTGCAGTATATTCTGCCACGTTGTTGGTTGCCTGTCCCAGGTAGTCACTTTCTTCTTTGAGCACCTTGCCGTTCCCATCAATTATAATATAGCCTATTCCTGCCTCGCCGGGATTGCCCCTTGAAGCCCCATCACAATATACTGTAAAATTCCTCATGCTTTCAACTCTTCCTGATTGGGATAATACAGTATTCTACCACAATTCTCACATCCTACCAAGACGTCTCTTTTCTTTACTTCGGCTATAAGGTAGCGCGGAAGGTGGACTTTGCACCCCATACACAGTCCCCCGCTGACCTTGGCAACAGTGGTTATCGAATACTGGTTAAATTTTTTGTTGTATATATTGAGAGTCTTTTCATCGATATTGCTCAAGACTTCCTTATGGGCTCTCTTTACCTGCTTTATTTCGTGCCTTATCTCCTGCAGTTCAACTTCCAGGTTAGCCTGGAGAACGCCAAGCCGGTTTTCTAACTGGGAGATGTCCTGGTTAAGTTTTGCAGCATCCTTATTAAGCGCTTCCAGTTCCTCGGAAAAACCCATTATATCCTCTTCGGCTGCCAGGTGTTCCTCCTCAGTCTTTTCCAACTGCTGCTGTATGCCGGAGAGTTCTTTCGCATTTCCATTTCCCCTGTATAGTTCCTCCTGTAAATTCTGCTTTTTTTCCTCAAGAGCCTTGCAATCCATCTCCCGCTTCTTGAGGTCCCTTTCAATACCTTTAATTTTCAAGTTTAACACATCGTATTCGCACCGGAGAGCATCCATCTTCCCCTTTATGTTTTTTTCTTCCGGATTGTTTAAGGCCTCCTGCTCCCTCTTCTTCAGACCCAAAAATTTTTTCCTGATTTCCTGAAGCTTCCATAGATTGTCCAGGTTGCCCATATTTTACCTCCTTTTGAAATAAAATAAGGATAGTCGAAACTATCCTATTACCTGTGTCCAGGGGTTTGTATCAATTGTGGACGTATATACGTCAATTTCCTCCCCTTGTTTATTCAGTTTTTTCCTCAGGTACTCAGCAAGTTCCGGAATAAAGACCCTTTCCGTCGCGTTGTGCCCTGCATCTATAATGCTCAAACCCAGCTCTTTAGCCGTCATTGCTTCATGGTACTTGACGTCACCGGTTACCAAGACATCCGCATTCCTTGACTTTGCCAGATAAATTAAATCCGCCCCGGCCCCCCCGCAGAGGGCTGCTCTCTTTATTACTGCCTCCAGGTCCCCTGAGACCAGCACCCAGGGGCAGTCCAGATCCTCCTTAATCTTTTCCGCAAGGCATCCCAGTTCCAGGGGTTCCTCCAGTTCCCCAATCCGGCCCAGGCCGTACCTGGCATCCTGATTTTCCAGGAGGAAAACGTCATACGCAGGTTCTTCGTAAGGGTGTACCTGGAGCATCTTTGATATTGTACTGTGCAAAATTGCCTCAGGGACGACGGTTTCTATCCTGTACTCAGGTACTTCCTCCAAGCGGCCCTGTTTCCCGATAAAGGGGTTGGCCCCTTCCAGGGGCTTAAAAGAACCTGTCCCCGAAGTCATGAATGAACAGTAGGAGTAGTCACCAAGTCGGCCGGCACCGGCATCGCCCATTGCAGTGCGCACAGTATTTTCAAATCCTTCCGGGACATAAACCACTACTTTATACAGCTTTGAGCTTTCCCGTTTAAGCACCTGGGTGTTCTTCAACCCAATCCTCCGGGCAAGACACTGGTTCACTCCCTCAATCGTGTTGTCTGCATTAGTGTGGGCAGCGTAAATATGTATATTTGATTGAACGGCCTTGGCAACAAGCCATCCTGTTGGAGAATCGTACCGGAGGTTTTTGAGAGACTTGAAAATAAGGGGGTGGTGGCTGACTATCATATTTGCGCCAAGAGATACGGCTTCATCAAGGACTTCTTCAGTGACATCAAGAGTTACCAGGATGCTCTTGACTTCCCCCTCCGGGTTTCCCACCTGCAGGCCGACATTATCCCACTCGGCAGCCAGTCCCTTAGGGGCAAACTCTTCGATTATCCGCATCACCTTTTTACAGGTTATCATTTCCTTCCTCCTGAACCCCGGGTAATGAGGCCAACAGGGTTTTTATTTCCGCAACGGAAGACATAAGCTTTTTCCGCTTTTGCACCGATAGCGGACTTGGGCTTTTCTTTAAGTTATCAACCGCCCTCTCATATTTTTTCAATTTTCTTCTCAAGTATTCCTTCAGAAGGGGGTGCCTTTTTCTAATAATTAACGGGCCGGCATCATATTCCAGTTGGCTCCAGCTCTCAGATTCATTTCCCCTGTCAGGACAGGCAGCAATAACCTGGTATAACCTGCCCTGGTCCTCAACCAGTTCCTCATCGGACAATTTCCACCCATTCTCCTTCAGCCAATGCCTGACTTCACTCTGATGGGTTACCGGATTCAAAACCAGAACATCAGCCTCTTTGAGAACCGCCTGTCCTTCATTCAATATTTCTACAATGGTATAGCCTCCCAAACCTGAAATAATTATAACCTCAGCTTCTCCCGGCTGTAGAACGTTCAACCCATTCCCCAAACGGACATCAATGAAATCCTCGAGACCACTAATGCAAATGCGAGCCTTTGCCTTTTGATAAGGCCCCGGGTTAATATCGGAAGCTACAACCCTGGAAGCAATACCTGATTGGATAAGATATACAGCCAGAAGCCCGTGGTCGGTGCCTATGTCTGCTGCTGTTTTACAGGGTGGTACCACGGAAGCAACAGCCCTCAACCTCTTCGGCAGTTTTTCCATAAAGACCCCTCTATTTTTTGAGTGTTAAATCTATTCTACAGCAACTTTTGCAGATGTCCAAAAAAATTCCCCTCATAAGCAGGCTAAATAACAGCCGCATGTTATATGAGGGGGTTTTACCGATTCCATAAACAATTGACATCCTTTAAAAGATTATTTCCTGAAACCAAACTCGGCCATTTCTTCGCGGAGAGACATTTCATGCTCAGGATCTC
>LFTO01000100.1 GCA_001513335.1 Clostridiales bacterium DTU086 | reverse complement strand
AGACAATTGAGCGTGTTTTTGCCGATGCCAAAGAAAAACATGGGATGCGCTACACGCAGCTTCGAGGCTTGAGAAAAGTGCAGCAGAGAGCGTAAAAAGTTTTGTGTAAATGGTAATACTATCCAATAAAAGGAGATGACCATTTATGCAAAACAAATCATTATTGGCAAAAGAATTAGCCAAAGGCTGCCGTAGTATGGATGACATCCATGAAAAGCTAAAAGACCTTTTTAAAGAGACCCTGCAGCAAATCTTTGAAGCAGAAATGGAGGAGCACCTTGGCTACGCAAAACATGATCCAGTCGGTAATAACAGCGGTAACAGCCGAAACGGTTACAGCAAGAAGACGGTAAAAACAAGGTTTGGACAAACTGAAATTGAAGTTCCCAGAGATCGTAACGGGGAATTTGAGCCTCAGATTGTCAAGAAATACGAGAACACATCTAACCAATTAGAAGACCAAATTATTGCTATGTATGCTAAAGGTTTGTCTACCAGGGATATAGAAAAACACATGCAGGATATCTATGGTATTGATGTATCCCCTACTATGGTCAGTAAGGTCACAGATAAAATACTGCCTATGATTGCTGAGTGGCAATCCCGGCCGCTGGACCGAATCTACCCAATAGTATTCCTTGATGCCATTCACTTTAAAGTGCGCCAGGACAGCCGTATTGTTAATAAGGCAGCCTACAGCGTTTTAGGTATCAACCTGGAAGGTCATAAAGAAATACTCGGTATTTGGGTAGGAGAACATGAAAGTGCAAAGTTTTGGCTCAATGTTTGCAATGAACTGAAAAATCGTGGTGTTGAGGATATCCTAATTGCTTGCAAAGATGGTTTAGCCGGCTTTTCTGAGGCAATTAACGCTGTTTTTCCTCAAACAGAGCTCCAATTATGCGTAATCCACCAGATCCGTAACTCATTAAAGTATGTACCTTACAAACACAAGAAGGAAATAATGGCGGATCTGAAAAAAGTTTATCAGGCTTTAACCTTGGAAGAAGCAGAGTTTGCCTTTGGGGAATTTAAAGAAAAATGGAGTAACAAATACCCAATTATAATTCGTTCCTGGGAGAATAATTGGTCAGAATTAACTACTTACTTCAAATATCCCCATGAAATACGAAAGATGATTTACACTACCAACATCATTGAAGGTTATCACCGACAATTAAGGAAAGTCACCAAAACCAAGACAGCTTATCCAAACGATGAAGCGTTAATTAAAATAGTCTATCTGGCTACCATGGATATTTATAAAAAATGGACCATGCCATTAAAAGATTGGGGGAGTTGTATCTCACAGTTTGCCATCTATTTCAGGGATCGAATAAAACCAGGGTTAATAATATAACTTTTGGGGCTTCGCCCCAGAGTTTATCGCTTTTGTTCTCCCAAGGATATTTAAAGGATCGGTAAAGGGGCAGCAAAAAGCCACCCCTATCCTCAGGAGAACCCTAACAGGCGCTCGGGTTGCCCTCCGGCATTGCCCTATCCCCCTGATAGGTAAGAGCCATGAATATTATTCCCAATTTATGTTAAACTAATGCTAAGCCAGTAAACAAAGCTTTAAGGAACAAATCCATTTACACAAAATAATTTACACTTCCAATTTTTTTAATGTCCCCAAGACGAAGCCTCTTGTTGGTAAAATCAATCCCCAAGGCCTTCCCAATAGCATCGGAAACTTCAGTTCTGTAATCGAACAAATAAACATTTTCATGCTCCTTTGAGCAAGAAATCCTATGAAGACACTCAATAATCTGTTCCGCAGAATAAACATTGCCCGTTTTTCTTTGCATAATCCTCATAATCGTAAGCGCGATGAAGCAAATCAAAAAATGAGCATTAATATGATCCTGAAGAGATACATACACCGGGCGGGTCTCCAAAACCCCCTTAGTAATCCGGAAAGTCTCCTCAATCTTCCACAAACCCCGGTAAGTATCAATTATTTCAACATCAGACATATCCAATTCACTGGTGACAATCGCATAGTAGCCATCATACTTGGCCTCTTCCCTAACCCTTTCCCAGTCCACAACCGGACGCTCCTTAACCGCAAGAACCTCTCCCGTCTTCTCATCAAACTTAAGATTCTTCACATACCTGGCCGCCCCATAAGAAGTAGCCTTATTGTAGCTCTGAGGATTAGCCGCCAAATCAAAAGCCTTTTTTAAAAGCTCTTCCCGTTCAGCCTGAGCCTTTAAAGCATATTTTCTTCCCCAGAAAACCACCTGCTTTTCATACACCGTTTTCCTTGTCTTTTTTCCACTAGGCAACGTTACATTGATTTCCCTGGCAATGACCCTGCTTTTCATCTTGAAATCAGCATTTTCATCGGCAGGCTTGCCATTTTGATCTACGTAACCCTCATCAGAAAGGACATACTCCTTAAACTCTTGAGTGCCGCCCCTGACCGAAAAACTGAACACATAACCGTTAAAATTCCTTCCCTTCTCCTTACCCTGAAGATAAAAAATATTATCCCCCGTAATAATCCCCATATCAGCAACAACAATAATCCTGCCCGTATCATAATTTCTTCTTACTTCCCCGATAACCGGCCGAAAGGTCTCCTTATCAACCGTATTACCAGGAAACAAATCATAATGAAGAGGTATCCCATCAGCATCCATAGCCAATCCCATCTGCACAATAGGATTCCGACGGTTTTCCTTTGACAACCCGAACTTACGGAACTCATCCCCCTCATCAATCTCAAAATAGAAATTGGTCACATCATAATAGATGGTCTTAGTATTACGCCCATACTTCTCACTGATCTGAGCATTCAAATACCTTTGAAACTCCTTGGCAATCTTCGAAAAATGAGAGAGGGACCGGTAAACATCCGCCAAAGAAAAATGAAAACGCTCAAAATACCGCCCTTTTTCCTCAAAAGCCTTTTTCTTGGAGCCGGGAGAAAGGAGCCTGGAGATAACCAAAAGCATCATGATGGAATTCGTATTGAACTTAAAATTCTCATGCCTGGACTTATTCTTGAAAAACACATCCAAACCCAATTCATGATAAATCTTTAAAATTGCCGCATAGCCAAAATTCTTTCTGTTATCAGTATTAGGAGCAAGTTTTTCCTCCATATTGATGGACAAAGTCAACTTCTTTTGGGCATTTTCCTCTTCAGTCATTTTCCGGGCAAGCTCTTTGAAGTGGGCGATAGGGTCATCGTATATTTTCTCCAGTTCGTCAAGGTAACCAAGGGATTTAACAGTACGGTCAGTGGAAATACCTGTCTCTGGATCCCTGTATTTCTGAGCGATAGAAAGATAAGTCCTCCCCGTGTCTTTTCGATAAGATTTTTTTAGGTACACATTAAGAACCTCCGTCTCTGAGTGTCGATATTTATTTAATTATACCACATTATGCCAAATAATGCCACGGAAAAATGACAAAAATTCATAAAAAATTCCCCCT
>LFTO01000092.1:17746-33843 GCA_001513335.1 Clostridiales bacterium DTU086 | reverse complement strand
AAACAGTCCAGGACACTCTCCATGTTGTGGGTAAGGTCAGCTATTTTACCGAATCCCATGGAGGCTGAAGAACCCTTTAATGTATGTGCCGCCCGGAAAATCCGGTTGAGCAGGTCCTGGTTGTCCCAATCCTGCTCAAGTATCACCAGTCCCTCATCCAGGACCTGGAGCTGTTCCTCCGCCTCCTCAAGAAAAATATTCATGTACTGAGATAAATCAAAGTCGCTCATTGTACGGCCTCACTGTCACCGGAAGCAACAATCTCCATGCTGGCTGCAACTTCTTCCTGCTCGCTCTGGTACAGCACCTTTTCTATATCCAGTAAGATAATCAGACGGTCATCCCACTTGCCTACCCCTTTTAGATAAGCGGAATCTACCCCTGAAGCAATGGCAGGGGTGGGTTCAATGCTGTCGGTAGGGAGGCGGAGGACTTCGGAAACAGAATCCACAATCATTCCCACGGTTAACCCCTGCAGTTCTACCACCATAATGCGGGATGCCTGGGTTGCCTCGGCCGCCTCAAGACCGAATCTCTTGCGCAAGTCAATTACAGGTACAATCCTTCCGCGCAGGTTGATGACCCCTTCTACAAAATCCGGGGTGCGAGGTACCTCTGTAATATCCTGCATTCTGATTATCTCGTTTACCGTGGAAATAGCAATCCCGTAAGTTTCATTTGCCAGGGTAAATACTACCAGCTGTTCTTCTCCCACTTTTCCTTGCTGCTTGTCCTTGTCCATTCCAACCGCTCCTTCCATCGAATTAATTGTTTAAGCAACCTCAACCTTCACTGCTTTTTTCCTGAATATCCGGGGCAGGGGGAAATTCCGTGCCCAAAGGCCTTTCTTGGGGACCTTCCGGATATTCCTCACCTTGGTAAGTTTCCAGGGTTTCCATAACCTCACCGTCAACAGTAACCGTAAAGTGGGCCAGGGCTCTTTGGAGCTCTTCCGCCATTTCGGATAGATTTTGTACCGCAGAAGTAATTTCTTCCATAGACGCCGCCTGCTCTTCCGTGACTGAAGCCACACTCTCCGTCCGGGAGGCAACTTCCCGGGCAAACAGAGCTACAGATTCCATTGCGTCTGTAATTGCTTTGCTCCCCTCATCAAGTTCATGGGCTGCCTGAGCCGATTCTTCAGCCCGCTGGGAAATATGCCTGACAGCCCTGCGGACCCCCTGAAAGGCTTTTCCTGCTTCGCCCATAACCTGCATCCCTGTCTTAACCTCATGAGTCCCGGCCTGAATAGCCTCAACAGCCTCATCGGTTTCCCTTTGAATTTCTTTGATCAGGCCGGAAATCTCGCTGGCAGCATCGGATGCCTGCTCCGCAAGTTTGCGAACTTCCTCAGCAACAACGGCAAAGCCGCGCCCCTGCTCACCCGCTCTTGCTGCCTCTATAGCGGCATTCAGAGCCAGGAGGTTGGTCTGTTCTGCTATAACTGTAATTGTATTGGTGATTTGTCCTATTTGATTGGACCGCTCACCTAAGTCAAAAACTTCTTTCGCCGAATTTTCTACCACATTCTTAATAGCATGCATCTGTCTTACAGCTGTGGCGATGGATTTGTTGCCGCTCTCAGCCTTACTCATCACTTCATTGGCTGATTCCGACACACTTTCTGCAATGGAGACCAACTGCTTTATGAAGTCAGAACGGCTGTTGATTTGCTCCAATACATCAGATACGCTGCTGCTTTGTTTATCGGCTTCCGCAGACATTTCCTGAACCGTCACCGCAATTTCTTCTGCAGCAGAAGAATTTTCTTCGGCAGTAGCACTCAACTGACTGGCTGAGCCCACAACCTCACCAGCGGTTTTTGCCGCACGGATAACAATGTCCCTGATGCTTTCCACCATTTCGGCAAAGGAACGGGTAAGCATGCTTACTTCATCATCTCCCCGGAGGACATTTCCGGAAATGTGAGTAAGGTCACCCTGGCTGATTCTAACAGTGTCCTCAGCAAGGACAGCTACCGGTTTGGAAATCCTCCCCAGGACAATATACCCCACCACCGCAGCAGCCAGGGCAAACACAATAGTGATCAGGATTACTAACTGACGCATATCTGCAACAGGTGCCAGCACCAGATCTGAAGGTATAAAAAGGACAAGAGTCCAGTTTAGGCCCTCAAATCCGCTGACAGCAGGCTTTTTTGCAAAACCAAAAAGGTATTCCGTTCCCCGGCCGTCCTCATTTACTGAACTGCCGTACACTTTCCCTGAGTTAACAGCTTCTTCAACAAAAGGGATTTGTAGATCTTCAATGTTTTCGGAAACCCGTCCGTCTTTTGTGTCGGCAAGGATTATTCCTTTTTCGTTGATAAGCAGTGCGTTGCTCCCCTGGGACCAGGAAACCGCTTCTTCGATACTGCTCACGAATTTCTTAAAATCGTAGGCACCACTTACCACGCCAATTGGATTCCCCTCATCATCAGTAATGGCAGTAGCCATGCGAAGGGCATAGGTACCTGCAGAGTCGTCAAATTCTATATCCCCGATATACTGTCCCTTTCCAAAAGCTTCCTGCCACCATTCTTCATCGCTCTGCACAAAATCAGAAGTGTTCTTGGAAGCAGCCACTGTATGTCCATACTTATCTGTCATGAAGAGCTCGGCAAACATACCACCGGAAGCTTCCACCCTTTCCTGCAGAAAAGCGGCAACTCCGGAGGCGCCTGCCACGGTCCAGGAATTATCTCCGGTAAAGGCTTCTCTTTCTTCAACGCTCATGGTTGTCAAGCCCATACTTTCCGCCTGGGTCGCCGAATTTTCTGCCAGGTTGCGGAGGGACGGCGTCCCTGCAACGGTGCTGATAGTGGTACGTCCTTCCGATATCAGCATTTCCAGGGTATTAAGCTTCTCCCGGGACTGGGTCTCATAATTTGCCTCAATTTCATCGGTAATAGTACTGGAAAATTGATTAAGACCAATAAGAGACAATACCAAAAGTGGAATTACCGCAACAATAATAAAGAAAATGCCCAACCTTCCCCGTAATGTTTTTGAAAAACCTGTCCAGCCAACCAAAAAATCCCCCCCATTCCAAGAAACTTTTTCTATCTAACCGCAAATGGCCCTTTTTAAGGTATCGGCAGCATTTGGCAATTTGTTTACCAAATTTCAACAAAAAAATAAGGACTGTTAAAAAACGGTCCCTAATGTCTCCAAACCGGTGTATAATTCTGAGTCTGCACGTTCCTTGAGCCAGCGTGTCATCCTACTACTTTCTTCTAAGAAGCTCCCGGACAGCTCCCAGATCCGCGCCGTTAGCCCGCGTGTCATCCTACTTCTTCTACCCTGTCACACTGATTCTTGTGCCCTGTCATCCTGAGCGAAGCGAAGGATCTCTTGTTGAAGTGCACTCAAGACCCTTTGCCTTACGTTGCCTTCTCAGAGTACAACAGGGCTGTAGCCTCAGATTCTTTTGCCTGCGCTACCTCTTTGGAGTTAAAAAACTCTGGAGTTCCCTACATTTTGCTGAAAGCATCGATAATGTTTATCATAGCCGGCCCCAACAGGACAATGAAAATTGCCGGGAAAATGAACAGCACCAGAGGCAATACCATTTTAACGGGAGCTTTCTGTGCCTTTTCCTGTGCTTCCCGGCGGCGCTTCTCCCGGCTGTCACTAGCCTGGAGGCGGAGAACATTGCCAATACCCACCCCCAAGTGGTCCGCCTGTAAAACTGCGCTGATAAAATTAGATACGTCTTCCACAGCAATCCGGTCCCTAAGGTCCTTGAGAGATTCCCGGCGGGGCTTGCCCATTTTGATTTCCTGGAGGAGGCGGCCAAGCTCCCTGGGAAGAGCCCCATCCATTTTTTCCACAACTTTGGAAACAGCGGCATCAAAACCCAGCCCCGCTTCCACACTTACAGTCAATAAATCCAATACATCCGGCAGCTGCCGGCGTATTTCTTCCTGCCTGCTTGTTCGTTTTTTTTTCAGAAACAGTTCAGGGATAAAATAGCCCAAAAGCCCGGAGAAAAAAATCAGCATTCCAGCGTGCAAAAGGCTGTAGCCGGAAAACAAAATTAACACAAACACGATTCCTGGGATGAGGAGCATCAGTGAATAGCGCAGGGCCACAAATTCGGCTGCAGTTAAATTTCCGGGATAACCTGCAAGCATCAGTTTAGTTGACAGGCCCTCCAGGGTAATTGCAGGCATGGCCCGCTCAGGAAGCGCTCTTACAACCCGGCGCAGAGGGCGGGTCAAGCGTTCACTTAGGGGAACACTCAATTCCTCCTGTATTGCGTTTTCCATTTTCTCCTGCAGGGAGTAGGCTTTTAAACGTTCCTCAAACACCAAGCGCTTTTTAGCCCCCTGCTCCATAACCAGTACGATTAGCACAAATACAGCAGCCGCAACTAACCCGGTAATGATTAACAGCTCCATGGTTTTTACCTCCTGCACCCTCTACATCTGAATATCCACAATCCTCTTGATAATCAACAGACCAAAAATTTGGAGGGCTATCCCAGCTCCCAGGAGAAGCAGCCCCCGGGAATCGGTGAAGAGAAGCAGTATATATTCCTTGTTCACGAAATAGAGGAATACGCAGAGAACTAAAGGTAAAATACCGATAACCAAACCTGACATTTTTCCCTGGGCTGTCAGTACCTTGACCTCTCTTCCCAGTTGGATTCTGCCCCTGATTGTGCTGGAAATATTGGTTAAAACCTCGGCGAGGTTACCCCCCACCTGGCGCTGGATTAAAATTGCCGTTATCACCAGATCAAAGTCCTCACTGCCCACTCTTTCCCCCATATTGGTCAGAGCCTTTTCTGTAGGAACTCCCAGCTGCATTTCCCTCAACACACGGCGTACTTCTGAGGACATAGGGTCCTCCATTTCCTTTCCCACCATCTCCAGGGCTTGTAGAAAGCTGAAACCTGCCCGCATGGAGTTAGCCATGATTACCAGGGCATCGCTAATCTGGCTGTCGAACCTGGCAATGCGCTTGGCAGTGGCCGATTTCAGCAGGAAAAAAGGTACTGCACAGGCAATGGCCATTACCAAAAGGGCAGCCACAATGTCCCGGCTCAGAATCAGGAACGCTGCCGCTGGAACTACCAGCAGCAGGAGCCAGAGAGTTACAGCCTCTTCCCCCTTTAGGAGAATACCTGCTTTTATCAAATCCGACTCAAAGCGGGCAGCTAGCCCCTTGGGCGCAATAGTACGGCTCAGGTTCCTCAGCAGGGTTTTATAAGACCTGGGTTCCTTTGTCCTCCTCTCCTGGGCACTTGAACTCTGGGTCAGGTTTTGAATACGCTGGGAGAGGCTGCGCCGCTGGGCAGCGGGAGAATAATATACTGCCAACAGTATTGAGAACACGGCAAAAAAAGAAAGAACAGCTGCTGCCCAAATGATTATCATTTCTTCTTACCTCCAAACCCCTCAAAAGGTTCAAAGATGCTTTCCGGAAGCCTGATTCCGCTGGTCTTCAGCTTGTCGTGAAAACGGGGAATAATTCCTGTGGCTTGAAAGCGGCCTGTTATTTTACCCTGGGGACTTTTTCCCGTCTGCTGGAACTTAAAAATATCCTGGGTAACCATGGTATCCCCTTCCATACCCACTACCTCAGTAATGTGTGTTATCTTACGAGAACCATCCTGGAACCTGCTCTGCTGTACAATAACATCAATAGCCGAGGCTATCTGTTCCCGGATAGCGCGGAGAGGAAGGTCCATGCCAGCCATCAAAACCATTGTTTCCAAGCGGGAGAGCATGTCCCTGGGGGAATTGGCGTGAACTGTAGTCAGAGAACCGTCGTGACCTGTGTTCATGGCCTGAAGCATATCCAGGGACTCGCCGCCACGAACCTCGCCGACCACAATCCTGTTGGGACGCATACGCAGGGAGTTGCGCACCAGGTCCCTGACGGTGATAGCACCCTTTCCTTCAATATTCGGCGGCCGGGTTTCCAGGGTGATTACGTGGGGCTGGGAAAGCCGCAGTTCTGCCGCATCTTCAATGGTTATGATGCGCTCTTCCTCAGGAATAAAAGAAGATATACAGTTTAAGAGGGTAGTTTTTCCTGTACCCGTACCACCGGATACCACCACATTCAACCGTGCCCTTACGCATGCTTCAAGAAACATACTCATTTCAGGACTGAGGGTTCCAAACTGTATCAAGTCTTTAATTGTAAAAGGGTCCCGGGAAAACTTCCTGATAGTGATGCAGGGGCCTGTCAGGGAAAGGGGAGAAATAATGGCATTTACCCTGGAACCGTCAGGAAGACGGGCATCTACCATGGGCATACTCTCATCAATCCGACGGCCTATGGGAGCAACTATCTTGTCAATAACGTTGAGAACATGATCATCGTCCCGGAATTGGACATTCGTTTTCTCCAGCCTGCCCCCACGTTCAACATAAACCTGGTAAGGACCGTTAACCATTACTTCAGTTACGGTATCATCATTGATGAGAGGAGTAATGGGACCAAAGCCTACAACTTCGTTAACCATATCTTCAATTATTTTCTGTTTTTCCGTCCGCGGCAGGTATTCTGTATCCCGGTTCAAAAATTCCTCCGTTAGAGACCGGACTCTCTCCTCAAACTCCTCATCATCAGTAGATGGGAGGGGATTTTTTTCCAGTTCAGCAATCAGTTTGTGATGTACCCGGGTTTTTAAGTCTTTATAGGGATCAACCTGTTCCCGTACAAGTTTTACGTCCGGAGTGGGTGCAGAGACTGCCTGTTCCCGTTCCAGCCTGCGCATAAGAGACATCCCTGTCACCTCCCCTTAAGAATGAATACCCATGAGCCCGGCTATCAGTCCTACCCTCTTTTTCCTTGCCGGCTTTTCAACCCCCTGAATCAGGCTGTGGGCAATCTTCATGACGCCCTCCCCAATGTTGGAGTTTGGATGGGTAAGAACGAAGGGTATCCCTTTGTTAATCGCTGAAAGAGCAGTCTTGTTGCCGGTAGGAACTGCACACAGCACCTCACAGCCGAGGGCATGCTCCAAGTCTTCCCTTTTCATACCTGTAGTCTCATCAGCACAATTGAGAATAATATGAACAGCACCGTGCATATTCAGGTTCTCCATAATGTTGAGTGCCATTTTTGTGTTCTTCACAGCCAGAATATCAAGGGTGGAAACCATAAATATTGTGCTGCTCATTTCCAGGGCAGTAAGCACCGGGTCAGAAAAGTAGCAGGCGGTATCAACAATTACATACTGGTAAGTTTCTTTAAGGATTTTCAGGATTTTTTCAATATCCGAGGGGCCGATAATCTCCCCGTGTTCCGGCTTCAAGGGTGCACAGAGAACTTTGACACCGGTAGGCTTATGTACCAACAGGTAACTTTCCAGGAGCTCCCGGTCAATTTCGGAAGACTCCTGAACCATGTCGGCAATAGACTGGAGGGGCTTAATATTCATAGCCGCGGCCACATCCCCAAACTGCAGGTCCAAATCCACCAAAACTACCTGTGAACGGGTCTTCTGCCTGATGGCAATAGCTGTGTTGACAGCTAAGGTAGTTTTACCCACTCCACCCTTGGTTCCAAAAAAGGAAATTATTTGTGGGTCAGTCTGATGAGCCTTTTTGACCAGGCTGTTCTTTTTTTCTCTGTCTAACCGGTACACCCGCTTGATGGTATCTACCAGCTCATCGTTGGAAAAGGGTTTGACAATATAATCCCGGGCACCGGCAAGCATGGCTCTTTTCAAATACTCATTCTCTTCCTGGACACTCATAATGACTACCGAAGTCTCAGGAAAGCGAAAATTTATCTCCTCAGTGGCTGTAATGCCGTCCATAACAGGCATATTGATGTCCATAAGAACAATATCAGGCTTCAGATTAATCGTCTCTTCCACTGCCTGCCTGCCATCAGCAGCTTCTCCGATAACCTTGATTTCCGGATCCAGGCTGAGCAGACGGCGGATACCAGCCCTGGTGTCTTCCACATCATCAGCGATAATTAAACTAATTGCCATGAACATCCCTACCTTCCCCGAAGCATATCATTCAACTGCAGGCTCCCTAAATTCGGTTTTCCTGAGTCTGCAGGCGACCGCAGGAGCATCCTGATGGAGCCACGTTCTGAAGCCAGTATCAATGGCTGGGACTCCTCAGGTAGCACTGCCAGGGTAACCGTTTTTTCCATTTCTCCCCGCTGAGCCCAGCTCTGTTTCTCAGCCTCCAGAACCCGTCCAACAGCCAGCACTTCAATGTCCTGGAGGATAATGCTGGTTTGGGTAATATCTCCACCCCCTGATCCTGAAAAATCAAGAGTTGCAGCTACATCCACTCTGTCACCGGGCATTAACTGCCCGTCCAGGCCGGAAACCTCATTTATGGCAACGGATACTGCCCGCCTGCCCTTGGGTACGGCATAAGCCAGTCCGGCACTTCTATCCCCGGTTTGGATCAAGGCTTTGCTGAGCACCTGCTGCCCCTGGAGTATTTTCACCTGAGCAACCTTGCCTTCAGCATCTTTAATATTGTTTATTACGCCTCCCTGGGCGTACTCCCTGGGGATCTCAGTCTTAACCAGCATTTTTTCTTCAATCACAGTATTTTTCGGAATATCCTGGGCAGCTGTCACCACAGGGACCATCTCCCCTCGTTCAGTCCCATCGGAAAGGCTGCTTAAATACCAGTAAACGCTGCCCGCAGCCAGAAGGCTGAAAACCACGGCAAGGAGAAGCAATTTTTTGTTCAACAACAGTGCATCCCTCATTTCTAATGAGACGGTTTGTCCACATTCACATCCTGTGCCCTATAGGGAAGCAGGCAATTTTATTCGATCAGGTTTACGCCGTAAACTCCGTAATTTTTCTGTTCAGGGTCAGAATCTCCCGGTATCACATAGTCATGGAGAAAATACCCTTTGATTGTCGCCTTGGCATTGTTGCCCTTACCTTCCTCGGAATAATCTTTCAGTAGAAAAGCAGCAAACCCGACAATTTTCATGGATTTCACTTTATTCTCATTCTGCATCTCATATATTTCATAAACAGGGATAACCACTACCCTGGGACAATCCTTCTCATAATGGTAAATTGTGCACCGGGGGTAATGGTTGCATCCATTCAAGCGGTGGCTAACACCGTGTTCGGTAGGCCCGGCCATATTTCCTGACTCCGGAATGATAACATCTCCTACTTTAAGGACTTGCTTGTAACCGTGTTTCAGGCGCTCACGATAGTCATTGGCACCGCCGCCATTATTTCCGTCCAGGTCCAGGGCACCGAAATTTCCCGCACCCAAACCCGACTTATCATCAGGAGGAGCATTAAATTTGAGAGTATATTCTTTTCCGGGTATCCGTTCCTGTTCCTTATTGATCCCAATGGGTACTACATGGTTAGCTGATGTTGCCCCCCCAGCAGTAGCCGCTGCTCTGGCACCTACATCGGCTTTTGTAAAACCGAGAACACGGGCGAAAAAGAAGTCTACCTCACTGTTTGCTGTAACCCGGACAACCTTACCTGGGTAATCAGGGTCCGTACCAGCATAAACACTAAAGTCCGATGGGTCCCCGCCGTTCCTTTCTATGTAATGTCCCGCAACGTGTTCCGCCGCCTCCAGGGAAACAGGGAGTTCCTGTGCCCCGGCAAGGGCTGCGGCATCAGCAGTATCCATTAACCTGGCTCGCTCAGCATAAAGGAGGCCGACATCCGTCACCAGAGCTGCAAAGCCCATTAAAGCTGTCATGGCCAGAGCAGCAATTACCAGTACACTGCCCTCTTCTCTCCGGAGAAATGACCTGACCTTTTCCATACGACCGCCGTCCTTTCCTTTTACCTCAAGCTACTCAACCCGCATCACCGTACTCGCAGATACGGGAAACTCTTCACCGAGAATACCGGAAATAACCGGGGCAACCAGGTCTACTGTATAGGAGACAGTAACCGTCACCGCATTACCTTTCTTCCTGTTACTCATATCTGAAGGGAAAATAGAAACCTCAACAGCCTTTGAGTCAAATATTCCCGCTGCATCCCTGGCTGCATCAACTACAATAGAATTTTCGTGACCCAGTGCGGCTAGGCGCGCCCCTTCACGGGAGGCTTCCTTGGTAACCAGAAATGCGTTGAATATTCTGCCGAACTCGATAATACCGAAGAACAGCAGAATAAACACAGGCAGGACGATTGCCATTTCCACAAGACCCTGGCCACGGTTCTCTTTCAGCAATCCCCTTATCCCAGCCATGTGTTCCACCCCGTCAGCAAGGTAAATACAGTCCCGGCAGCAATGGCAATTCCGTAGGGGAAAGAACCCCCGATGAGATTGCCTCCCGAGAGAAAAGAACCCTTCAGGGTAGCAAAACCCCAGGCTGTGTTTTTCAGCACCTGGACCAGGGTTCCCCGGTAAACAAGGAGCAGGACAGCCAGCAGGCCGCCGGCTATGGCTGAAGCCAGTCCCGCATAGAGTACAAAGACGGGACCTTTCAGCGCCCCTATAGCCCCCAGGAGCTTTACATCCCCTGAGCCGATACCCCCCATGAGGAAGGGGATAATCAACAAGCCCATCCCCAAAAGGAGGCCTCCCAGGGAAACCTTCAAACCTGCAGCCAGGCCTCCGGCCGCAGCGTTGTACAGCAGGCCGGCGCCTGCAGCAGGCACGGTGACAATGTTCAATATTTTTCGCTCTTTTATGTCCGTATACATTGAAACTGCCAGGAGGGTTACCAGGATAATATCCGGGAAAGCCACATTTACCACCGCCTACTTTTAAAAAATTGACCAGCAATTACTTTGTGGGGATAAAGCAATCACCGGTCTACAACTTGGGGAAGTTTGCCAATACAAATAATCCAATATGGAAACAAAAATAAGCTTAATCCCAATTCTAGGGAACGCTAACGCCTGAGAGCTTTTCTCCTATTGCATCAATAAGGTCAGAAGCCCCTCCGCCAAGTACACCTAAAGCAACAATTGCAGCAACTGCAACTAAACCAAGAATTAACCCATATTCTGCCAGACCCTGTCCGCTTTCTTCTGTCCACAATCTCTTGAGAGCACCCGTCATTTTAAGCACCTCCGTGCGTGTTATTTTGTCAAGTTAAGATTATCACCTGACAAAAAATAAGGTAATCGGACTCCTGCCCCATTTTTTCCCAACCGAAATACCCAAAAAATAATAGGACTTTCGTCCCAGGGCTCAGATTTTGTCTAATCCACCTCACCCTCAATTACCCGTCAGTCCTGTACCCTTTACCTGCCTGCATCGAAGCCTCCGGAATAACAAAAAAAAAGACCGGCTCTGCCATGTGCCGCGCCTTTGAGGAAATGCTCCGTCATTGGGGCAGCACCCTGTGGCTGCCCTAAATGGGTCTTGCTGCTTCCTAAATAATATGCTTTTTCATTGCCTGGACAACAGCCTCCGTGCGGCCGTTGACCTCAAGCTTCCTGAACACATTGGTAATATGGTTTTTCACCGTCTTTTCGCTGATAAACAGCTCCTCGGCAATTTCTTTATTGGTCAGCCCCTGGGCAACAAGGGAAAGGACTTCCTTTTCCCTGGCTGTAAGTACCTCCCTGTGTTCCCCCCTCAGCCGGGAGGATAATTTTCCGTAATCGGATATGAGCATCCCGGCTACGCTGGGATGAATATATGAACCGCCTGCACAGACCGCCTTGACTGCTTCAATCAGCGTGTCCGGGTCTATATCCTTGAGCAGGTAACCGCTGACTCCCGCCTTGATACTTTCCAGTACATGGGCCTCATCGTCATATATGGTAAGGGCAATCACATCTATCTCCGGATATCTCTCTACTATCTGCCTGCAAACCTCGACACCTGTAATATCCGGGAGGTTTAAGTCCAGGAGGATTACGTCAGGGCGGGTTTTACCCGCAACCTCCAATGCCGCTTTTCCGGTCCCGGCTTTCCCCACAACCTGAAAGCTGGCTTCCAAACTGAGGGTCTTGATTATGCCTTCACGGACAAGGGGGTGATCATCTACAACCATTATTTTCGTCGACTGCATCAAATTCATCCTCCCGTACAGGAAAATTCACAAAGACTTCCGTACCCTGGCCAGGTGTACTGCTGATATGGATATCACCTTTCAAAAGTGCGGCACGTTCTTTCATCCCGCGAATTCCAAAACTGCTTTCTCCTTGCACTTCTTCCAAAATAAAGCCCGAACCGTTATCCCGTACAACGGCAGCCACAGCGTTAGGCTGTGTCTCCAGGACCACTTCCACCCTGGAAGCCCCGGAATGCTTGGCCACGTTATTTAGAGCCTCCTGGACAATTCTAAATACTGCCACTTCCAGGGCTGAGGCATACCGCCGTTCCCCGCCGATAAATTTAAAATCTACCGAAATTTTGCAGGTCTTCTCAAATTCAGAAATGAACCTTTTCACTGCTGGAACCAGGCCCAGGTCATCCAGGTCCATTGGCCGGAGAGCAAAAATAATCTTCCTGATATTCTCCAGGTTGGACCGGGCAATGTCTTTTAATACTTCCAGTTCATACTTAATCTTTTCAGGGTCTACATCCAGCAACTTCTGGCAGTATTCCACCTGGAGCACAACATTTGCCAGAGACTGGGCAGGACCGTCATGGATATCCCTGGCCACCCGTCTCCTTTCTTCTTCCTGGGCTTTGATAACTGCAAAAATGGTCTCTTCCCTGTCCTGGACCTTTTCTACCTCTGCCCAGAGGTTTTCAATGTTGCTGCTTAAGAAATCCATTGCAACTCCCACCTGGGAGATAAGAGCTTCCGCCTTTTTTATCATGGCCTCTAAATCCCTATACCGCAGTTCCAGTTCTGTCCGCTTTTCACGCTGGCGCTGCTCCTTGGCCCGCAGCAGGGCCAGCTCAATTTGAATATTCTTGGCGTTTTCATAGGCATCTTTTATATCTTCTTCAGAGAAATTCTTGAAATCAGCACTGACACGGGCAAGCCTTCTCCGGGATGCTTTTTCCTTTAATTCACACCTGTCAACCTGTTCAATCGTTTCCTGAATCTCAGCCTGAATATTTTCCAGTTCCTGTTTGAGGTGTTTACCTTCCTCACGGGCAGTTTCAGCGATGCTGAACATCTGCCGCTGGCCCTGGCGTATGGTGTCAATAGTAGTCTTTAATATGGTATCCAGTTGGGTCAAATCCAGCAATTTAACGATCCCTCGTTTTCCTAAATTCGACTATCTAGAGATCTCCAACCTTTACTCCAACAATTTTTACTGCAGACCCCTGTTTAATAGTTAACCCCTGATGTGTAACAACTGAAGTAATAGTCTTATTAGAGGGTACTTCCACATAAGTAACCGCTCCACCGGAAGACCCCAGCTCATAAATCTCTATATTACCCTCAGCTTTTATCTTCCCCCCGCGGAAAAAACTATTTTTCTCCCTGGCAATTACGTTTCCGCCGGAAACAATGTTAGTGTTATAACAGCCCCTTCCCTTAATGATTACATCACCTGTGGCCTGGAGGGTAGAATTTTGCGCATTCCCCAGGGTAATTGAAGCCTTATCCTTTAGAGTCATTTCGATGGTCTCCAGACCGGTACCGGAACACTTTAGGAATTCTTCCACAGTTTTTAGGATTTCATTAGTAGTGCGAAACTGTAGAGGACCCGTTCCGGAAAAATGTTTTCTCAAATTTGTCACTCCAGGGGACAGACTGTTTTCGAAAACCGCCTTGGAACTGGCAGTCAACGCTGACAGCATTTCATCCAGTTCCCGGATTTCCAGCACTAAACCGTTGAAACGGGTATCCAGCAGTAAACGCAGAACCGCTCCCGGGCCGTACTTTTTGATTTCGGGCCTGTCCAAAATCCGGGGATCAGCGAAAAACTGCCGTAGACTTTTATTGAGTTCCCCAACTGTTTCTCTTACGGAAACCAACTTCTCCCAGAGGGGCATAAGGTAAACATTAGCCCCACCCGCTTTGATAACACAGCCTACAGCGTTCTTCCCAATTATAATGTCACCGCCTGCTTCTATCCTGCAGTGGGTTGTGTAACCTTCTATCCTTACCGAACCTCCCGCCCTAACCTTCATAGCATCGAGAACGTTCCCCTCAACTACCACGTCACCGGAGAAGTTAATATTACCCGTTTTTTTATCCACATTGCCTTTTACCTTGTAAACGGGAATAACAGAAGCCGTAGATCCCCTGAGCATTGGTCTGCCGTTAATGGTAGCAATAGCTTCGTTCCCTCCCGGAGACAACTTTGCTCCTGGTCCCGCCTTAAGCTGCACATCCCTAGTGCCCGGAGGGTCTAGTTTTCTCCCCGTAACATCCATGCCAGGTTTACCAGGCTTGGCAGGAATTTTTCGGGCAATCACTTCACCCGCCTCTATAGAAGCTATTAATCCGTAGTCAAAATTATCTACCCACAGAGCATTCGTACTTTTCTCCTGGTACTCACCGTCCTGAAAACAGGCTTCAATACGGGCGTCCTCCCCCTTTTCCGGCTCGGTGCCAGTAGCAACAAGTACTGCTTCCCCGGTAGGAATCCTGATAGCCCTTTCCACAGCCTCCCTGTCTATGCCATTGGTAACGCCCCTTTTTCTCAATGCAGAAAGTACTTCCTCAGGATTAAGTGGGGCAGGGGAAACTTTATATTCCTCGCAGGTGATAACAACCTCTTCAGAAGGTCCGCAGTCGTTAACGACGTACTTTGTCCCCTGAACAACCTCAACTGCCAGGTAAACATTCATTTTTGCTTTATCAACGGAAATGTCAATTTTGTATGTTCCTGGAGTTTCTTTGCCGAGAATTTTAATGTTGTTTTCCGCACTCACAGCAGTTTTTTCTTTAATAAGTTTTCCGTCTACATAAATATCAACTTGGTCAGAAGGAAGAATAACAGCACATTTGCCGCCGGGGGAAGGGTTGGTTACAAACACCTTTCCCTTTTTAATCTCAACTGTCCCATTTTTTATTTTGTCAGCAAAACCAGTATCGGACATATAAATTCCTCCCGTACTAACATCGGCAAAAATTGCCCCCTCCTTTAGCGCTATTTTGTGCCATCTAATATTTGGAAACAAAATATTTAGATTTCCCACCTTTTGCTGTCTTGCTGTATAATACATTAAAAGCATTTGCCAAGGCAAAACGGAAAGTAATGAGCATAAAAGACAGGAAGATAGTAATGACAAAAACTGAAAGGACACAAAAAATACTGGAAGAATTGGAACGGCTCTACCCAAATGTAAAGTCAATGCTGAACTTTACAACCCCTTTTGAACTACTGGTGGCAACCATACTTTCAGCCCAATCCACAGACAAACAGGTTAACAGAATCACTGGTTCTCTCTTCAAAAAATATAATACACCTGAGAACTTTGCAGCCCTTGAACCGGGTCAACTGGAAGAAATGATTAAAGGGTGCGGCCTGTTCCGCAATAAGAGTAAAAATATAATTGCTGCCAGCAGAGTCCTCCTGGAAAAATACGGGGGAGAAGTCCCTCAGGATTTGGAATGCCTGATGGAACTGCCCGGAGTAGGCAGAAAAACTGCCAATGTAGTGCTGAGCAACGCTTTTGGGAAAAACGCCATTGCAGTGGATACACATGTTCTGCGTGTTGCCAACAGGTTGGGATTGGCGGACAACCCTACTCCCTTGGGAACAGAACTACAACTGCAGGAGGCTATTCCCCCTGAACTCTGGTCAAAAGCTCACCACTGGCTGATAAATCACGGCCGGAAGGTATGCTCTGCCAGAAAACCTGACTGCCTCTCCTGTACCCTTTATCAGTGGTGCAGAAATGCCCAAGAAGAAGGGGCATTCGCCTGGAACAACTCTAAAACCAAACTGTAGTGTTAAACCAGCCCCTCCAATTGCCCCTCCCTAAGGCTGGTTCTCCAAGACTCCTTTTCCGGCATAACCCCTTTTGTCGTTATTTGCTTCCGTTGGGGACAAAATATCGTAATCCCTGTTCTTTTGTAACCTTTTTCCGAGTCAGAGGAATATTCCCTTAATATCTTGAAATTACTTCCATAAACAAAAATAAGGAGGTCTCTGTTCAAAATGCCCTTCTTCAGCAGGCATAACGCTGCAGAAGCTGCTCAGGAATTGCCGGTTCTTTGCGCAAGAATACGCCAGCTAATGCAGTTGTCTAAGTATGACAGAGCTATTCAAATACTGGAAGGCCT
>LFTO01000092.1:0-17606 GCA_001513335.1 Clostridiales bacterium DTU086 | reverse complement strand
GAGAAGCATATTATAGAAGGTGCCAGTATCGAAGAAGCTGTTCAACTGATTAGAGTCCTGCAAGAAGTGGGTACAGATAGTGCAAATAAAGCTATAAAGGGACTTTTATCTGCTGCCGGAGAAGCATACAAAAAAAGAGAATTCCAAAGAGCAATCTCTGCTTATGAATCTATCCTGCCCCTGGCACAGCAGCAGGGGTGTTTAAGCTTTGAAGACATTCTCCGGGCAGGCGACAGCTGTGTTAAATCCAACCAGCTCAACAAAGCATGGAAGCTGTACAAAACAGCACAGAATTATGCCGATACCTTCCACAAAAAATGCCGCCTGCATAAAAAAATTGCTGATTTACTTGTCATCCGAAATCAGGATTGGCACGCTATACTTCATTTTCTTGTCGCCCTTCAAGCTGTACCCAGTGACAGGGGAGCTCGAAGCAAGTTGCAAAAAACCCTTAAAAAGCTCGGACTGGAAGAGCATACAAACATCTTCCTGCAACTAAATGCAGAGCATTCGGACCATAAACAGCTGGAAATTTCATTGATGAACTTAAAGAAAAGACTCAAAGCAAGTTAATGATTTAGACAGGTGACTGCATCAGACTTCCCTCCCAGTCCGATGCAGCTTCTCTTGGTCCCACTCCTGGGAATAAAGGTCCCAGAGTGGGTTATTTTTTCCCAACAACCCCTTCCCAGCAAGAAAAACAAGAAACGTCTAAGACTTTCCCTAAATGGCTGTACAAAGGATAAAATTTTTACAAAATCCAAAAAAATTAAAATATTAAATGCCAACAGGGTGATTCATTACATTTGCATTTGTTACAAGTTCTGGTATATTAAATTTTAGCAGCATTCTCTTTAGAATGCTAACATTGATTTTACATGAAAAGGCTTCTGATTTTGGAACTTGCTTTACGCTGGAAATCGGGAGTGTTTTTCTTTACATGGTAAATTACAGAAGCACTCCTAAGAGGAGTGTTTCAAACTTTCTCCAGTAGACTATTCCGCACTCCTTCTTTAGCGGCCCATACCTTTCCAAAACAATACCTTTCTCAGAGGAAGCGCTTACTGGTTGTGCACTTATTCAGCAAAAAAAGGTTCTGGTTCCCCCTCATCCAAAGACATCTTTGGGCCGAAAGACTCAATTTAGGGTGCCGGAAAGCTCTATAGAATTACGGTTCCAACACTCCCGTTCCGGGGGTGTTTTTAGTGTTTAAAAAGGGAGGTGTACGTCTTTATCTAATGTGAAATCACTCAAAACAAAAATTTGCACACACCAGGAGGGATCGGAATTGTCCAAAATAAACATTGCCATTGCAGGGGTAGGCAACTGTGCGAGTTCTTTACTCCAGGGAATTGAAATGTACAAGAATTCACCGGAGAACACTATTGGGCTAATGAACTATGACCTTGGCGGTTACAAGCCCGGTGACATTAATGTGGTCGCAGCTTTTGACGTAGACAAGCGCAAGGTAGGGAAAAGCCTGAGAGAAGCAGTATTCGCCAAACCAAACTGCACCACTGTCTTTTACAGGGATTTACCTGATTATCCTGTTCAGGTACAGATGGGACACGTTTTGGACGGTATTTCTGAACACATGGCTGATTTTCCGGAAGACGAGACTTTTGTAGCAGCTGAGGAAGAACCCTGTGATGTGGTAAAAGCATTAAAGGAAAGCGGTGCGGAAATCCTGATAAATTACCTGCCTGTGGGTTCCGAAAAGGCTGCGAGATTTTATGCTCAGGCATGTCTGGAAGCCAACGTAGGTTTTATTAATGCAATGCCGGTTTTCATTGCTTCAGATGAATTTTATGCAAAGAGGTTCAGAGACAATAACATTCCCATTATAGGGGATGACGTAAAAAGCCAGGTTGGAGCCACCATTATCCACCGGACTTTAACCAAGTTGTTTGAAAATCGCGGTGTAATCCTGGACCGCACTTACCAGCTGAATTTCGGAGGAAATACGGACTTTTTGAATATGCTTAACCATAGCAGATTGGCCTCCAAGAAAAAATCCAAAACTCAGTCCGTTCAATCGGAGCTGAAGGTCCCCCTAACGGCAGACAATATCCACGTGGGGCCTAGTGATTACGTTCCCTGGTTAAACGATAATAAGATCTGCTACATCCGCATGGAAGGGAGAGGATTTGGAAACGTTCCGCTAACTGTCGATCTGAAACTTTCCGTGGAAGATGCTCCTAACAGCGGAGGCGTTATGATCGATGCTATCAGATGCATGAAACTGGCCCTCGACAGGAAAGTCGGCGGCGTTTTGAACTCTATTTCAGCTTACTCTATGAAATCGCCTCCGATCCAGTACACTGATACGGAAGCAAAAAAAATGGTGGCAGATTTTATAGAAGGCAGGAGGGAACGTTAATGAGAGCGGTCGTTTTGGCAGCGGGTGAAGGTAAGAGGCTGCGGCCTTTCTCTAAAAGGCCCAAGCCTCTTGTACCTTTGTTGGGCATTTCCCTGATAGAACGGAATATCCTGGCCCTGAGGGAATGGGGGATCAAGGAATTTATAATTGTTACAGGCTGTTATGACATGGAAATACGGGAATACCTGGGAAGCGGCAAAAAATTGGAAGTGGAAATAAAATATTTATTCAATCCGGACTGGAAGCTGGGAAACGGTGTGTCTGCATATACATTTCATAAGGAATACTGCCGGGACGAAAAGTTTGTCCTAATGATGTGTGACCATATATTCCAACCCGATTTATTGAAAAATTTTTTGGCCAAAGCACAGGATCTCGGGCAAGGAGAAGTTCTACTGGCTGCTGACAGGCGGCTGGAAAACATTTACGATTTGGATGAGTGTACAAAAATAAAAGCTGACGGAGCGTGTGCTTTAGGGCTGGGAAAAGGGCTTGATGACTTTAACGCTGTGGACTGTGGTCTGTTCATCGGTACCGGAGGGCTTCTGGAGGCTCTATCTGAGGCGGTATCAAAAAAACAATATGCCTTTACTGATGCCATAAACATACTGGCAGCTTCAGGCAGGGTTAAACTCCATTTCATCCAGGGATCCTGGGTTGATGTTGATGATCCCGAAAGCCTCAGGCACGCCGAAAAAATTCTTTTGCATTCCCTGGTGCCTGCAAAAGACAGTGTTGTTTCCAAATATATTAACCGGAAATTCTCTCTTAGAATAACAAAACTCCTGGCCACAACTGGGATAACCCCAAACCAGGTTACTGTGGTCTCATTTTTGACTGCTGCAGCTTCAGCTTTTTGTTTTGCTGCTGCAACCCCCATTCTTGGAGGGCTGCTGGCCCAGCTTTGTTCAATAATCGACGGGGTTGATGGGGAAATTGCCCGGTTAAAATTTCAAAAGAGCAGCTTCGGGGGAATTTTTGACTCCATTCTTGACCGTTATGCAGACTTTATTATCGTTATTGGGATGACGTATTCATGGTATTTTAACACCCACAGTCCCGCAGCTCTACTGGTAGGCGCAGCTGCCGTTACAGGAATGCCCATGTCCATGCTATTTAAAGAAAAATTTCATGCTCTGACAGGCAAACAATTCGTAACGGAAGTCCATGACGGCATCTTCCGGTATCTCCCTGCGAACCGGGACGGCAGATTGTTTATTGTCATGGTAGGGGGAATTTTCAACCTGCTCCCGGCTGCGCTTGTTTTTCTGGCAGTTATTACTCACCTGCAGACATTTTTCCGCCTTTATAACGCCCGTAAGCTAATGTAAGGTCCCCGGGTCGAGAAAGCTTCAACTGCTTTTACGGTAATATGAGACAAACCATATGATAATACCTCCCATCAATTCACCCGATAAGCGGCTTCGTTTACGGCTTTAGACAAGCAGGGAACGGGACGCCTGCGGGAAAAAACGTGGTTTACAAGACCAAACTCATCCAGCAGGTCCAAAGCCTCCTCCAAGTAATAACCTAACTCGTCCAGGGAATGGGCATCAGACCCGACAGTAAAAACCTTAATTCCTGATTTGGCAGCCAGGGAAATTATTTCCCTGGATGGGTGAAATTCTTTCAGCCCCCTGCGGCGGCTTGAGGTATTGATTTCCAGCCCCATGCCCCTGCGGGCAATCTCCTTAAATATTGGTTCCGCAGTCCCTCTGTGAAGGTTATAAATTTCGGGGCCAAAATGCCTGATACCGTACCGCCGGTAAAGGTCCACATGGGCGATACAATCGAAAAGGCATGTCTTAACTGCTTCTTCTAACGTTGAAAAATAGTCTGCCTGTACTGCCGCGAGACTCCGGGGTCCGAAGTAACGGGGGCTTTCCGTCATAGATGAAATAGCTATATGATCAAGGCAGTGGATAGCTCCCATTACAAAATCAAAAGGATAATTTTCCGTAATTTTCTCAATTTCTTTCTCCTGCCCCGGACAGTACCCGACTTCAATTCCAGCCTTTACTTTAAGGTTGGCAGATTTAAACTCTCCCTGTGCCCGGGTGATTTCCTCAAAATAACTGTCAAGCCACACCGGGGTTAAAACCGGTATCCTCTCCCCGTTCAGTAAAGCAAAATTATCTTTCTCCTTTCTAACCGGGTCCAGTTCCACATGGGTAGTAAAACAAATCTCTACAATGCCCAATTCCAGTGCCCTGCGGCAGTACTGCCTTATCTTAACCGGGGAAGCATCGATTGAATAGTCCGGATGAACGTGATAATCAGTTAGTGCAGATTTCATTGACAAATTCTTCTTCCTTTCAACGTTGTAAATAGACTAATTGCTGGTATCTACTATTTTATTATAGTCAGGGGGATTCAAGGAGTAAACCGGACAGGCAGCCCAGGTCTCTATTGTTAAGAACAATTTGCCTCCGGGGGAACAAGCATATTACACTAAAGATGAAATAAGCATTGCAGGGTGACAAAGGCGAACAGGTACTAAATATTGACACTGTCAAATTTTAGTGACATACTAAAGCCAGATAATATTTTGGTTTTTTGGGAGGGAACTTATTAATCGTGACGCTTACCAAACGACGCAAACAATTCCTCACAGCTATCCAAAAATACTACGAAGCCACCGGTGAACCTCTTCATTACGAAGATTTGGCCCGCTTACTCAGTGTCAGCAAGTGGACAGCATATGATATGGTGAGAGAATTGGCTAAAGATGGGCTGGTAATCATTGAATATACTACCAAACAGGAGGAACGACAGGTGGGACGCTCCCGGTTGTCAATAAGACCCTCTGCCCTTGTTCCTTCTCCTGCCCCACTTTCCGAGGAGAATGAGAGAATACTCACTGAAATTCAGGATTGCCACCCTGATAAGGTAAAGCCTTTTTTTCAAAACCTTCTGGAGACTGCACACAACGCATCAGCCTCCAATTCTAAAGAAAGGTTTTGTTTCTACCTGGTAGCGGCCCTGGCCCTCCTTTCAACCCGTTTGCTGCGGGGAGGAGGAATGGCAAATGTACTTCAAACCCTTTTAGCAGTTTCCAGACCCGAAGTAGGGCTGGTTGCTGCAGTAGGTTTAACGTTAGGTCTAATTATCCGTGCGGGAATCAGTCCTGAAACAAAGATTAATCTACAGGAGTTAGTAACCTACTTCCAGGAATACGTAGGAGAAATTACAGACGAAGAACGCCAGAATATGAAAGTTTTCTGGCAGACAGCACTGGAACAAAATTTGACACGCGGATAAATCCGGTTTTTTTCTCCTGTTTTTTGGTTTTTTGGGTGTACCTTAGCCGCCTTTTTCATAATATGAAATTAAGGAGAGGAGGTTTATATCATGACGGCTGGCGATTTTTTATTTAACCAGGCAGTTGTCCGTGCCCTGGATTTTATAGCCAGGGACCCTGAGAATAATCTCGAAAAGCTGATAAGCATTGGAGAAAGGCTTGCTTTAAATCCGGATCATAAAGATATTGTAGCTGCAGTAAAAAGAGTATTGTCTGAGGACACCATCTGGAAAGATTATACGGTTAAACTCTTACAGAATACTACCCCCAGGGTTCGCAACCGCTTGGGCGTAAACTTTTTCGTTAATGCATTCTTTAAAGGGGTTCCGAAACAGTTTCAACTTAGAGATGAACTGGGGTTTTCCGTTCCCTTTGCCCTGCTAATCGACCCTACATCAGCCTGTAACCTCAACTGTACAGGATGCTGGGCCAGTGACTACTCCAGAACTGAAAATCTGGATGTAGACCTACTGGAGAGAATTCTTGATGAGGCCAGGGAACTGGGCATTTATTTCATCCTTTATTCCGGAGGAGAACCGCTGATTAGGAAAAAAGACCTGCTATATTTGGCTGAGAAATTTGATGATATGGCCTTTTTGGCTTTTACGAACGGCACCCTGGTAGACGATGCTTTTGCTGACGCCCTGGCAGATGTAGGCAATTTTACCCTTGCCTTCAGTCTTGAAGGTTTTGCTGAGAGTACTGACCGGCGCCGGGGACAAGGGGTCTTTGATAAGATAATGAAGGGGATGGACCGTTTATCCAGAAGAGGAGTTATTTTCGGTGCCTCTACTACTTACAACCGCCAGAATACGGAAGAAGTCGGTTCAAACGCCTACATGGATATGCTGGTTGAAAAAGGCTGTGCATATAACTGGTACTTTACATACATTCCCATAGGCCAGGATTTTGATCTGGACTTAATGGCTACACCTGCCCAGCGCGCCTTTATGTATCACCAGGTTCGTTATTTCAGGCAGACAAAACCCATCTTCAACCTTGACTTCTGGAACGATGGCAAACCCATCGAAGGTTGTATCGCCGGCGGCCGGCGCTATCTGCATATCAATGCTGCCGGAGATGTGGAACCCTGCGCTTTTATCCATTATGCAACAGATAATATAAAAAATAAGAGCCTGCGCCAGGTACTGGAATCTCCCCTGTTTGCGGCTTACCAGCGGCGGATGCCCTTTAATGATAACCATTTACGCCCCTGCCCCCTCATTGACAACCCGGAGACCTTACCGGAAATGGTTTTGGAATCCGGTGCCTACAGCACCCAGGAAAAATGTCAGCATGAACCTGAGCAATTGGCAAAGGCTTTAGGACAATATGCCAGGGAATGGGGTGATATCGCGGAAAAACTAAAACGCAGCCATGAACTTCCCCTGGAACTTGCCCAGAGCCTCTAAAAAACAAAATAATGTAAAGGGGCTATTCAGCTTACTCGATATCGATTATTTGGGAAATAAAAACGGTGGGATTGGCCGCCAGGTCAACGAATTTTACCCTGTTGCCTTTTTTTACCACTACCTTAGGTCTCCAGGACAGGGCTTTGCTTTCAACGACCTTTGCAATTTCACCAGTGTTAAGGCGCACTGTACAGCCAGGAGGATAAGTTACAACCTTGCGTGTAAATAATTTAACCACCTGGGGATCAATTTTTCCTGCAGAACAGTTGGCCAGCAAAATCTCCATTCCTTCATGGGGCAGCATCCTGGGGCGATACGCCCTATCTGAAGTTACTGCATCATAAATATCTGCGACACTCACAATCTTGGTCAAAAAGGAAATTTTTTCTCCGCCAATTCCGTAGGGATAACCGCTGCCATCACACTTTTCATGGTGGTCGCGCACTATATCCCCTACCTCCTCCGGCGTATCGGTGCCCTCGAGACTGCGGTAGCCAATGAGCGGGTGGTCTTTAATAATGGAAAATTCCCTGTCGGAAAGTTTCCCTCCTTTCCGGAGAAGTGATTCCGGCATATACAGTTTCCCAATATCATGCAGCAGGGCGCCCAGCCCCAGCAACTGCATTTGCTCGTTCCGTAGATTTAAGTTCGACCCGATAAACAGAGAATAAATGCATACATTTACACAGTGACTGACAGAATAACTGTCAGCATCATTTAACCTGGCCAATTGGACAAGAATCTGATCGTGAATCTTAAGCCGTTCGACAATACCGTTGACCACTTGTTTTACCCTTGAAACATCTACCTTGTTACCGGAAATAACCTCCTGAAAAATGTCATCCATGCTTGATACTGCTTCTCTATAGAGCTCCTGGGCAGGGTCATCCATAAAATGAGGAGAAAAAATGTACACGTCAGCAGGGTTTAACTCCTTTAGTCTCTGGACGTGCTCCTCATTTATTACCGTACCGGCATTGAGTAAAATTTTATATGAGTGCCGACACCTTACAGGCAGGGCAAGTTTCATGCCTGCCTGCAACTGGTCTAACTCTACTCTTAACATCGTTGCCTCCAATAAAACACCTTAAATACTGCCAGCCTAATTCGCACTTTTAATAGCTCGAATATTTTCTGGGTAAAAAAGGAAACTTTTGGGCTTTGGGTGAATAGTTTATTACTAAGGTTATCGACAAATTTGGTAGGATTTATTAGGTTGTTAACGAAGAAATATTCAAAAACATTTGGGAGGTGGAACTGTGACCGAAGTTAAAGGAGAACACATCATTGCGGATGAGGTAATTGCTTCCATTGTAATGAGTACAGCGACAGAAGTGCCTGGCTTGTACCTTTCCTCAGGAGGAATTGCGGAACGCTTTGGGAAGAAACAGCCTGCCAAGGGCATCCGTATTGAACAGCAGGAAGAAGGAGTAATTGTGGACGTAAAAGTAGCCGCTGATTATGGTGTAAGCATACCTAAATTGTGCAAAGAACTTCAGGTAAAAGTCGCGGAAAGGGTGACAGAATTGACGGGGAAAAACGTTGCCGCTGTTAATGTACATGTTACAAGTATTAATATGCAGAGTACTCCCACCGAAGAAAAAGAAACAGAAGAAACAGAATGAGAGGGATATTGAAGGGGGCCGCCTGTTAAAAGGCGGCCCCCTCAATACCGGAGGAAAAACATAAAGGGCAGGCGGCCACATGGTTCGCAAGATGATCCAATCTTAACAATTGTGTATTACCGCACAATGCCCTTTACGGATAATATTGTTAACTGCTTTTCGAGGAATTATACGGAATTTTTACAAATTTTAAAATTAAAGATTGTGGAATTAGCTGGAAATAACGAGAAGGCTTAAAGAGAAATAAGCCGTTCATCGAGAAAATCGTGCACTCTCTCAAACAAGAATCCTACAACAAACCAAACGGGGGCATAATCCAGGCGTATAAGGTTATCAATTGCAAAACGGTTGGTATATACCCACGGTGCCGTACCCACAATGTCCCTGATAAGCCATCCTGTAAAATACTCAACTGCAAAGATAATTGTCATGTATATCAGGCCTCTGGCAAACCAGTGCCAATTTCTAATGTAGTCATGCACCCCCTCAAGCAGGACAGCCGCACCATAGATGGGAAACATCCATAGATAGGTCTGACTCCTAAGGCGGGGATCTCCGGCAAGCAGTGAGCCAAGTCCCGTCCACAATACCTCCATTACCCAACCGATTGTCCCGTATACTACAAATCTCACCGCCATAGAAATAGTATGTTCAACCTCAACTCAACCTATGGGAACACCGACAAGGTAATTTTTATCTGTGGAGTCAGGTAATGGTGATAAGGCGTGAACAAAAACCGGCAGAATTAACTGCCGGATAGAAATTAATGTTTTTTTCTTTTATCCACATGATTACAATTAACGTTTTCTACTTTCAACCTTACCCCTTCTGTATGAACATCGGCAAGATCTTGGTTAAAGAGGTTCATCGTTTCCTTCAATATTTTCTGATCTTCCCTAGCCTCCAACAAGTCCTCGGGAAGGTCGCGCCAGTGCCTGTCAATAGCCTTACCCATTGCCTTCGGGTCTCTGGACCTAGCCGCTTTTTTTAATTCATTGACAATCTCATCCGGAACTTTTTCAGACACGGTCACCCCTCCTTTATTCTTTTCCCTTTTAATTTACCACAGTTACCTACTGCATACAAGAATAATTGCTTTCTTGCTCCTTCTGCTAAATGGCATAATTTTCTTTGTGGCAACAAGCTTTGAACTGAATAGAATATTACAAGTGTTAGGGGGTGGGAAATTGCCTGAATTAAAAGATTATACTTTGTCAATGAGCGGATACGGCCTTGGGGGCGCTGCCCAGGCCGCTGCCGGGGATACTGATGGCAGCGGAAGCATACAAGCTGTGGTTGGCACAGAAACAGGCGAAATGTATGTGCTGGGATATAAAAAAAGAAACTTCAGCCTGCGCAGGTATTCCCGTATTGGTCTGCCTATCCATTCACTGGGCGTGGTAGAACCTAAAGACAGTGAACCTAATGGAATAATCACCGGAATTGAAAACTATGCACTGCTTTATGAATGGGAAAGTGATAAATATCACCAAAAAGCGCGTACTCATTACCTGGGAGGCAAGGTTCTGGATATAGCCAGCTCTGACCTCAACAAAGACGGAAAACAGGAAGTTGTCATAACTGCCGAAGGGGCGGGAGTCCAGGTTTACACAAAAAGCCTCAGCTCCTTAACCCGAATCTGGAACCGGGAGCCCCACAGCATCACCCGTGCCGCTATCGGAGATGTCAATGGAGACGGCCGGAAGGAAATGGTCCTGATTGATATAACCGACCGGCTTCCCTTCCGTGTTTCAGTCCTGCGCGTTTCAGGACGAAGCTTTAAGACCGATATTGAGGAAAACATAAGCCAGCGCATTTCCGGACCGATTTTCGCCGCAGACATAGACAATGACGGTCGTGCAGAGATAGTTTTTTCTGGACCGCGGCAGAGAAGGTTTTTGGTGTTCAAGATGGAAAACCGCCGGCTTGTACGCCAGTTCGTAAGCGACATTATGCCCGGCACTATTGTAGATTTCGGTGCAGGGGATGTTAACGGAGACCGCAGAACAGAATTGGTAGTAGCCACGGCAGATGAGGTCTTCGTCTTTAGATGGAACGGACGGACTTTCGTCCTGGTGGACAGGATAGACATTGTTAAAAAGATCGTACGAATGATTGTTAAAGATGTAAACCAAGATGGAATTGATGAAATAATTATCGGTACCGCTGACGGACGTTTCTTCATCCTGCGGCCACGCCCAACATCGTGTAGTCAGTTTATGGTGAGTGAAGACATTAAAATCCCCGGAAGGCTGCCTGACATTAGACGGGTTATCCGTGCTGAAGTGGATGATATAATTATTACAGGCATCGACAGACTATCTAGCGGAGTTCTTGTACGGGGCAGCTTTGAAGTTGGAATTTTATACTCCTCCCGTCCCGACGGTCGGGTGGTTGCCTTTACCACACGGATCCCCTTTTCAGCAATAATACACACACCTCTGGTATTCGGCAAAATATTGGACCGGAATATTGACATTAAAGTTGAATTTACAAATATTAATTTTGACCCTGACAACCCCCGGGAAGTAAGGGTAATCATTATTGCTCAGGTATGTATCTTCAATTTTATTGTACCCAAACGGATATCTTTGCCTGAATTATCCCGTGAAGTAAGTATTCCGAAGGAAATATTGGCAGAAATTAACGAATTAAACGTAAACTCAATATTAAGTGAAGGAGACAGGATACTAATACCTGAAAATTACTCCTGATGCTTTCCCTTTTCTGTAGCCCCGGCAGGTAAAAAGTCTGGCAGAGAAAGCTCTGTCAGACAGGACTATCCCTTTGAAAGGACAAGCTGGAGGGTGTCGGAACCAGAGACGCCAGGGTAAATACGAATACGAAAAAAAGATGCTGGAACTGACCAGCATCCGGGAAAACAAAAGTATAAAAATTGCTATTACTGCTACTGAAGAGCTCTTCCTTTAAAGTCGCCGCCGAAAGCCTGCATAAAGTCAGCGGAAGTTTTTGGCTTCTCAACTCTCATTATTTCATCGCAGCAATACAGCATTCCTGCACCTGCTTCAATAACTTCAACTACAAGGCCGCACTCCCTGCACTGATATTTTTCACCAACTTTAGTTGCCATGGTGTCACCCCCTTCTCCTCATATTGCGTCTCTATACATAATTTGCTCTTCCTTACTCCCTGACTTATTATAAAACATCCAAAAGTTATGAGTCAACCTTTCATTGGTATTAAATTATATACAATAATTAATGTTTCCTGTTAAACAAACACAACAAATAAAGTACTTTGGCCAAGCATCATCCAATGTCAGGTCATCAAAGCCAGTACAAGCAGCAGGACAAAAGACCCTAACCCAACATATAAAAAACTGTTAATGCACTTCTTTAGCCTTTGCGGGTTATCCCAGTTCTGGGCAACAGGCAGCAGCATTATTCCCATAATAAGACTGCTTACCAACCAAGCCTTTAACACGGTGGGCACCACCTGTAAGGATTTTCCTTTAGTAGTTCCCGCAAAAGCAAATTAATATTTATTTTTCCGGCTTTTTTATGCCCCAGCTTCTCCTTTTTGGTATATTATATTGTATCAGAATGAACAATCGGAAAGGACAGGCTGCCATGGAATTCGAAATTTCAGGGCTGGAAACAAGCAACGTTATTTACTTTTCCGATGATGGGATAAATTTTTCATGGAAAAACAGTGTGGTGCTGTATCCCCACAAAAAGAATTATCTTTGCGCACCCCCTAATAATTTTTTCTTGTTCGAAACGGACCTTATGGAGGGGAAAGAACCTGTAGGAGATGGAGAAATAACTGCAGAAGATAGCGACTGGCATGAGAAAGTCAACATTGACAGCCGTGTCTTTTATGTACCTTCGCCCCTAATGTATAGAAGAGTAGTCGATTACTTAAAGCGCACGGGGAAAAGGGACCAGTAAGGAAAAAGCCCACTGGGCTTAGTGGGCTTTTACTTTAAAATTTTATTAAGCAAGGGTCATTTCCTCACCGCAGCATACGATGGGGCCGTCACCTTCTTCGAGGACTTTTACCTTGTTGCCGCAGATACTACATACATAGACTTCTCCTTCTTTCATTCTATAAACACCTCCATTCGCCTAAATATACAAACAGAAAATTGCAACATAAATGATGTTTCTACACCTTTTTTGGATGTCCTTCTTGACCCCACAGTAATATTTTTCTTAATCTTAAGATTTTTGAGTTCGGCCATCCAAATACTTATTTTACCACATCGTTTAACTTTATACCACCTGTTGTTTCTATTCCTTCTCTGTAAAGTCCTTTTTCAATAACGGCCGGAAGTGTCTGTTTCGGCAGAGAACTATCGCAGAGTTTAAATGTTCCGCGGCGGTTTCCTGGTTGTCCCCCGGCGCCCAGTAATAGGCCTTACCCAAATAATAGGGAACAAAAACCTGCAATGCATCCCTGTAAATATTCCTGATCTCCCGGTTTCTAAATCCCGATTTGAACAAATCAGGTATTCCGGGGTGTCCTTCCCGTACGTAATAATACGCCTCCTCCAGGGCTTCAATTGCCTTTTGGTAATCCCCCTTCTCAAGCCAGGCACGTCCAATAATAAACATGCTGTAGCTGCTGGAACCCTTCTTTTTCCGCAGCACTTTGCTCTTCAAAATTTTTATGCTCTTATCCGGCTTCCCCTCAGTTCTGTATAAGTCAGCAAGAACGGTATTGGCAAACATAATTCTGAGAACACCAACATTTTTTAACTCAAATACCTTATTCAACATTTCCCTGCACATAGTAAAATTCCCGATGCACAAGAACTTTGCCGCTGTGGCAGCCAGTTCACCGGCATCGGAACTATCCGGTTCTTTCAATTTTTGCTTGGCAGCTTTCTTAATTATCCTTTCAGGAGGGCCAAAGGCCATACCTCCTACCAAAAACTCGCCAAATACCATGTAAACCAGCAGCAAGGTGAAAAATACCAGCCATAACCCGGAATAATTCTTTACAAAAACTACAAGATATACTACGGCAATGAGTCCCAACACTGCCAGGGCAAAACCAAAAGCCCGTTTTGTCATCCTGTATTGCTCAATATTAGCTAAATACAGCCTAAACAAATCATACCTTTCATCACCCAACATATCACCTCCCCCAATTTAAGCATTTTTGCCGGCAAACCTCCCCTTTTTACCCCCCTTGCTTAACACAAAAAATATGTCCCGGTGTATGTAAGCTTAAAACTTGCTGACGCAAGCACCAAAAGGCCAGGTGCCGGGCTTAAAGCACTGCCTCCTGCATTACTCCTTCACGGCTTTTTCCATTACCCCCGGAATTACTCTTCTTATATTTTAAACCAATCGGTTAATGAATGGCAAACCATACCACTAAATAGCAGCATGGGTCTTCTGCGGAAACGAAAAGCTTCGTTATACTAAGATAAGTACAAATGCGGCCTGATAAGCCGCATTCGGTACGTTCTATAATAATTTTGCCGATTACATAAGCTTTTCACATCGCTCCTGGGCTTCCCGCAACAGCCTCCCCGCCTTGGCATTCATCTTCTCCAACTCTTTCGCTTCAGGTTCCTGGGCACTCACTTTAGCAATGATGGGACCCATCTTAGTCAGCTGATCCTGAGCCTGGCGGATACAGTTCTGCAGTTCGGCATGAATACCGGTATCGACCATCGTGCTAATTCCACCTCCGTCTGAAGTACTTTTTATTTTCCACCGCCTGGTCTTAGTTTATCTTGTTTTAGCTTTCAATATCCCATTCATGGTGAGCCAAACGTTTTCACTCGAGGGAAACAGTCAGGCTCCTGCCCTTTAGACGGGGATAATCAGGAGACTATTTCTCCGCCTTAAAACTGTGTTTTTGTTCGCGCCCCCGGACTCTGTGGTGTCTTGGACCGCGGAGCGAGCTCATAGAGATGTCCGCCCTTGCTTCCGAAAGTAAAGGGGGGCAACAGAAGCCTCTTGACGGCTGTCACGGCTAATGGTACTTGGTTATTCACAAGCATAATTTCCTTGAAAAACACAAAAAACCGGCCTTTTGCAGCCGGCATTCGCAGAAGCTTTTCATTACTGAAAATGACACTTCGGCGCTCCACACTGGGGGCAAACCCAGTCTTCTTCCAAGTCTTCCCATGCTTTACCTTCCCGTTCATAATAGATAAAGTTGCAAACCAGGCAGATATACTGAGACACTATTATCCCCCCAATCAGATTTGTAATTGATTCTATTCTTGATCCCGTCCTTAAATCCTCCAAAATGAAAATGATTTTCGAAATACTCATTCTAGTTTACAAATCTTCTAAACAGGAAAAACTAACTTTATACTGAATTGGGGGAGTTTTGCCATCATGGATGCAGTTGGAAAGAGCTTTGAGGCAATTCTTCACTGCCTCGAAAATTTTATCCGGGAAGAAACAGTAGTTGGAAAACCAATTTCTCTTGGACAGACAACAATCATTCCCGTTTTCCGGGTTACTCTTGGGCTAGGGGCAGGCGGAGGGAACAGCCACAGTATGAGTTCCCAAAAAGGAACCGGCGCCGGGGCCTCAATTGTTCCTCATGCGGTAATCTCGGTAACTAATGGTGAAACAACAGTCCATTCCCTTGCCGGAAAAAACTCCCTGCAGACAATAACGGAAATGCTCCCGGAAATTATCAGCCAGGCAAAAAATCAACCTGCAGGAGGAAATATATAATCTATTTGTCTAAATGCCTTCAATACCAGGAAAAGCATTTTCCAGGAGAAATATTATTTCCTCGGTAGTGATTCTCTCAAACTTGTAGTGCTCTTGAATACTTCTAAGGAAATTTATTAGACCCTCCCTGCCCGCCTGCTCTCGAACCTCGTGCCATAAGAGAGCTCCACGGATGTAGGCATTTTTCTTGTATTCATCCTTGCTGGAGAAATCATGTAAAGAATTCTGCAGCTTGCCAAAATCTTTCCCGACCTCATTCTGCATAGATTTTACCCTTGAAGCATAGCCGGAGTATCCCTCCTTACTCTCCAGAAAAAGCAAGGTACTATAATTTGCCAGTCCCTCGTCTATCCAAGCTTCAGTCTCCTGGTTATTGCCCACTAACCCCTGCCACCACTGGTGAGCTACCTCGTGAACAATGGTAAATATGTCATAATTGTTAATAGAACTGAGCAGTATAAGCCCGCCGTATTCCATGCCGTGAAACTCTTCCAAAGGCACTTCTACAAGAGTAAGAGAAGGGTAAGGGTACTTGCCCCACCACTGTCCAAACATTTCCAAGGCTTCCGCAGAATATTTAACTACCTTTGGCCGGTAGTTGTTATAAGCATAATAAATGGTGCTGCTCCCCGACCTGACGGAAGAGACATTGAATTGCCCGATTACAAAGGCGGCTTCCCGTATCGGCAATGAAGAACTAAACTTATATCGGGTACGTTTCCTGTCCTCTTTCTTATCTTCCTGTTCCAAACCGCTGAAGACCTGCATACCCTGGTCCACAGTCATGTCAATTGTATAGATACCAGATTGGAAAGAGTAGGGCTCGCCAAAACCGGTATAAACAGGGACTGACTTATCCAGGGAAACTACCGGATACCAGCAGGATAAAACGGCGCAGTCCTCTGTATATCCCAACCTGCTGGGGCCTTTGGGAACGATAGTATCAAAAGAAATCTCCACGGAACACTGTTCAAGAGGTTCCATGGGTTGCGGCAGGACAACCCGTAGATAGGTCTCCCCTTCCTGGAATTCAACCGGTACACCGTCAACCATAACACTGAATACTTTAGTGGTGCTTTGGGGGTTTATTGAGGGTGCCGGTAGCACAAGAAATAAATCCCGTACCCCTTTACTAGAATTATTAACCAGTGTTACCTTCTCGCTTCCAAAAATTTTCCCGTTGGCATAAATGGCTTCAATGTCATATCGGGGGTATCCGCTTTTCCTGGGCTGTGAAACTAAATTTCCGAAAAACTCTAATTTTGTTCCATGCACATTTATACCAAAATCCAGCACTTGAGAAAACTCACGTGCACAAACATACACATTACCCAATACTTCCAAGGGAGGCTTGGTAAAGTAATAAATCTGCCCTCCCTTCTTCAATGTGTTGCTGTCGGGGTCATATATCATGCTACTTTGTCCAATTTTTGCAGCAAAAACACCCCTGTCAGCATCCCAGATGGTGGTCCTCCCAACAAGGGCAAACAACTCTTTAATCTCTAAATAAACATCACCTGAGTTAACAATAGGGGTATGTTCCAATTCCCAAGCTATCCCGTTAACGTAAACTGAAAAGGAATCTCCGCATACAGGAATAACCCAGACCAGGATCGCTGCGGAGATTAGAATTATCAGGGAAATAATTCTTTTCATATTACCATCCGCCTAACAAAGTCTTATTTCCTTTATCGGTATTGGTGAAGCATTTTTTAACAATTTGCCGGAGGTTTTGTGGAATTTAATCCATTAAGGTGCACAGACTATATAAAAAACAAGGGGGAAATAAAAATGCCCAAAACAACTTTCAAAAGTTCAGTTGAACTGAAAGAAGGAATGCGCTGCCAGGCATCAGCAAGAAACTTCCTGGTTTCCATGGATGAACCGCCCAGCCTGGGAGGTACCGACAGGGCAATGAACCCTGTGGAACTGCTTCTCTCCTCCCTCGGGGGATGTCTTGTAATCAGTGCCCAGGCTTTCGCGGGGGAATGCGGCGTTGAGCTGAAAGATATTAATATTGAATTGGAAGGTGATTTGAACACGGACGGATTTTTGGGAAAAGATCCCAATGTACCGGCGGGACTCCTGGATATCCGGGCAAAGGTTAATATAAATACCGACTCTCCTTCCGAAAACGTAAATAAACTTATTGAAACTATTGAAAAACGGTGTCCGGTCTCTGACAGCCTGCGCAGGAATATCCCGGTAACCGTTAGC
>LFTO01000135.1:6103-6744 GCA_001513335.1 Clostridiales bacterium DTU086 | reverse complement strand
TAAAAGGCGGATTGCCAGGTCCTGGAGCGTTTCCGGTCCTTTGGCACCGCAACGGTGTCAAGGAGGAGGGGAAAAACCCTGCGCTGCGCTGAAAAAATCGGGGAGGAGAGGCACATGGGTAAAAAGAGTATTACAGTTATCGGGTTAGGATTTGTAGGACTTCCCCTATCTTTAAGCTTTGCTTTGAAGGGGCATAAAGTGATCGGGCTTGATGTCAACGAAATTCTGGTAAAGGATTTGAATCAAGGTAGGACAAGCTGTCTGGAACAGTACCAGGGAAGACCTGCACAGGATATCCTGTGCACTGCTCTGGAGGATGGTATTTTTAAGGCCACTACCAGCTATAAGGAGGCGGCGGAGGAATCGGACGCTTACATTATTACGGTGGGGATTCCTGTCCAGGACCAAACCCCCAGCTTTGACTTTCTCAATTCAGCAATAACTGATCTGGGGAGAGTCCTTAAACCGGGGGACCTGGTACTGGTCCGCAGTACGGTAGTCCCGGGGACTACGGAAGAAAAGATCATTCCCCTCCTGGAAAAGGAGAGCGGTTTGACTGCAGGTACTGATTTCCTGGTTGGCTATGCTTCCGAGAGGATAGCTGAGGGGAAAGCTTTTGACGAATTTGAAAATATGCCTAC
>LFTO01000135.1:0-6090 GCA_001513335.1 Clostridiales bacterium DTU086 | reverse complement strand
GAGACTGCCAAGGTTTTTGAGAACGTTTCCCGTGACGTGAATATTGCCCTGGCGAACCAGTTTGCCCAGTTCTGCCAGTCTTTGGGTATAGATACTATGGAGACCTTCCAGATTGCCAATACCCACAAGAGGGTAAATCTCCTGATACCGGGCCCTGGAGTTGGAGGATACTGCCTGCCCAATGCTTACTATTATCTGAGGCCGAAGCATGTGGAACTGGGTATTGAGATGCCTTTGCTGAGCACGGCACGAAAAATCAACGATGAAGTGCCTCCCCGGATTGTGGGCAAGGTTGCAGAGATGCTGTCCCAGCAGGGAAAAAGCATTAAAGGTTCCGTAGTTGCGGTCCTGGGGCTGGCCATGAAGGACTACTCCAATGATGACCGTATCAGTCCTGCTCACTCGGTGTGCCAGGGGCTTGTTGAAGCGGGAGCAGAAGTCAGGGCTTATGACCCGGTGGTGGATAGTTCCGCCGGCTATGCAGTTGAGACCCTGAGGGATGCTGTTACCGGTGCAGATGCTCTGGTTGTACTGGCAAAACAGAGGGTCTTTGAGGATGTGGATCTTGGCGCAGTTAAGAAGGCTATGGGTGAAAAACCTGTCCTGGTGGATACCAAACATTTATTGTCCAGGGAAGAAGCGGAAGGACTGGGGTTCAAGGTATTTACCATTTAATCAGGCTGTGTAACTTTGAAGGGAGCGTGTCATTCTGAGCGGTAGCGAAGAATCTTGCGCGAATAATCTTACGTGGCAAAAGCCCGCATGTATTGCTCCGCTACGGACAAGCTTGCACGCCGTTACCGCCGGCAGAGCCGGCGACGGCTGAGCAAAACAAGTCCCGCTGCGCAACACATGCGGACTTCCGGAAACTGAAATAAATAGCGGGGGCAAAAGCCCGCATGTATTGTTCCGCCGCGTACAAGCTTGCACGTTATCCTGAGTGAAGCGCTGGGGCATGTTTCTGTGCCTTTCGCTCACTCCCGGAATTCACACAGGACATCTCTAAGGCAAAGCTCCGGTCAAAACCGGGCCGCCCAAAAAGCGACATCCTGTCTTCATTGGGCTGACCCAGGCATCCTGCCTGTGCCTCCCGGTTTTTCCCTGCGCTTTGCCAAGAGCTGTGTGCCTGTGTTCATTAGTCCTTCGCAAAAGGCACGGAAACAGGGCGCAGTCTGGGCGGTGTTGACATGCGTGTCTTTTTGAGGGGAGGTTGCAAGACTATAGCGGTGGCAAAAGCCCACATGTATTGCTCCGCAGGGACAAGCTTGCACGCTGTTACCGCCGCCAGAGTCATGAGTGTAAACAAGAATCTTATGCCGGCGCAATGCCTCAAGATCCTTCGTCGGCTTCGCCTCCTCAGGATGACACGAGGGCATGGTTCCGCCTCCTCAGGATGACACGAAGGCATGGTTCCGCCTCCTCAGGATGACACGAGGGCATGGTTCCGTCTCCTCAGGATGACACGAGGGCATGGTTCCGTCTCCTCAGGATGACAGGGGAAGTGGCTGTACCGTCCCGGAATGACCATATATGTCACCCTGAGCGAGAGCGAAGGGTCTTTCGCTGGCGAAATGTTGAGAGGGACAAATACTTTTTAATCAGGGGATGAAGATGAAACTTCAACAGGTACGCATTTTGGGAAAACCGGTCCACCTGGTGGATATGGAGCAGGCAGTCAGCTACCTTCGCTCCCAGACCTCGGCCGGGCACAAGGAGTTTGTTCTGGCAATGAATCCGGAGAAGATAATGAAAGCCAGGGAGGATGACCAGCTGTCTCGGATAATCGAAAAAAAGGCTACCCTGCTGATTGCCGATGGGGTGGGTGTCGTCCTGGCAGGGAAAGTCCGGGGACTGCCGCCTATTCCCCGTGTTACGGGAGTAGGGCTGTTTGAAGAACTGACAGCGGCGGCTGCGGAGGACGGCAGCAGCATATTCCTCTACGGTGCCGCTGAGCATGTTGTGGAAAGGGCTGCGGAGGTCCTTAAGGAGCGTTACCCCCAATTAACCATTGCCGGTATCCAGCACGGCTATGAAAAAGATGAAGAGCTTGTAGTTTCCAGGATTCAGGAAGCCAGGCCAGACTATCTGTTTGTTGCCCTGGGGTCCCCTGCCCAGGAGAAGTGGATTTCAAGAAACCTTAAACGGCTTCCTGTTAAGCTTGCCATGGGTGTTGGCGGGACTTTTGATGTCCTGGCTGGAAATGTTAAACGTGCCCCCCAGTGGGCGCAGAAATGGGGGGTGGAATGGCTGTACAGGTTTGTTAAACAGCCTTCCAGGGCGAAGAGGATGCTCAACCTTCCCAAATTCATGTGGCTGGTGCTCTTTACCAGAGGAAATAATTAAAATTTAATTCATGGGAAAGGACTTATCATGAAAAAATTATTTTTTGTCCTGATGGCAACCGTGGTCTTGTGTGTGTTCCCCGCAGCAGGGGTCCAGGGGGCTGAGGCTGTCCGGTCCGGCACCCTTGACGTTGACGGTGCTACTGCTGAGGAACAATTTTTGCTCAGTGGAGGAAAAGTCTTTGTCCCACTTAAAGGGGTTACTGACCGGTTAAACATAACCATGAAGTGGGAAGACGGTACAGGCGACCTTATTCTTACATATCGGGATCAAACCAGCATACGGGTCAGCACCAAGGGGGGAAGAATTTATGCCCAGGATAGTTCATACCCGGCAGAATTTCTTGTGTCCCAGGGGCGGACCTATATTTGTATTGAAGACCTGCCGGAAATTGCCCGGAGACAGGTGTACTGGGACAGCGTCAACAGCGCGCTCTACGTTTATATGTACGCCAACCCTGTTCAGGGCAGTTCCATCCTTCATTCTCTGCCCTATGAAGGGTTAAGCGTTAATGAAAATACTGTTTGCTTTTCTGTATACGGGCTGCCGGAAGCTTCCTGGCAGATGCAGGGAGAGCTCATGGACCTGCGGCTGTTGGACAGGACAGTCCAGGGAAACATGGAGGAAATCCAAACTGCTGCCTTTTACGTTCAACCCGGCGGTGTTGTTTCCCAGCTCATTCTCACCCAGAGGAAGCTCCCCAACGGTGACCGGATGTTCTTTACCCGGGGATTTACTCCCGGGAGCCAGCAGGTAATTACCGTGAACACCCAGCCTTCCGGGCAGGTATTTGGGGGTAAAGGGTACCACTTTATTGACAAAGGTATCCTCAAGGAGTACCAATTTGAGGAACCTTTCAGGGCTGAACAGCGTCTAACTATTAATGCAGGGACAAGCGTGGACCAGTGGCATATTTTCAGCCAGGAGGATTTGACCCTGGACAGTTACCTCCTTAAAAAGGCTTGGAATGCCAGCTTCGATTACCACAAGAGCAATGCCTGGGTGACCCCGGAGGGTACATACCGCAGTACGCCGCCCGAATACTTCAACAATAGGCAGCTGCGCAACCAGAACGTTAACCTGCAGGCCTGCGTACCAATGCTGCTGCTGGATGCACTGAACGTTCAGGACTGCCGCCTGTTCGAAGACTTTGTGCACAACGCCAAGTTTACCCTGGTTAAGCTGCAGGGCAGGGACGGGTTCTGGCGGTCAGGAATTAATGTTTCTTATCTAAACAGGGCTTACAGCCTCGGGCCTAACTTTATTGATACCCGGATGTCTGTTGATGCTTCCCTGTTTCTTTTAAGGTACGGTTTGATGTTTGGGGACCAGGATGCTGTCAACAGAGGTGCCCACTTTAAGAAGTTTTTTACCATGATGAAGGGCAAGCAGGCCACATATAATCTGGGAGGCGGTGTCCTTTATCCCGATTATTACTCCGAATCCCAGAAGGGGAAGACGTTAGTTTCCCTAAACCACGCTCTTTATGAGATGAATTACCTGTATACCCTGTATAACGAACTGGGGGATAACGAGGCCAGGGCACTGGCAGATGAAATGCGCCTGTTTGTTAACAACAGTGCTGACAGGTGGGTAACGCCCAACGGGGATTTGTATTACGCCCTAAGCCCTCAGGGACAGTATTACGCTGAAGATTACGTTAATATCACCTATGTGGACCTTTTTGTTGCCAACAGTATTTTGAATTATATGGAGGTGAGGGATGCTGCTGTAGAAAGTCTGCTGAAGAAGAAGGGCGACTACTTGGACACTGTTGCTGACCCGCAGTTTGAATCCCACCTCCATGTGGATACGGTGCTGGAAAACTTTGATACACAAAGCAGCCGCAAGGGCGATTTCTTCTTCGTGTATCCCCTGGAGGTCAAGATGTCGGACAGGGGGAACCCTGCTTATTTCGCCTGCGGGACTTATCACTGGATAAAGGGAGCGGACAGTATCACTTATTTAGGGAAAACCTATGAACTGGACCCCATGGAAAAATATGTAGTGGTTCTGAACAAATGGGGCCTTACCCTTCGCAGTTATGGTGAGGTTTTTCCAGAATAAAAGGCTGAGGTAAAAGAAGAATACGGAGAGGTGGAGAAGAATGAAGAGATTCTTTCGGCTGGCAGCAGCTGCAGCGGTTGTACTGTCGGTTTTTTTGCCGATGGCTGCATTGGCCGCCGGAGGGGCTGCTTTAGTGTCTACGGAAATGATTACCAGGGGGGTAAAACTTGAGCAGTGGACCTATCCTACAAGCGCGGGCACTGCCAGGGTTTCCGTAATTGAAGTGGACCTTAAGGACCCTTATATTAAGGTTGATGCACTTATAGGTAAAGACGGAAAAACAGGGAACAAGCAGAGTGTAATGAATATGGCCAAGGAGGCGGGAGCTGTAGCTGCCATTAACGGGGATTTCTTTACCCTGAATGCGGAAGGTGCTCCCTTTGGTGTAACCGTTCAAAGCGGGGAAATGGTCACTTCTCCCGGATATATCGGGGCGAAGAATGCTTTTCAGATTGATACTTCGAATGAGCCTTTTATCGGGCGGATGGACTTCAATGCCCAGGTAATTGCTGCTGACGGTGCCTCCTTCCAGCTCTTTGGTGTTAACAAGACCCAGTACAACGTGGGTTACGGTGGATTTACCGGAAAGAGCCATTATGACCGGCTGCATATGTATACCAGCAGGTGGAATGTAAAGAACTGGGTGGGAGACTCCCTGGGGGCCCCCTATACTGTGGTTGTAGTGAAAAACGGTGTTGTAACGGATATCCTCAGGAACCAGACCGTACAGCAGATTCCTGACGATACCTATCTGCTGCTTGCCCACGGTGCTGCCGAGGTCTGGGTAAACCAGCATATTCGTGTGGGGGATACACTGAAGGTGAATATGATGCTTTATCCTATCAGGGACCTGTTTTCAGCAGTAGATGGTTCCACACTCCTGTTGAAGGACGGCCAGAAGACCCCCATCAGTTACGAAATCAAGGGGAACCTGGCCCGTACCGCTGTGGGCTATTCAAGTGACAAACGGTTTATGTATATGGTTACTGTAGAAAAAAGCAGTTCCAGTTCCGGGATGACTTTGGATCAGCTGGCGGGTTTCCTGCAGTTTATAGGGGTATCCGATGCAGTTAACCTTGACGGGGGCGGTTCAACTACTATGGTTGCCCGGAAACTGGGTACCTTCGAACTTAAGGAGGCAATAAAACCTGCTTACGGTTCAGAGAGGGCCGTTCCCAACGGGTTAGGGGTGTTTACCACGGCTCCCAAGGGCAAACTTAAAAACGTTGAAATTGCCGTTTCTGCTACAACAATCTTGGCAGGGGAGACGGTAACGGTAAAGATTGCTTCTGCTTATGATGAGTACTTCAACCCTGTCAGCATCAGCGGTATGGATATTGACTGGGATAGAACTGACGGTGTTGATATAACAAAGGACAAAGGCGTTTCAAGTCTAAAGTTTGATTCACCGGGGGACTATTACCTTACCTGCAATATAGAAGGCATAAGAAAGTCGGTTACCGTTCATGTGGTCGGTGAAGACGACATTGCCAAACTTGAGCTGGATAAGAGTCATATCCAACTCTTCCCCGGTGAGTCTGTAACTCTTAAACCGACAATAACCTTTAAAAACGGTACCAAGAGGGCGGTACTGCCCCAGCTTCTTGAATGGGAACTGGAAGGTGTAGAGGGGCAGGTTACCAGTAACGGTACTTTAAGTGCCCTGAAAGTTTCTGAAGG
>LFTO01000098.1 GCA_001513335.1 Clostridiales bacterium DTU086 | reverse complement strand
TTTGTCATAATATTAAAACATTATTGTTGTGAAATCAATCATACGACTTGTTCACCAATCCTCAATAATTTTTATTGTCGAGATGTTCGGAGGCCATTATCATAACCCTTCTATGATGTAATACACCTTCTATGGTGTACTCCGGTAGGAAACAGTTCTTGTATGAAAAAATCCTTGCGTGCAGTCTTGCACACAAGGATTTTTGTCTTGCCTGCAACGTTCCCGGTTTTATCCCAGGAAACCAAGTATAACCAAAGCCAAGAATACCAGGTAAAAACAGCCCCCAATGAGGAGAATATACGGAGTCAGGTGACCGCGCAGTTTGATCTGAGTATAAATCATACCTGCGGAGCCGATTGCCAGGATTACGCTGACGAGAGCAGTCATATTCAATATCCAGGGAGTCAGTAGAATACCGACTGTAGGAACAACGGAACTCTGGAAAACCATAGCCCCGGTGATATTGCCCATTGCCAGGGTATCCTTGCCTCTGGAGGTCCATATAATGCTGTTGCATTTTTCCGGCAGCTCAGTAGCAACGGGAGCAATAATAAGGGAAAGGATAAGTGCCGGTATGCCCAAAGCATAGGAGATTTCTGTGATTGCGCCGACAAATAAGTGTGCACCGGAAATAATCAACCCTAACGCAATTGCGATTTGGAGAAGAACCAACATTACATTAGGCTCGGAATGGTGGCTTTCTTCGGCTGCTGCGGCAACCTCCGATTCAGCCTTTTTGCCCCCGAAAATTCTCTGTAAGTAGAGCGGATGGAGTTCTTCGTCTTCCTCAACAGCAGCTCCGGAGTCCCTCTTAATTGTCTGGTAAGCGTAGTAGCCATAAGCAGCAATCAGGAAACCGGAAGCACCAACCTTAAGGGCATGGTTGGGCAGGAAAGAAGCTAAAACAGCAACTGAATAAACAATTAGGAAAAACTGCAGGTCACGGCTGAGAATCTCAGTATTAATATTAAGTTCAGGATAATTGGGCCGGTTATGATGTTTCTTAATTAACGCGGTAACAGCAACCAACAGCATGGCCAGGGTACTCAGCATGAAAGGTGCCCCGAGAATTGCACCAATTCCGATTTCAGAGGCAGCGTCTCCTCCCCCCAGAATTGCAACGATAGGTACCAGTGTCTCCGGCATGGCGGTACCTACAGCAGCCAACAGGCTTCCAACGGCTCCTTCGCCAAGGCGCAGCAGTTTGCCCAGCCACTCAACACCGTTGGTAAAGACTTCTGCCCCGGCAAGAATAACGGCCAAACTGGCTAGAAGAATTATAACATCAAGTGCCAACATAATCCCCCTCTCGTCAATATACTTGCTCTTTGAGATTTTATAAATCTATTCTTTGAAACGGTTAAGCTCTAAAAACAGAAGTCACCTCCTTGGAAGAAATAAAAAAATAAAAATAAGTGACAAAACAAAAATACTTTAAAACATAATATAAATACAACCCGGAAATTTTTGAAAAACCGGATAATTTGTGTCAAATGAAAAAGTATACCAAAAAACACGCTATTTTATTTATATACCGTATCTTATTATGCTATTACAAGCTCAAATCTAACCACTATCCATAATAAATAACCATGTCTGTAACGTCAAGGGAGACAAGGGTTTGAGCAAAACAGCGAAAATAAAAATAAATTGAGCAAAAATAGCAAATTATGCGAATATTTAGACACTGATATATTTTGGAAAAGAGAGCAAATTTATTTTTTTTGGGTGTTATATTTTTGCACAATGTATTTGTTTTATATGTTGTTTCATCCGGTGGTTAGGTGTACATTGTTGTGGGGAGGATAGTATTAATTAAAATGGACGGTAATAATCCAATTGATAATAAAAAAAAGCAGGAAAAAAGAAAATTTGCAAGAAATATAAAACCCCCACAATTTCTGGCTCTAGGTTTTTTAGGGCTTATAATAATCGGCACCCTTCTTCTCAGCCTGCCGGTTTCCTGGAATCCCGGGGTGAAAGTGGGATTTCTCGATGCTTTATTTACCGCTACCTCGGCAGTGTGCGTGACAGGCTTAGCTGTAGTGGATACTGCTAATACATACAGCACCTTTGGACAGATTGTGGTAATGCTTTTGATCCAGTTTGGGGGGCTGGGTTTTATGACAGCCGCTGTGGTAACCTCTTTGCTCTTTGGGCGGAGAATCACCGTCAAGGACAGGATGGTAATCAAGGAATCCCTTGGCCCCTCCGCAGCTAAAGATGTTGCCGGTGTTATTTTGCGTATTGTCCGGCTTACACTGGTTATTGAACTTACAGGTGCTCTTCTTCTTTCAGTTGCCTGGCTGGGACAGTTCGGGCCGCGGGCTTTTTATCTTGGGCTTTTTCACTCCGTATCAGCTTTTAACAATTGCGGCCTTGATTTGATGGGGGACTTCCAGAGCCTGGCACAGTATACGACAGCCCCCTTTATTCTCGCAGTGATTACCCTTTTGGTGTTTTTTGGAAGTATTGGCTATCCAGTTATCGGGGAACTTCTCCGTTTTCGTAAGAAGGGTAGGCTTTCTATTAACACAAGGATTGTATTGACTGTCACCTTTATTTTATTGGCTGTAGGATTTTTCGGCATGCTTTTATTGGAATCTGGTAACCCTTCTACCTTCGGAGGATTAAACTTGAAGGATAAGCTGTTTAATGCCATGTTCTATTCCGTTGTCCCAAGAACAGCCGGTTTTTCAACCCTGGATACTGCGAATCTGTCACAAGCGAGCCTTTTCCTGTTTATTATTCTGATGGCCATCGGCGCTTCGCCGGGTTCTACCGCCGGTGGTATCAAGACCACCACAATTGCAGTAATTATGTCTGCCAGGTGGGCTGACATCCGGGGCAGGAAGCAACCGGTTATGTTTAAGCGGACAATAGACAGTGATACTGTTGTCAGGGCAGATACCATTCTAGTCCTTTATATAGTTTTGATTGCTGCTGCCACTTTGGTGCTGACTGTCTCGGAAGATACTCTCTTTATGAGGGCTTTGTTTGAAGTTGTGTCAGCTGCGGCAACTGTGGGGTTCAGTACCGGGATAACCCCTGACTTGACTCCCATTGGAAAGCTTACTTTAATATTTACCATGTATACAGGAAGGCTGGGTCCCCTAACACTGGCTTATGCTGTAGCCAAGAAAGGGAAAAGGCTATACGATTATCCCAAGGAAGACATCAGGCTCAGTTAAACCATATATGACCAGGAACCACAAAAAGTCTGTTCCGGAGATAAAAAGATGCGGAAAAGAAGAAAAATAATCAGCGTGCCGGAGAAATTGGTATTTGCCGGACCCTCAACTTAGTTTGAGCGGGTGTGTCTGCTGTTTAGAACTATATGACCTGAGGAGGAGAATGTTTTGAAGCAGTATGCAGTGATCGGACTGGGGAGATTTGGGCAGAGTGTTGCTCTTTCTCTGGCTTCTATGGGCCACCAGGTAATGGTAGTGGACAGGTATGAAGATCAAGTGGAGAAAATTGCGGACCATGTTACGGAAGCAATGTGCGCCGATGCAATGAATGAAGAATTTCTGGAGGATATAGATATCGCCAGTTATGATGCCGTGATTATTGCCATAGCTCAAAATATTGAAGCCAGCATAATGGTAGCCATGAAGCTTAAGGACTTGGGCGTGGAAAATATCGTGGCCAAAGCCCAGAACCGGCTCCACGGTGAAGTTTTGGAAAAAATCGGTGTAGACAGGATTATCTATCCTGAATGGGATATGGGAGAACGTGTTGCCAGGGCTTTAACTTCCTCAAATTTGCTTGACTATATAGAACTTTCACCGGAGCACTCCATAATCGAGTTTGAGGCACCCTCAAGCTTTAGCGGAAAAACTCTCAGTGAGCTTGCATTGCGGTCCAAGAGGGGCATCAGCGTTATGGCTGTAAAAAAGGGCCAGGAGGTAATTGTGGGGCCGGGCGGCGATACAGTGGTGGAAGAAAAAGATATCCTGGTGGCTATTGGGCACCAGGACGCTTTGAAAGAGATCACAGAAAGCCTGGGCAGACTGCGAAAGTAAAAAGGATTTGGCAGGAGCCGGAGGGCGGAACGATTCTCCAAATTACGGTTGGCCCAGGTGTGCCTGTACCTTCCGGTTTGACCTGCGGTCTTGCCAGGAGTTGTTTGGTGCCACTCACTAGTTGCCGCCAGTCTGTCTGAAGGGTGAATTTGTTCCTTTGCGCCAAAATTTACACAGGGAAAACAGCTGGGAGGAAGCATCAAATGTCCGATTGCGTCTCAAAGTACAGGAGGTATTCTGAGCACCTGAAAAATAAATTCGGTGTGAAGGTATATAAACTTCCCATTAACCTCCCGGGAACCTGCCCCAACAGGGACGGCTTCAAAGGAAAGGGCGGGTGTGTTTTTTGTGATGAGGAAGGGGCGGGGTTTGATGCCCTGCCCCCTGCTCTAAGTGTGGCCCAGCAGGTTGCCAGGAATAAAGAATTTTACCGCCGGCGTTTTGGTGCAGAAAAGTTTATCGGCTATTTCCAATCCTATTCCAATACATATTTACCCGTTGAACAGTTCCGGCGAAACCTTTTGGCTGCCTGTGGAGAGGACATTGTTGGAATCAGTGTGTCAACCCGCCCGGACTGTGTTACGGAGGGGTATTTGGATGCCCTGGAGGAGATAAGCCGTGAGCAGGGTGTGGATATCAATGTGGAACTGGGTCTGCAGACAGTAAATTACCGCACCTTGAAAAAAATTAACCGGGGTCATACACTGGCCGAATTTGTGGATGCTGTTGACAGGGTCAAAGCCCGTGAGTTTGAAGTTTGTGTACATATGATTCTCAACCTTCCCTGGGACGATATTGAAGATGTAATTGAAGGAGCCAAGTTCCTTTCTGCCTTTCATGTTGATTATGTCAAACTTCATTCCCTATATGTTGTTGAGGGGACAAAGCTTGCAGAGATGTATACTGCCGGGGAAATCCAGGTATGCTCTCTGGATGAGTATATTGAAAGGGTAGGGGCATTCATCCGTTACCTGCGGCCGGAAACAGTTATTCAAAGGCTTGCGGCAAAGGGCCCTAAAGGAAGAGTCCTTTTTTGCAACTGGGGCCTGGACTACCGCCAGGTGGTACAGACAATAGAGAAGTATTTGGAAACAATGGACATCTGCCAGGGGATGGATTTTAATTATCTTTAGATTGTTTTTGTGGTGGATTGGACTGNNAACCTTAACCAGCCAAAATTTGAAATGGAGGCTTCTATGGAAGACAAGCTTTACGGGTTAGTAGAAAAGCTGTACATAGAAATGCAGAAAGGCTTTAAGGAAGTTAATGAAAGGCTGGACCAAAAGGCTGACAAGGCAGATATCGCCAGACTTGAAAACCAACATGGTGCAAAAGCCTTGTTTGACTTTCAGAAAACACAGGAAGAAGTAAATGAACGGGTACTTTCAGCCCTGGATCGTATCGAAAACAAACTTGAAACTTACGATGTTCAGATTTATTCCCTACAGTGAAAAAATGGGTAATGCAACACTTTTACACTGGAAATTTTAACTGCTGCAGACAGGCAATTTTAGAGCCTGTTTTTTTTTGCAAGCAACGCCTGAACCGGGCAAAAGTTGTCAAAGAAAAGCTATACCAAAACTGATTATTTCCAATGGGAAATTCGTTCACGGTTAGTATAGATTGCTCTTTGAAGCCCCCACCTTATATATATGGAGGAGGTTCACAGCAATTTTTCCTAAACAGATTTTTTGCCATTCCTTACATTATTCTCCCATTGATTTGACAGTATATAAAGTAGAACAGATTCAAGGGGAGCGTGAAAAATGGTTCAGACAGTGGCTCAGTATATAATCAGACAGTTGGGGGAATGGGGAGTTCACACCGCTTTCGGTCTTCCCGGTGACAGTTTTTTCCCTTTGGTAGATGCCCTGGCACAGGAACAGTCAGTTGACTTTTACATAGTACGGAATGAGACTGCGGCAGGCTATATGGCTTCCGCCTGTTCCAAAATATCCGGTAAGCCTGCCCTTTGCCTGGCTGACGGGGGACCGGGTGCGGTGAATCTCCTTAACGGACTATTTGATGCCACCAACGACGGAGTTCCGGTTATTGCATTAACGGGACAGGTGGAACGCAGGAAGATGTTTACGAGTTACATCCAGAGCAGTGACCAAAATGATATTTTCAAAGAAGCCACAATTTTTTCAGCTACTGTTCTGGTGCCGGAAATGACCGGCCAGTTATTGGAACGGGCTTACAAGGAAGCCGTTGCCGGCAGTAAAGCCGTTCACTTGGCAATTCCCAAGGATGTCCAGTCAATGGAGTATAAAGGGGCAATTATTCCTCCTCCCGTATTTAAGTACCCGGTCCCCAAGCCGGATTATCAGGAAATTGCTGAGGCGGTAAAGCTCCTGGACTCTGCAGAGAGGCCGGTAATTCTGGCCGGGTATGGTATGAGAGGCCTGGGGGATGCTGTTACCGCCCTGGCTGAGAAGATTGGGTCCGGTATTATTGTTTCCTCTGTGGCTAAGGGGGCGGTTTCGGAATGGCACCCCCTGGTTGTGGGGGTTCTCGGTGAAGCGGGAAATGAACCGGCACGAAAGATAGTTCAGGCTGCTGACCTTATTTTGATCCTGGGCTCCACCTGGTGGCCGGAGGAGTTTATGCCGGAAGATATTAAAGTGATTCAAGTGGACATTAACCCCAGGAACCTTGGTGCCGGGAAAAACGTGACGGTTGGTATCCTGGGTGACACCCGGGAAGTCCTTCCCCTGCTTACCGGGGGGTCCCGGGACAACATTAATTACCAGTGGGTTGATGAAGTCCGGATGGCGAAAAGGGAGCGGGACAGCTCTATAGAAGCCCTGTCCCAGGAGGAGATGTTTCCTGTACACCCTGCAAGACTGATGCTGGCTTTGGAAAGGATAGTTCCGGAAAACGCAGTTGTAACTGTTGATACCGGTGACATAACACTGTGGTTTACCTCCCATTTTCGTGCCGCATACCAGGATGTTATCCTTTCAGGCATGTGGCGGGCAATGGGTTTTGGCCTTCCTGCAGCGTTAGGCACAAAGGCTGCTGTCCCGGACAGGCCTGTAATTGCAATCTGCGAAGATGGGGGAATGGGTGAGCTGCTAGGTGAATTGGCCACTGCCGCCCAGTATAAACTGCCCGTTGTAGTTGTTGTTGCTTCAAACGGGTCCTGGGCCCTGGAAGGATACAAACAGATAATTGGCGGTTTTACACCTGCCGGCGTAGGCTTTTCCCAGATTGACTTTGCCGCCGCCGCTGTGGCAATGGGGGTAGATGCCGCCCCTGTAGGGAGTGCCAGGGAGTTGGAGCCTGTTCTTGAGGAGGCATTTGCCAGCGGCAAGCCATACCTGGTAAATGTTCCTACTGCAGCAATTCCGGCGCCGGAATTAGCCGGGAGAATGAGTGTACCTGGTTTCAAACCCCTGGATTTCAGGTATACGGATAGACCAATCTAGTTCAACTTATTATTTCAGCCTGTCGCCCCTGCAGAGGGCCCCTGCAGGGTAAAAGAACGTGTTGCTTTTTTACAGCCAATTGTGAGAAAAAGCAGCAACAGGGAAAACAGGATTATTGTCCCACCGGGAGCCAGGGACAGGTAAAAAGAAAGGATAAGCCCGGCTATAACGCTTATTAATCCGGCTGCCACTGAAATGGAAACTGCAGCCTTGAAGCTGTTGGCCAGCTGCAGGCTGATGGCAGCAGGGATGGTCATCAGTGAGGAAACCAGCAGCGCTCCCACGATACGCATGGAAACGGCAATGGTAACTGCTGTCAGCAGCATGAAGTAGACGTTTACCTTGTTTATGGGAATGCCTGCAAGCTTGGCCCCTTCTTCATCAAAAGATATATAGAAGAGGGGCCGGTAAAGGAGCATAACTGAAACACAAACCAGGAGCCCAACTGCAAAAATAATATACAGGTCAACAGGGGTAACAGCAACAATGCTGCCAAAAAGGAAACTTAACACTGTGGCAGTATTGCCCTTACCAAGGCTTATTAACACCACTGCCAGGCCCATACCTCCGGACATGGCCAGAGCGATAGCCAGTTCAGCATATTGTGTATAGTGCCGGCGAAGGTATTCTATTCCCAGGGAACCTGCAAGGGCGAAGACAAGGGCGGAAAGAGTGGCATTTATACTGCATACCAGACCGGCGGCAACACCGGTCAGGGAAATATGGGAAAGAGCATCTCCTAACAGTGAAAGCCTGCGCAGGACAAGGAAAATACCTGCCAGGGGACAGATAATGCCAATAACTATACCGGCTGCCAGTGCTCTTTGCATAAATTCGTATTGAAAAATGTCCATTTTTCAATCTCCTGCCTAGTGGAAGTGGTACAGCTGGGTTAGGCCTCTCTCTTGTAATGCAGACTTGGAATAATCGAGAGGGTTGTGTTCAAATATCCTTTGGTGGTGAATGCACACCAGCCTTGTTGCTGTTTGGGAAGCATAGGCTATGTCATGGGTTACCATGATAATGGTTAATTTCTGGCTGTTGTGTAGGTCCTCCAGGAGGTGCTGCAGGGACTCCTGGGCTTCTGCATCGATGCCCACCAGGGGTTCGTCCAGCAGCAGGATTTCCGGTTGATTTACAAGTATGCGAGCCAGGAATACGCGCTGCTGCTGCCCTCCGGACAGCTTGCCTACAAGAGAGTTCCTCTGATGTGAGAGGCCAACCCTTTCAATGGCTGCATCTACCTTTTCCCAGTCCTGACCGGTCATCCTCCTGGTCAGGCCGTTTTTTATGCCTGCATGAATACCTACAATTTCCCTGACTGTACCCGGAAATGTGGGGTTAAAGGCGGTAGCCTTTTGAGACAGGTAGCCCAGCCTGTGCCACTGGTTGAAACAGTTTGTATCCTGCCCAAAAAGGAGTGCTTCCCCTTTCTGGGGTTTTAAGAGCCCCAGCATGATTTTTATCAGGGTGCTCTTGCCTGAACCATTGGGGCCTACAATACTGAAAAAATCTGAAGGATATACTTTCAAATTTGCTTCATCCAAAATGATTTTCCGGTCATAAGCGAATGTAACATTGCGAAGTTCCACTACGGGGTTTTTATTCATACTCCAGGGCCACCTTTAGCTGTTCCAGGTTTTTCCGCATTATCGACAGGTAATCTTCACCGGACTCCATCTGGGTTTCGGTAAGTCCCCCGATGGGGTTCAGTTCTAAAACTTCTCCCCCTGTTTCAGCGGCAAGTGTTTGGGCAACTTTTTCCCCGGTAAAAGGTTCTGTAAATATACAGCGGATATTACTTTCCTTTAAGAGTTTTGTCAGCTCTGCCAGCCTGGAGGGGCTGGGTTCGCTTTCGGAGGAAATCCCCATCACGGATATCTGTTCTAATCCGTATCTCTTTGCCAGATAACCGAAAGCTTGGTGTGTGACCACAAATTCCTTTTTCCTGCATCGGGAGAGGGTGCTGGTGTACTCTTCATGTAATTTATCCAGGTCCTGCTCCAGGGCGGCGCAGTTTTCCACGTATAGTTCTTTATTGTCCGGGTCAACCTGTATCAATGCTTCCCGGATAGCTACAGCCATTTCCTTTGCCATAACAGGGTCTAACCAAAAGTGGGGGTCCCACTCGTGATTGTGGTCTTCCGGGTGCCGCTCCCCGGGGGAACCAGTTTTTTCCCCGGAACCGTCTATCAGCTGCCCCTGGAAAACAGAGGCCAGCTCCAATACAGCAGTGTCATTGTCACCTGCAAGGCTGCTTACTTTGTCGGCCCAGGGCTCTAACCCGGCACCGTTATAAATAAAGAGTTTACAGGACTCAAGTTCTGCCATCTGCCGGGGGCTGGGCTCCCAGTTATGGGGGTCTGCGGAAGAGGGAACCACCGCTGCAACTTCAATACCGTTTTCAGCAATCCTGCCGGTCAAGTAGTATACAGGGTAGGTGCTGGCATAAACCTTTTTTTCTGCACCCTGTTGGGACTGGCTGCTGCAGCCGGAAAAGAGAACGGCACAGAGTAACAGTAAGATAAAGAGAGCCCTTTTCATTCTTATACCTCCTGATGTTTTCCCCTTGCTTCCTCTTTTGTTTCCTCCTCTTTTTCCCTGCACTCCCCACAATAGCCGTAGACTTCAAAGTTGTGGTGTTTGATAAAAAAATTATTTGCAATTGCTGTATCACTGATAGTTTTGCTGAATGGGCACATGGGGACATCAATCGCATTGCCGCAGTCGAGACAGACCAGGTGATGGTGGTGCCCTGATGAAATTTCAAACCGGGAGCGGCCGTCCTTGAAATCAAGCTGTGTTACTACGCCTAAACCGCATAGAATACCCAGGTTTCTGTAGACTGTTCCAAATGATACATTGGGCTGTGAAGCCCGAATTTCCTCAAAAATGTCTTCGGCACTCAAGTGCCCTTCGCTTTTCTGCAGGATTTCCAGAAGCAATTTCCTTTGAGGCGTTACCTTAAACCCTTCTTTAGTCAACTGTTGGATAAGACTATCTAAACACATGGAACGGTCCTCCAAATAAGAATGACTCTTACATAGTAATTATTATTACATAAGAACCATAATTTCAAGACCCTGATATTATTTATGCAGCCATTAATATTTCATGACTGAAGTTGCTTTTAATCTCCGTTATTTTGGCTCACTCCGCGGTGTCGTATTTTTCCATTCCCTTCGTTGCATCGGCGTTTCCGCTGCTTTCCTCGGAATAAGGTATTTGGGCCTGGTTCCAAAACCGGCCCTATTTCAAAAAAATTGTTTCTAATGGAGGTCAGGGGGCCTGGGAGAGAGGGGAGAAAGGGGCGGTTTTTTCGGGACTGGTACCCACTGGAATGAGGCTGTACGGGAGCTTTCGCATATTCCCCCTAGGAGGCAGGCATATCATGGACAAAAAAAGGGCTTAAACCCCTTTTTGGGAAGCCCTTTGTACATAAGTAATTTAACTTTCTTTCTTGCCTTCATCCAGGACAGTCCGTGCTACATATTTGTGGAAGAACCATTCACTTAGTCCCACCAGAACGCCGACTGCCAGTGCAGAACCCACAGAAATTGGAATCGCCGTGACCACGAAAGGCGTCAGCCAGGTAATCAGAAAGGCGATAATGCCGTCTGAAACGCTGGCTGCAACGTTTCCATAGGCGGGGAGAATAAGTAAATCCCCAAGCACATAAGCAACAATGGTTATGACTAGAGCGATGTAGATAGCATTTGCCGGACTAATTCCCCCGATCATACTCAATACAACCAGGGTAATAACACTGATCATCAGTAATTTGATAATTAAAGCCCTGACATGTTCCATAATTCTCACCTCCTTCTGAAAGTTTCTGCGATTATTATTGGTTATTACAATTGGTTTTATGCCCGCTTCCCAAAGCCGTTGGTTTTTGCTCCTGTCTGAAATATTTGTCCAAAAAAGTGCCAGGATTATAGGCGAAAAGCAGTAATCAGTGCGGAAAAGAGCGGAGGAGAAAAACCCTTCAAAAGGGGCGTTTTGTGCCTTTGCGGAGGGAAAAAAACGCAGGTACAATATTCTTGTTTGGAAACCAGTTTTTGCAGCCCAGCCTCTTTTAGCCACACTTCCTGTTTGCCTTTTCCTTGAAATTCATTGACCCTGGATTGCACACAACTGAGATCATTGAGATGAGGAATGAGAAAGAATGAAGGTTTTATTTTTGTACAACAGTGTATCAATTGAGGAAAAGTATCAAAACTATGCTCTTGGGGAGTGCGCCAGCTGTCTCACGGTGGAGGCTGTTTATGAGGCACTTATGTTAACGGGGAGTGAGATATGTCCCCTGAATCTGCACAGCCCCGCCCAGCTGGAAGAAACTGTTGGGGCAATGGATGTGGATGCAGCCTTCGTGATTGCCGAAGGTTTCCTGGACTTTCCCCATACCTTGTATGACGGTACTGGGGCGATGATGATACGGGAGATTTTGAACAGGTATAAAATCCCTTCCTCCCATTCTTCCCCTGAGGTCATGAAGCTCTGCCGCAACAAGAATTACACCTATGAGAGGCTCTATGCCTACGGTATTAATGTACCTTCCTTTTTTGTGGTACCGCCGGATAGGTCGTTGAACCTGGAAGAGCAAATTGATGCAATGGGAGAAGGCAGTTTTCCCCTTTTTGTAAAACCGGTAGGCGGGGGCAGCAGTATTTGCATTGATGAGTCTTCCGTAGTTAATAACAGAGAAGAATTGGTGGAAAGAATCAAGGTGGTACAGTCCCTGCTGGAGAACCAGCCGGTTCTGGTGGAGACTTATCTGCCCGGAAGGGAATATACCATCGGCGTATTGGGCAATGGTGAAAGGTATGTCCTTCCTGTTATCGGTTTTTCTCCTGATGCGGGAGTTCGCTCAGCTGCGGACAAAGGGATCTTTATGCATGTAGATTCCGAATTGGAAATTCTGCCAGCCGCGGACCCCGTGAGTATCAGCCTGATGAATCTGGGAGGAAAAATATTTGATATTTTGGGGACCCGGGACATAATCCGGATTGACGTCAAGGAAGATTCCCAGGGTATCTGCAGGGTTATAGACGTTAATGGTACGCCATCCCTGGCGCCAGCGAGCTCTATAATAAAAATGGCTGCTGCGGCGGGAATAGGGTACCAGGAAGTTGTGGCACTTGTATTGTATGCCGCGGTTTTACGGGAGAACCTTTCTCCGCCTGCACAATTAACGGAAATGGTTGCCGAGCCCTTGAGGAAACTAACCCTGCTTCAGGGGAATATGGTTGCCTGAAAAGATTACATTCAAAAAAGCGTACCGAAAACCTGGTACGCTTTTATATTCTACTGCAGTTAAAAGGAGGCTATTCTTTTTTCATCGCCAGAGCGGCACGCTGTTTTGATCCGGAGTATTCCATGATTGCATCAGTGGGACATGATTCAACAGCTTCCTTCGCCAGGTCTTCAACGTCTTCCGGAACTTCGTCTACCTGCTCCTGGGCTATTCCGTCCTCATTCCAATCAAAGACATCGGGGCAAATATCCACACAGGAACCGCATGAAATACAGAGGTCTGGATCGACATGTACTTTCACGTGCTGGATTCACCTCCTTCATATTCCACGATTAACCTATCATGGTCGGGTTTTGTGCCTCATTTTGGTGATGAGCACGCACCTTGGGCTTTCCATATTCTTTAACGTTAATCTCAAAGTTATACATTAATTTTCTCCGTTATTCTCAAGTTGAAATACTTTTTTCTCTTGAAAAGGGGTAAATACCGGGCTCTCCGGCATTTAGAATTTTTGTTGGATTATTGCTTTCAGGAGGTGAAGTGATCGGAATTTGAAAAACCTTTATTGTCCTGCCTGCTAGGATTTGTTGCTCTTCTCCCGTAAGACTGCCCTAAGGCTTTTGGAAATAATGTTGTCTATTTGATTAGTATTTTTTACTATACAGACAGCAAATGCAGCTATGATGCACCAACCCCACCAGGGCATGATAAAATTTGACCCTCCCAGGACAGAGGACACCAATAAACCCCAGGGCCGAGTCAATATCATTATTATTAAATACCTGCTGAATTTTATTTTTGTCAGGCCAACCAGGAAATTAATAGTATCGTCTGGGAAAAAGGGAAGCAAAAATCAGTACGAGGAGCGTCTCTCCTTTTTTGGAAGTAAGGTACTCTTCATATTTGTCTGAAATTTTTGGGCTTACAAAATACTGGGTAAAAGGCCTTCCCAGTTTTCTAAAGAAACCTTAGAAGACCATTAATTCGACGAAAAATGCTGCTTTCCTACAAAAATTCCCCCAAACCTTTAGTTTGAGGGAAGATAAAATGTTTGTTTAATTACCTTGAGTTTGAATTTTCTGAGGCTACTCTTTGCAGCAGGTCAGATAATTCCTGCCTGTCAGATACCGGTTGGTAGCACTGGCTCCCCCTGCATATATAGGCTTTTGAAGTCCCTTTTTCCCCGGCGGTGCCGGGGGACACAACTTTATTAGGCACAAATATTGTCAGCGCTTCAAGATGCAGTTCCCGGTATTCTTCTGAACCGGGCGGACCCGCTATTTCTACCTTTATCCACGGTTTTAACAGGCAGAAAACTGCCAGGGCGTAGGAAGAGGCCATCAGGCCGTACTTTTTGTAATTTCCGCTGAAATAGCGGAGGGTATTTTCTGCCTCTTCTTTGAACTTTTCACTTCCGGATAGATGGTGGAGGAGCAGGAACCAGAGGGCTGTTTTTGCGTTTTGGTCAAGTTCTTTCAGGGGCTTTGCCATTTCCCCCGTAGCCTTGGGATCGGTAGGGGAGTCAAAAAAGCCTCCCGATGGGGAACGAAGGTTCTCTATACACCAGAGAGCAATCCGTTCCGATTTCTCCAGGAATTCCCTCTCCCCGGTATGCTGGTAAGCTGCAGCAAGGGCTGTGCCCATAGAAAGCTGGTCTGTAAGGAGGCCGTACACTTTGGCTTCCTTCCCGTCATAATAGTGGGCATAACCCTTCTCCCGTCCGTAACAGAGTTCTTCCAGACTCTCCAGGGTACCCAGCGCTTTTTTCTTCCAGTTATCTTCTTTAAATAAAGCCCCGACCCAAAACAAGCTTTCCGCCAGCTGTGCGTTCCAGTTTGTGTAAATATTTTTGTCAATACTCGGAGGCTCGATATTTTTCCGTTCTTCCAGGGAAAGGGAATAATAGTGTTCGTCGGCGTCCTGGCTGCCGGCCCAGCATTTTGTGTTCGGCTGATACATGGTTTTCCCCAGCCACGCAAGGACCCGGCGTATAGTCTCTGCATACTGTTCTTCACCGGAGGCTTTATAGGCTATACATAACAGTCTCAGCAGGGAGCTGTTGTCTTCAAGCATTTTTTCAAAGTGGGGCACGCTCCAGTCCCTGGTGGTTGAATAGCGAAAAAAACCACCTTCTTCCCGGTCAAACATCCCCCCTGAGCCCATGGCTTGGAGGGTCCTGGTGAAAATTTCACCGGACCGGTCGTCAAAATTGTTGAGCCAGTGGTGTGCCGCCAGCTCCAGGGTGTCGGTCATGGGAAATTTAGGCTCATCTCCAAATCCCCCGTATTGGTCGTCATAGGCACTCTTCAGTTTGGAGACAGTGTTTTTATAAATATCTTCACTTAAGGTGCCTTCGGCATTACTGTCATCAGTCTTCGCTGTCTTGATTCTGTTGATATGCTCCAAGATGCCGGTTTTCTGTTCTTTGTATAGATTTCTTATGTCCCTGAGGACCAGTTTGAACTGTTCAGGGGGAATATATGTTCCGCCGGTCATTAAATAGCCATCCGGTGTCAGGAAGGCGGTAGTAGGCCACCCGCCCATGTTGTATCTCTCGTTCACATCAGGACGTTCGTCAGTATCCACCCTGACCGGAATAAAATTGTCATTGATGTAGTCAACAATCTGGTCATCAGAATAGCTGGTGCGGTCCATCACATGGCACCAGTGGCACCAGGAAGCGGACAAGCTCAGGAGCACGGGAATATCTTTTTCCCCGGCTTCCTTAAAAGTCTCTGGATGGAATTCCCGCCAGTTTATTTTTTCCACTATGGCAACACCCCTTTTTAGGGTAGTATGCCAATCCAGCGGAGGGAATTATCCGCGGGCTTTTTTGTTTCCCTGTCAGGCTGAGGGAATTAACAGCCGGTTTCGGCATCCATTTTTCCAATTCAAGTTAGCCGGACATGTTCCTAATAAAAAGGCAGACCTCAGATTTGACGCTCATTTTTCAATATGGTAGATTTAGAGCCATGGTGGTCATTTCGGTGTGATTTTCTTTGCTATCCCGCCTGAGATTGTGACTTGCTGAAAGAAGGTAAATCTTATGTTTAAGTATGTTTTTCCCATTGTTCTAATTGTGGCATCAAATGTAATGTATAACATATGCCAGAAATCGACACCGGGAAAGGTCAACCCTTTTTCGGCACTGCTGATTACATATTTGACGGCGGCAGTGATAACAGTTATTGCCTTTTATTTTTATGAAACAAAGGAAGGACTCTTGGAGTCCTTTAAAGGAATAAATTGGACCAGTATAGTATTGGGTATTTCGATTGTTGGACTTGAATTAGGCTATCTGTTGGCCTACAGGGCAGGCTGGAACATAAGCGTAGGTTCTCTGGTAGCCAATATTTTTTTGGCTTTGGCGCTCATTCCTATAGGGATAATATTTTATCATGAAGGCTTCGGTATGAATAAGGTGCTGGGTGCCCTGCTCTGTATCGTTGGACTGATACTAATCAACAAATAACCCTGCTCTGATTTGAAAACAAATACTCTTTGAAAGGAGGCTTTTTTATTTCTGGAGAGGGAGGCAGGGTAAACGACTCTGTTACCGAGGGAGGATGCAGTACTCCAATGTAGAATAAGGTCTGTGTTTGTCAAAATAAATTAACTGATATTTTTTTACATCAATTAAAATTAGGCAGGTGAAAATAAATTGAGCAATAGTACGGAACAATTGGCACAAAGTGCCGAAAGGGAATCCAATTTACCGGGTTATTTTCAAAAGATGAAAGGCAAGCGAAGGGATAAACCCCTGCCGGGTCTGCACTCTTTTGATGTTTTCATTTCCTGGCTGGGGGCGTTCCTTGGAATTTCCACTGTGGCTTTTCTAACTCTTACTTACGATGTTCCTTTAATGGTGGCCTCTTTCGGTGCGTCGGCGGTTCTGATATACGGGGTTCCCGATGTGCCCCTGGCTCAACCCAGAAACGTTATTTTTGGTCATATTCTTTCAGCCACTACAGGGGTTATTGTCTACTCCCTGTTTGGTTTGACATGGTGGTCAACGGCTTTGGGCTGTTCCCTCAGCATTGCCTTAATGCTGCTGACAAAGACCACTCACCCCCCGGCCGGGGCTACGGGTATGGTAGCTGTATGGACTCAGCAGTCACCTATGTTCATCATTGCACCTGTGGCCATTGGGGCAGTTATTTTAGTAATTATAGGATTATTTACAAACAATATTTCACCAAGGCGCAGTTACCCGAAATACTGGATTTGATATTGAAGTGTGCTTCCATTGGCATTGGTAATGTTTCCATTTTTTATGGGAAAGCGCGGCCGGGATTTTATTCTTTTTTCAAGGGTAGAGTCTCATAATGGCTGGTAAAGCTTCTTAGTATACTGGGTATTTTACGAGAGAACCAGCCGGGGGCTGGTTCTTTGATTACAAAAAAATCAGCCCACTTCTGAGTGGACTGTGGAAAAACCCTCCTTAACTATAAAATTAAGTTGGGACTAACGGGGTAAAACATTGAGAGTACTTCTTTTGTAATGACGGGAAGGTAGTATGGAAATTATAACATCCCCGGCCGGCTGTAATGACTTTCTTTCCGCAGGAGGGTGAAAATTAAGGGCAGAAAGCGGGAAAGGTAATGCAAATGGTCACCTGGGAAAAGGCGAACGGTGAATTCCTGGGGGCCAACGGTTGAGCCAAAGGGGGGGTACAGCGTTGACAAGTGTTTATCCTTTAAGCAAAAAATGTTTTGCCGAATTGGTTTCCACCCTGTCCATGGTCATGGATATGGAAGAAAATATTAAATTGTATCACGGTTGGAGAGTGGCCCTTTTTGCTGATCGTATCGGCAATGTATTAGGTATGCCAACCGATGAGCTTTTTTACGGGGGGCTCCTTCATGATATTGGTGCATTGGGAATGGAAGACCATATTGTGCACCGGATAATGAACGGGGATTATTTGAATGATCCCAAAATACTTGCCCATCCCCTCAAGGGTGCGGCTATTGTAAAGCGGCTCCCTGGAATGGAGAGAATTGCCTTATATGTTGAGGACCACCATGAGAGGTGGGACGGAAAAGGCTATCCTGCAGGAAAAAAGGGCAGGGAAATATCCGGTGGGGGACAGGTTATCCTAGCGGCAGATCTGATTGATATTTCTCTCCGCCATATTAAGAAACCGGACATAAAAAAAATAGTGGATTCTTTCAGGACTCTCAAAAGCTTTTTCCGACCTGATATATATGAAGCTGCTCTGGAGGTATTGGGGGATATTCCTTTTGTTGCAGCCATGGTAGACTATAATAACTTGAGGTATTACATTGAATCCCGCATCCGGTTAGAGGAAGATCAGTGCTCCCCGGACCAACAGGGGGGAGAAATATTTATCAATATTTTTGCCGACATTATTGACGCCAAACATGCCTATACAGGGGGACATTCCAGGCGGGTAGGAGAATATTCCCTATATATTGGCCGCGTATTAAATATTGGCAGTTTGTTTGAAGATAACCTATATAAGGCTGCATTACTGCATGATTTTGGCAAAGTGGCAGTTCCAAAGAGAATCCTTGATGCCCGCAGACGTCTCTCGGAAGCGGAATTCAATATCGTCAAGCAGCACCCGGTACATACCATTGAACTGCTTAATTCGGTTACTTCACTGTCTTTTCTTGCTGAAGCTGCGGGAGGGCATCATGAAAGGTATGACGGAAAAGGATACCCAAGGGGATTAAAAGGCAGTGACATACCCCTGTATTCCCAAATAATTTCCCTTGCGGACAGTTTGGATGCCATTACGTCAGACAGGCCTTACCAAAAGGCAAGGTCTTTTTCCCGGGCCGCAGAAATAATCGGTGAAATGAGGGGGACCCAGTTTGATCCCGATATTACAGATGCAGCCCTTGAAGCAATCAAAGAATTTGCCGTAAAGGAGAAGATTGTTTGAAAACATACAAATCTGTATCCCGCAAGGTTGAAACAGAATTAGTTATCAGGAAGTCCCGTTTTATCACCCGGGTATTCCCCGTTGACAGCGAAGCCGAGGCGGAAAAGTTTCTGGCTGAGATAAGGGAAGCCCATAAAGATGCAACCCATAACGTTTTTGCTTGGCAGGTGGGGATAACGAAAACTGTTCAAAGGTGCAGTGATGACGGTGAACCCGGTGGTACGGCAGGCCGCCCCGTCCTTGAGGTAATCAAGCAAAACGACCTGGTTAATGTACTGGTAGTGGTAACCCGGTATTTCGGGGGGATAAAGCTTGGTGCCGGCGGTCTGATTAGAGCGTACAGCCAGGCCGCCCGAGAGGGAATCGAAAAGGCCGGAATTGTAGAAAAAGCTTTACATGTTAATTATGCTGTAACTGTGGATTACCCTCTGGTAAGCGCAGTCCAGCCTATCCTGCAAAAAAGGTATAAAATTGCTGATATTTCCTACGGTGAGTATGTTGTTTTTTCAGTCCTGGTACCGGAGGAGGACACTTGGGAATTTGAAAAAGATTTAATGGATGCTTCTAACGGGCAAATTGGTCTCCGAAAAGCGGGAACAGGCTTCTACAAAGTATAAATAGAAAGCTGCCCCAAAACCACAGGGCAGCTTCTATTAGAAAGAGCTCACAGTGATCTTCGCTTCAGCTATCACGTATCCCTGCATAGCCCGCTGCAATCTTTCGACTACAACAGACCATTACGGAACACGTAATAACCTATGCTCGGCCAATTTGAGAACCTTAGAAGCTGAAAGCAGCCTCTCGACCACTTTCAACCTCCAGTTAAGGTACCAGAAGGTAAAAACCTGAAGAAGCATCTTTACCTAAAGATAAAATAACCTGCGGCACCCAAACTGACCTTAGCTCGACCACCTACAGTCCCTTATGACCCAACAGCAGTCGTTCGGACTGCTGTCAAGCCAGATCGAGACCGCAGACAGTCTGCCCGCCGGCTGTTACCAAGCCTCCTTGAGACCTGATAACAACCTTTGGCCGACCACTATCAAGCCCTATTACGGACCTGATAGCAGTCTTGGCTCAACCACTGTGAACCCTGACACCTTTAGAATGCCCCGAAGTCTGCAAATTATTATTCAATTTCAAAATATAATTGTGGTATTTTATGGAAAAATACGTTTTAACCTTTTGGGCGTTAAATGAATTAAAAAATTTAGAGGTTCATCCGGTGTACTGCAGCCATTACTCTGTTAAGTAAAAGTCTGTTGCAAAATTTGCCGGATAAACCTCTGATAATATGGTTTGTAAAACAAGGTGAGAATATTAGAATTTTTGATATTTTCTTTCTGGGGATTATTTCCTGGCAGAATAAAAAATTCTTGTAAAGTAAAGACCCCATGGTAAAATAAAATCAAGCAGCCTTTCAGGAGGTTAATGATGAAGAATTTGTTTTCTCTAATATCAGCCGGTGATGCCTGGTTGTTCCAGAGAATTAACCAAAGGTGCAGATGTGCCCTTTTAGATGCTGCTATGTCGAAACTTACTCATTTAGGCGGGGCATTTTGTACGACTTTTATCTGCATTTTTTTAATTACATCTAACATAAAAAATTTGCGGGTGCCTGGGGTACAGGCACTAATTGCTCTTTCTGCCAGTCAAATAGTGGTACAAGTCTTAAAAAGAAAGGTTGGACGGCAGAGGCCTTATTTAATTTTCAGAAATATCCAGGTTAGAAAACCCCTTTTTGACTGTTCTTTTCCCTCTGGCCATACAACGGCAGGTTATGCCCTGGCCACCATGTTTGCCCTTGATTTTCCTTTTTTAAGTTTTCCTCTCCTTACTCTTGCAACATTGGTGGGTTTCTCCAGGACCTATTTGGGGTTTCACTATCCCCTTGATGTTTTCATGGGTGCTGTTGTGGGTGGGGGGACCGCTTTTACCGTACACCATTATATGCCTCTTTCCTTTTTGTTTTAATGGAGTTAATTCCTGTAAATTTTATGCCTTGAAAAGCTGCAATTACTGCAGGAGAGGCATTTGGGCCTGTCGAATATAGACTGCTGGAAAGCAGCTTTTATGTTTAATCGGGGTGGAGAGAATGGACAAAATCAGAGTGGTGTTTGTTGAGGACCGGAACAACGAGTGGAGGGGCCTTAGAAAACTTTTGGCTGCTGATAATAAATTAGAGATATATGAGGCAGCCTCAGTCAGGGAGGCCGTTATTAAAGCCAGGGAGCTTCCCATAGATGTAATACTGCTTGATAATTTGCTCCCTGATATGAGCGGTTTTAACGTTTGTGAGGAACTTATGAAAGGATTAAAGAGGACCAAGGTGATTGTTTTATCCGCTCAGAACGATTTTTCTTCAGTCCAGGAAGCGTTGTCAGAGGGGTGCGTTGGATTTTTGCCTCAAAATGCGTCCTACCGGGAAATTCGCGACGCTATTCAGACTGTTTACCAGGGTGGTCATTACCTGCACCCAAAGGCAGCTACCGAACTTGCCAAGGGGCTCCAGGAAAGGAAGAAGCGCACTGAAGAGGTATTCCTAAATGATGAAGAAATCCAAGTACTGAAATTAATTGCAGATGGGCTGACCTATTTTGAGATTGCTTCAACAATATATATCAGCGAACGGACCGTAAGGCGCCGTGTCCAGTCAATTTTTGAAAAGCTGGGCGTAAACAGCCAGGCTCATGCAGTGGCGGAAGCCATGCGCCGTGAATTTTTGGAGTAGCCAATATACACAACTTTCCCTGCAGGCTTTTTGATTCTGCAGGGATTTTTTAGTCATTGAACCTGTATTATTATCTAGTTCTGCTGCAGCAGTTTTGGCGGCAGCATTTTTTCTTCCTGAATATAGAAAAAGGCGATTAAAGCAATTGCGGCCACCAGGGCTGTAGCACCTAAAAACATGGCCGTTTTCCCAACTTCAGTTACCATTCCAAAAACAGGGGACCCGATTGCCACCCCAAAGAAGCGTGTTGACCCGTAAATACAGGTGACCAGGCCCCGCTCTTCTTCAGCTGCGGCACTGGTAATCAGCGTATTTACAGCGGGAAGGACTGCTCCTGTTCCGATTCCCAAAAGTACCAGGGCAATAAAGAGAACATAAATGTTTCCGAACAAAGAGACAACGGCCATTGAGGCAGTGACAAGAACAAGGCCGAGGATAATACTCAGTTTGAGATATTTCGCCTGGAGCTTTTGGAGGTAAGAACCGGACAGGTATGAGGTGATGGCCATAGTACCCACCGGGATAGCAATCAGCAGTCCGGTGTAAAAACCCTGGATGCCGTACTGCTGCTCAAGTATGTCCGACAGCCAGCTGAGGACACCAAACAGTACGAAGAGGACTACCATGCCGGCCAGAAAGGATGCGACAAGGGGTACCCCTTTATCTTTAAATATTTTTTGCATCTGGTTCCAATATTCCTTGCAGGACTGCTTTTGTTTAGACTGTTCCGGTTCTTTAACAATAAACCAGACTGCCAGGGCAATAGGAATTGCCAGGACACCGTAAACAAAAAAAGGAGCAAACCAGATTATCAGCCCTAGGGCTGCTCCTGCTATGGGGCTGACAACCTTTCCGAAGCCATTTGCCGCTTCCAAAAGGCCCAATGCCTTTGTTCGTTCTTTGCTCTGAAAAATGTCGCCTGTTAAGGCCATGGCCAGCTGGTAAGTCCCGCCTGCTCCAATTCCCTGTACTATCCTGCCTCCAAGAAGCACAGGGTAAGGCTGCTGGAGTAAAAGGGCTGCTGTGCCGGCAATCAATCCTCCCAGCCCGTAGATTATCAAAGCCGGGGCCATGATCACTTTTCTCCCCAGACGGTCAGAAGCAAAACCAGCCAGGGGAATGGTCAGTCCTGCGGGTATGGAAAAGGCGGTAATTATCAGGCCTGCTTGAAATAAACTAATGTCCATTGCCTTTTTCATGGCCGGCAGGATGGGAATCAGCATAGAGTTTCCCAGAACCATAATGAAGGGTACTGCAGCAAGGATTGCAAAGGGCAGTTTCAGGTTTGATTTCATCTGTCATCCTCACTTGTTTTTTAAACTATTGTCTCCTGGGGTGTGGAAAAATATTTCGGCCGGAAAGAAGCCAATGAACAGTTGAAAAAGTTATTCTAGCCCAGGTCCTGCAGGCGTAAAGATTTAGTAGAATCCTTCGTGGAGCCTTAAGGCAGGGGAAAGGAGGCTGGTTAATTGCTGTTTATCAAAGATAAATTTGTTTTTGGTATGGCAGCGGTGCGTATGATTTCCAGCCTGATTGAGTTATCTGCTGCACTTTTGATGCTAAAATTCAACCGGGTGGAAGATGCAATGAAGATTAATGCCCTGCTGGCTTTTGTGGGACCTATCATTCTCCTTACCGTTACCACTATAGGTTTAGCCGGCCTTGCCGGAAGGGTGGAACCTGTAAAAATGGTAATTATTGGCATAGGTGTTATTTTAATTTTTATAGGCGTAAATAAGTAGTATCTTTTTTGGGTTCAGTCCTATTTCATGTTGATATAACGGGATATTGAAATGAGAGGTGAAAAACTTGACTGACGAAAAGCATTCTTGTTATGATTTTTTGGAGTTTCCCCTGGCCGGCCGCAATATTAAGCCCCGGGAAACAGGTCTTACAATGGTTATTGACAAAGGGCTGGGATATACTGAAACAGAGGAATTGCTGGATCTCGCCTCGGAATATATTGATTTTATTAAATTAGGTTTTGGTACTTCGGCACTTTACTCGGCGCACCTGCTGCGCAGGAAAATTGAACTTGTTAAGGAATATGACGTTCACATTTTTCCCGGGGGTACTTTTTTGGAAATTGCGGTGATGCAGGGAAAACTAAAAGACTACCTGCGCATTACTAAGGAATTGGGGTATACTGCAGTAGAGGTCTCTGACGGGACAATAAATATGAGTCCCAATGTACGGGAAGAGGCTATAAAAAGAGCTCTGGATATGGGGCTGATAGTGCTTTCTGAAGTTGGGAAAAAGGACGAACGGGACCATGTGGAGTTCATGCGTTTTGGCGAGCTGATTGCCAAGGACTTGGAAGACGGGGCTTACAAGGTAATTATCGAAGGGCGGGAGTCAGGGAAAGGGGTTGTGATCTATGACCAGAAAGGAGAAATAAAGCGGGATGAACTTGAGTTTCTCAAAGAGGTCATAGAAGATTATAACGATATTCTCTGGGAGGCGCCCCTGAAGCAGCAGCAGTATGAGCTGATTTTAAATTTTGGCCCTAATGTGAATCTGGGAAATATACAGGCCAGTGAGGTCCTTGCGGTAGAAGCCCTGAGACGGGGCTTGAGGGGGGATACCCTGAGAAGTTGTATCAATAGGGGAGAAGACGGCAAAAGGCTTGGAGGGTGAGAATTGAAACTGGAAATTGTCTTTACGGCAGGTGCTATAAAGGATACGGATGTTAAGGGCAAGGTATTGGTCGCCTTTGATGTTTTCAGAGCCACCTCAACGAT
>LFTO01000117.1 GCA_001513335.1 Clostridiales bacterium DTU086 | reverse complement strand
GCTATCAGGGCTATGGCGGGCAAACTCAATATGGTTTCCTCCCTTTCGCACCTGGATTATTGGAAAAAACTTTTCATAGGAGTTTACAAGCAGGTTGCGTTTTCCGGCTAAATTCCACTCAGGGCTTTGATTACCGCCAGCCCTGCCGCAGCACCTGCCCCGGAATACAGCCAGCCGCACCGGACCGCTTCCGGAATAAGTTCAATAGATACAATGTAGGTCATTGCCCCGGCGGCGAAAGCCAACAGGGAAGAGAGCAGGCCGGGAGAAACGTTAACCAGCAAAACCCCTGCAAGTGCCCCCAAGGGAGTAATAAAGCTGATAGCAATTATCATCATTACAATTTGACGACGGCGCACCCCCCCCATCCACAGTGGAGCCGTACAAGCCATGCCCTCGGGAATATTGTGCAGAGTAATAGCCAGGGCAATTATGATACCCAATTCCGTTTCTGCAGAATAACCCGCCGCAATTGCAATCCCTTCAGGCAGGTCATGAAGGGCAATTCCTATAGCAATTAGGATACCCAGACGCAGCCAGGCGTTATTATAATTAACGCCATCCAGGCAGTGCATTACAACACGGAACAAATTGTCAAGTATGAAAAGTACACAAAAACCAGCAGCACTTCCCACCAGCGCAGAAGCAGCAGAACCATAAGTGATTGCGGAGGGAAGCAAATCAAAAAGGACTACTCCGGTCATAATACCGGCGGCAGCCCCCAAAAACAGCCCCAGGGAACGCTGGGTCGGCCTGCCTCCCGCCATCACGATACCGCTGCCAATCAAAGTTGACGCACCGGCAATAAAGCTCATTACCAGAATTTCCAGCATCCTGCCAGCTCCCGTAACAAAAAACTCTTTTCAATTACTATTCATACGGGAAGCAGGATAGACACAACTTCACACATTTAGTTAAACCCTGACTATATTGCTGCCTGAAGCCTTGTACATGCGGTTCATAACAGCCAGCCCAATTCCCTGGGCAGAATATGTCTCCAAATAGATATTTTCTATGTTTTCCAGGTCACAGCGCCTGAGAGCACTGTAAAGGTGCCTGGCTACACTTTCCAGCTCTGACTTGCTCCCCAGGACTTCAACAAATCCGTTAGACCCGACGCAGCCGTTATAAAAGTGGGCCGTTTCCCTGGAGCAGAGTACAGCGGTTCTCCTGCCCTTTTCGCGGTTCACAAGGCACTCCCGGCGGATCCAGGCTGCGGCTTTCTCAGGTTCCCCCTCAACGAGAAAGACCTTCCCCGAAGGGGCATAATGTGTATATTTCATTCCCGGAGAACGGGGAGGAACATCTCCGTTTGGCTCCTTTATGTTGGGATCTACAAGGATTTCTCCCACTGTTTCCTCCAATTGCTCTTTGGAAATACCTCCCGGTCTGAGAAGTACAGGAACCCGGGAAGTAACGTCTACAACCGTTGATTCCACTCCCACCTCACAAGGCCCTCCATCCAGGACTCCGTCTATTTTTCCATAAAGATCTCTGAGCACGTGCCGGGCAGTTGTGGGGCTGGGTTTCCCGGAAATATTGGCACTGGGTGCCGCTATGCTACAGCGTGACAGGCGGATCAGCTCCCTGGCAACAGGATGGTCAGGCATCCTTACAGCAACTGTATCCAACCCTGCAGTCACAGCCTCCGGCACAGCCGGGCTCTTGGGCATAACCAGAGTAAGAGGACCCGGCCAGAATCTGCGGGCCAGCACTTTCGCTTTAATTGGTACTTCCCGCACCAGGAATGGTGCCTGCCAGAAGTAAGCGATGTGCACAATAAGAGGGTTGTCCCCAGGACGGCCTTTGGCCAAAAATATTTTCTCCACAGCTTCCGGACACAGGGCACTGCCGCCCAAACCATATACCGTTTCCGTAGGGAAAGCCACGATGCCTCCTCCGGCAATGTTTGCAGCAGCTTCCAATACTCTCCTCATGTTATTTTGGGGTGTAAAAGGGTTCACTTTCCAGTACTTTGTATGCAACCGTCGACTAATTTTCATCACTTCCAATTTATCTATTTCAGTTTACGAACTCGCCGCCCTAAAATCGGCATCTGCCTCAGTTGGGACCGGCACTTACGTCCTGCTGCTCGTGCCTCCCGGTTTTTCCCTACGCTTTGCCAAGAGATGTGTGCCTGTACTAAGAAGTCGTTGGCGAAAGACACGGGAAACACGTAATACTGACGTGTCAGCGTGATACCCTGAGCAAGGCGGAATGTCATTCTGAGCGCCAGCGAAGAATCTTACGCCGATATTTATTTCTGCTGCCTCCAAGATCCTTCGTCGGCTGCGCCTCCTCAGGATGACAGGAGAAAAAACTGTGTCTCCTCAGGATGATAGGGAAAAAGGTGATGCCATCCTTAAGTGGAGGAAAGGCTGTGCCCTCCAAAATGACAATCAAGACCTTTTAAACACTGCCCTTAGCAGGGGCGGAGTCACCACAGTGGTGGCAATAGCCACAATAACCATGGAAGTAAACAAATCTTCAGGAATCAAGCCGCTGTCCAGTCCAATCTTGGCTACAATCAGGGCAACCTCACCCCGGGCAACCATTCCTACACCTACTGCAAGGGACTCGTGATAATTCAGTCCGGAAAGCTTTGCCCCCGCCCCGCAGCCTATAACTTTCGTTAATACGGCTAATAACAGTGCCAGCAGAGTAAAAATCACCAGGCCACCGGTAAGGCCCCGGACGTCTGCCGCCACACCGATACTTACAAAGAAAAAGGGTATAAAAAAGGCATAGCCTACATTCTCAACTCCCTCAAATATATCGTTCTGGAAAGGTGTCATGCTGATCATCAAACCAGCCAGATAAGCTCCCACGATACCGGCAAGGCCCATCAGTTCCGCCCCGATGGCAAACAGGAGAGCAAATGCTATACCAGCGGTAAGAACAGGGACTGAGACCCCCATTTTTGAGGCAAATCTAAGCACGGCAGGAACCAGTGTCCGGCCGAGGAGTATCCCCGCTGCAAAGAACAGGAGTACCTTGAAAATCAGTACGGCAATGCCCAGTACGCCCCCTCCCTGGCCCAGTTCCAAGCCCAGGACAAGGCTCAGGACAATCAAACCTAAAATATCATCAATAACCGCCGCCCCAAGGATGGTAAACCCTTCCCGGGTCTGCAGCCTGCCAAGTTCACGCAAGGTCTGCACTGAAATACTCACACTGGTGGCAACCAGGATTGTGCCCACAAATAACGACCTCGCCCAGTCATAGCCGTAAACCATTGCCAGCCCAAAACCTGCTGCCAGCGGCACAATAACCCCGAGAACAGCCGCTAAAGCTGCGCCCCCGGCACTCTTCATAAACTCCTTTACATCTGTTTCCACACCGGCAATAAACATTAGCAGCAGTACGCCCAGCTCAGCCAGTTCCGTAAGTAAAGACGAAGCCTGTATCCAACCCAGAAAGCTGGGGCCAATGACCAATCCCACAAGGAGCTTGCCAAAAACCGAAGGCTGGCCAAAACGGACACTCAAGTCCCCTGCAACTTTGACAGCGACCAGCACCAAAACTACCGTAAAAATGAATTCCGCTTTGCCAAACGCCGTAGCAGAAGGCGCCAGCAATTCAAGAAAGCCAGACAAATTCTTTCCCCCTCTTCTTTTTTCCCTGAACCGATAACTATCTTAAAGTACAACTACAATTCTATAATATAGTTCCCTTATCAGCTAAAAGTACAGCTTTTTTTTGTCCTCCTTTCCCAAAATCCCCTTGGGAGCCACCAAAATTGTCTTCCTTCCTTTGATAACAAATTCCAAACATATTGCTTCAAAAGGAATGGGCCCATCTCATTTAAGTATTAACACCACCGTAAAAGGATTTTGCCAATGTCCGGCATGACGGGGGTACCGGGGTACCGGCAGTCCCTGGTACCCATCGTTCTTTTAATACACCAGCATCCCCACGCACCCTGACAGCACAATAATCAATATCGGGTGAATCTTAAAACGCAGGGAGGCTGCAATGCTGCCGGCGGCAATTACCAGCCCAAAAATTCCTGCCGCCGACTCCATACCGATAATAATTGCCGCACCCAGAATAAGGGCAACAACCACCGGGCGGAGACCGGAGAGGACGCTCTTTAAGGCGGAGGACTGGGCAAAGTTTACCATTAAGCCCACAAATACCAGCATAATCAC
>LFTO01000134.1 GCA_001513335.1 Clostridiales bacterium DTU086 | reverse complement strand
AGGCAGGCGCACCGGAGCACTGTATCCAGTGGATTGAAAAGCCTTCTAAGGAAGCCGTTAAACAGCTTATCAAACACCCTGGGGTAGCCCTCATCCTGGCTACCGGGGGGGAAGCTATGGTCAAGTCAGCTTACAGTTCCGGACGGCCGGCACTGGGTGTAGGTCCCGGAAACGTGCCCTGCTACATCGAAAAGTCAGCAAAAATTGAAAGGGCGGTCCATGACCTGTTAATCAGCAAGACCTTTGACAACGGAATGATCTGCGCCTCAGAGCAGGCATTGATCGTGGACCGGGAGATATCTCCCCAGGTAACCGGCATGCTATCCAACCTGGGGTGCTATTTCCTGAATCCGGAGGAAACGAAGAAACTGGAGCAGATTTCCCAGTGTGAGGAAAAGTGTACTCTTAACCCGGATATTGTGGGACGAAGTGCCTTTGACATTGCCGCCATGACAGGGATTAAAGTGCCGGAAAACACAAAGATTCTCATTGCCCACCAGGAAGGCGTTGGCCCTGAATTCCCTCTTTCCAGGGAAAAATTAAGCCCCATACTGGCCTACTACGAAGTCGAGGACTACCGGGAAGGTACGAAACGGGCAAGGGAGATGGTGGAATACGGCGGAATGGGACACTCCGCCATTATTCACACGGAAAACAACCGGGTCGTGGAATACTACTCCAACCACATTCCAGTAGGGCGGGTAGTAGTCAATTCCCCGGCCTCCCACGGGGCTATCGGTGATTTGTACAATATCCTTACCCCCTCCCTGACTCTAGGGTGCGGTTACGCCGGGCGCAATACGACCACGGAAAACATTACTGCCATAGACCTGGTGAGCATCAAGAGAGTTGCCAGGCGCAGGGTGAACATGCAGTGGTTTAAGGTTCCTGCCCGGGTCTACTTTGAGCGGGGTGCACTGGGGTACCTGACCAAAATGCCCCGGGTGGAACGGGTTTTTATAGTCACGGACCGGGTTTTGAACGAATTGGGCTACGTAAAAAAAGTCGAGTATTACCTGGGGAAAAGAAGCAACCGGGTTACCATAGAAGTATTTGATGCAGTGGAGCCCAACCCATCCCTGACCACAGTCCAGAAAGGGGTGGAAATCATGGAAAATTTCAAGCCGGACACCATCATTGCCTTGGGGGGAGGCTCGGCTATGGATGCCGGTAAAGGCATGTGGCTTTTCTACGAACACCCGGACGTAAAATTTGAATTCATGAAGCTTAAATTCCTGGACATCCGCAAACGCACCTATAAATATCCCCAGGCGGACCGGAAGACCAGGTTTGTAGCCATCCCCACCACCAGCGGAAGCGGTTCGGAAGTATCCGCCTTTGCGGTCATAACCGATAAAGGCAGGGATATCAAGTACCCCCTGGCCGACTACGAACTGACACCGGATGTGGCCATTATTGACCCTGAACTGGTAATGACTATGCCGAAGGGACTCACGGCAGACACGGGTATTGATGCCCTGACCCATGCCATTGAAGCCTACGTTTCAGTAATGGCCTCAGACTTTACCGACGGACTGGCCCTGAAGGCAATTGAGCTTGTATTCCAGTACCTGCCCCGGGCATACCATAATCCCAATGATGCAGAAGCCAGGGAAAAAATGCACAACGCCGCATCAATAGCCGGAATGGCTTTTACCAATGCGTTCCTGGGAGTCAATCACGCCCTGGCCCACAAACTGGGCGGTGAATTTGACATTCCTCACGGGCGGGCAAACGCAATCCTGCTTCCCCATGTAATAGCCTATAACGCTTCTGTACCCTCAAAGTTTACACCCTGGCCGAAATATGAGCACTACCAGGCACCGGAACGCTACCAACAGATTGCCCGGTATTTGGGGCTCCCGGCATCAACCCCTGAGGAAGGAGTGACCAGCCTCATTGAGGCAATCCGCAACCTGATGCGGGAGGTTGACATCCCCGACACTGTAGCCCAGTGCGGTGTGGATATGCAGGAGTATCTGAACAAACTTCCGATGCTGGCAGATAAAGCCTATGAAGACCAGACGGTGGTCACAAATCCCCGGATGCCCCTGGTTCACGAGCTGGAGGCCATACTCCGGGAAGCTTACGGCCCGGACCTGGTACAGACCGACTATTCACGAATGGAATATCCCTTGATGGGGCAACCGGGAGTTCCATTTACAGGAGAACAGGAAGTACCCCTGGGGGGAGAACAGGAAACGCCGCATCCAGGAGGGACTCCGGATTATGTACAGTAGACCGCACAGCGGGGATAACAACGGATTGGCAGCCTCAGTTGCTGCGTCTCCGGATTATTTTGAATAGACAGGACAGGTAAACAAAATAAATTTGGGAGGAAAAACTTTTCGCTGCCGCTAATGATGACAGTGCATCTCATTCTTAAACGGCGCAGGTGTTAAGAATCTCAGGCAATAACTGTATTCTTTTCCTGTCCCTGCGGCAACGTCTCCTGCGGTAGACGTAAAAAAATCTTAAGCCGGGACCCTTAGCTGCCGCTCAGGAAGACATGCCACCGTTTGGGAAAAGCTTTACTTCGTTCAGGATGCGCAACTGCTGGGAAAATGCCGGGCCGGCTGTATTTCAGCTGGCCCGTGTGCTCCTCTAAACTTCCTTCAATTTGTACTCCATGGTCCCCAGGCCGATTTTTTCCGCGTGCCTCAGCTGGATATCGCTGGACAGCCTCCTGTATGACAGTTCCGCCAGGTTCCTGCCGTTTCTTTCTGCCGTTAAATCCAGGGTTGCCCTGTCGATGGCTACCGGGTCAAAGGCCCCCAGGATGCCCACGTCAGGGATAAGCTTTTTCTGGTTTTTACCCTGGCAGTCGCAGTCCTTGGTCATATTAACCATAACATTGATGAAGAAACACTTTTCCTCCCTGCCGGTAATGACACCCAGGGCATGCTCCGCAATTTGTTTCTGTAAAAACTCAGAGTCCTGGCCCCAGTTGTATTCCACGGCACCAAAGCGGCAGACTGCCAGGCACTCACCGCAGCCGATGCACTTTTCAGTGTCTATGTAGGCAGCACCCTCTTTCCGGGAGATGGACCCCTCCGGGCACCACTCAATGCATTTGCCGCATATCCGGCACTTCTCCAGGAGGACCCTGGGCTTCATTGAAGAGTGCTGGCGCATTTTGCCCATACGGCTGGCCAGGCCCATGCCCAGATTTTTCAGGCAGGCTCCCAGGGCAGTAGACATGTGGCCTGTAGGGTGGGAGACGATCATTAAAGCATCGGCAACCCTGATTTCCCGGGCAATTTTCACCGAATGATTGAGTTCTCCGGCAATAGGGACTTCTATTTCCGAATTTCCTGCCAGCCCGTCCGCCATGATAAAAGGGGCGCCCACCTGTTCAAAACCGAATCCGTGCCTGTAAGCATGAATGATATGCTTCACAGCGTTATCCCGTTCACCTTTATACAGGGTGGAAGTCTCGGTCAGAAAGGGCAGACCCTTGCAGGCCTTGACTTTTTCCACAACGGCACGGGCAGCCGCCGGGTCAAGGTGAGTAGTATTCTTCTTTTCTCCAACGTGAACTTTGATAGCTACAAAATCCCCCGGGGAGATGCATTTTTGGGCTCCGGCGGCATCAAAAACTTTTTTGGTACCCTCCGCCTGCTCCTCAGGGGAACACCCGTCATTAAGGGAGGCAAAATATACAGTGGATGGCAATATTATCCCTCCTTCGATGCACAAAACCATAGTATAATATTTCCTTAATTGTGGCAACACAGTCCAAACCGCTGAAAACTGTTTCCCTGTATCAAACCTGCATCCTTCTTCAGTACCGGTCCCCAGGACCTCAAAAAAAAAACAAGCGCCTTCCCTCCGGGGTATAACCCGCGGAACCGAAGACGCTGTTGTTTCTTTCCGGTCTACTCCTACTCCGTCAAATCGGAAATAATGTTATTCGCCGGGATTTGTACTTCCTAGATTGAATTTGGCAATACTGGTCTGCAGGTTCAGAGCGAGAGCAGCAAGTTTTTCAGCAGAGCCGGCAACTTCCTCCATGGAAGCGTTCTGCTCCTGGGTATAGGAGGCAGTTTCCTCCATTCCTGCTGCGGACTGTTCGGTGATTTCCGCAATGTTCTGAATTGCTGAAGAAATTTCCCCGCTGCCTACAGCTATGTCGTTAACAATTTCTGAGACTCCCTGGACCTTAACGCTGAGCTCACTGATGTGGCCGGCAATTTCCGAAAAAGTCTTATCCACTTTGGAAATTACCTCTGTTCCCATATCTACCCGGTCGGTGTTTTCCTGCATTGTGGATACAGCCTTTTCAGCTTCCGTACCAATTTCGTTAATCAGAGCGGCAATCTCTTCCGCCGCATGGGAAGACTCTTCTGCAAGCTTGCGTACTTCATCGGCAACAACGGCGAATCCCCTTCCCTGTTCACCTGCCCGGGCAGCCTCAATTGCAGCGTTCAGGGCCAACAGGTTGGTCTGGTCGGCAATGCTGGTGATCATATCCACAATTTTGGCGATTTCCTTGGACTTGTGTCCAAGGTCCTTGATAACACCGGAAGTTTCATCGGTCTTATCCTTAATGCTGGCTATTTGTTTGGTGGCTTCTCCAACAAACTGGCTCCCGCTTTCAGAAGCTTTATTAGTGTTCTCCGCCAGTTCATTTACTGAACGGATGTTGTCAGCAACAGCCTGCATATTTTCAGCCATCTGGGTAATTGTCTCTGATACTCTTTGTACATCCTGTGTCTGGTTCTGTGCTCCCGCCGTCAGTTCCTCAATGGTGGAAGCAACCTGCTCCGTAGCCCCGGTTGTCTCCTCAGCGCTGGCGCTCAGCTCCTGGGATGAAGCAGCAACCTGCTGCGAGGCTTCAGCCACTTCTAACAGTACCGATTTTATGCTCTGCATACCCCTTCCCAGCGCATTCAGCATTTCACCCATTTCGTCCCCTGAATCGCTGGAGGGTATTTCAGTGAAATCACCCTTGGCAAGCCGGTCAGAGAAAGCCAAAGCCACCCCTATGGGGTTCACAATACTGCGCCACACGCTGTAACCCAGGAAAAGAAGGATTGCTATCCCGGCTGCAAGTACAATCAGGGAATTCCGCCGGGCTGAAGAATATGACTCCGCTGCTTCCATCTTGGTCTCTTCAGCCATGGTCAGGGAAGCATTGGTAAGCTCGTCTAAAGGAGTTCTTACATTTTCAAAAAGGACAGCCAGATTTTCTTCCATGGCCTCTGCAGCCTGCATCCCTTCAGGAGTCCCCTTTTCAAGTTGGGAAATATACTCATTTACAGCCTGTTTCCAGGTATCCCTGGCAGAAACATGGGCATCGATAAACTGCTCTTGTTCAGCAGTGGTTGCCGTCTCAGCATAGCCGGCAGTCCTCTCAACAACCTGCAAGGTATTTTCATCCATGCTGGCTATGCAGGCATCCCATTCTTCGGAGCCCGGCGTTAATTCCGCCAACTTCATACGCTCCAGTTCAGCTTGATACAGGTCCCTGTCGGCATTAAGAATTTGTTCAACTGAAGGAACATATACATCTGTAAACAGTTCTGTACCGGCGTTTAATTTTGCCACATTTGTAATTCCTATATAGCTGGTAATACCCGCTACCGCAACGGCTACTACAATAAAAATTATTAAACGGTGGCTAATCTTCAATCTTTCTTTCCTCCCTTATAGAAAGAATTTTCTAGGGTGTTGGGTCACCTCCCTCCCATGCAAATTTTTTTCCCTTTTCAGTGAACATTAAACACAATTACAGAAACAGTTGTCATAGTTAAAAAATGTCAACCTCTTGGTATTATTACTTATCGGCAGAAAATTGAGAAAATTTAACCAAGTAGTTTCGAAAACTTATTTTTTTCCAAAAAAAAAAGCCGCCTCTCGGCGTGGTATATTAATACCATGAAAAAACCGTTGGCGGAAACTTACTGCTGGTAATAGAAGCCAATTTTTATGCTAAAACTGCAGTTTTACCTGCCTTTCCCCACTGTCCCAGGAGACCTCCGATCCCAGTGCCTGGGCGGCAAAACGGACCGGAACATATAGGGTTCCCCCAATAATCTCCGGGGCTGCCTCCAGGGTTACGGGCCTGCCGTTCAAATAGGCAGTCTTATTACCTGTCGGGAGGATTACAGAGGTATCCTCATTAAATATTTCTACCCGCTTTTTCTTCCGGTTGTACACTACCTTTCCTCCCAGGGCCTCAAAGACCCCCCTTGCGGGAACAAGGGTTGTCCCGGATTTTATTACGGGGGGAGGAGAAACGTCCCATGCTTCACCGTTAATACTTATGGAAACAGTCCTGTAGGGCAGGAAGAAAGGAACGGAAAACTTGCCTCCCCCGGCCCTGGACATTACCAGAAAGTAGCCTTCCCCAACATCCTGGTACCCTTTTTTCACTTTTACCATTCCTGCAATTGCAGGCGGTTCCTCAGCATCTACCCTGTATGAAGTGGAGAAGGTGCTTCCAACACTGTCGGGAATGTAGTTCCATGCTGAATTTAGGGCCCCAAAGGTGGACCAGTCAGGATATATTCTGCCTGTACCCACAGTTGTAGTAGGGTCTGCAGGGACCCAACCCTCACCCTTCAGGTAAAACTCCAACCACCCGTGCCTGCTGCTGCCGGTTACTCCATGACCATCGTCCCTTTCCATCCACCTGCTCCCGTCAGGGAGGATATAACGCTGCCCGTTGGCAACGTGAGACATATTGACATAATCGAAAGCATAACCGCCAACGAGTCTGGCAGGTATCCCGGTTGCTCTGAGGAGTGCTGCCATGAGAGCTGAATGGTCTTCACATACTCCCCTTCCTGTGCGCAGTGCAGACAGGGCCCCCTTGTTGCGGTACTTTTCCCTTTCATCGTAAGTCATATGCTGCTGTACAAAGGAGTAAATTTTCCTGGCCTTGTCGTACGGGTCCTGTATTCCTTTTGTCAACTGAGCGGCTTTTTTAATTACCTCCGGATGACGGCTTTCAATTAAGTCGGAAGGCGCCAGATATTTTTTGTAAAGGCTGTCTACAGCGGTGGAGTAAGGTTTAGCGGGAAGCAGTTTTACAGACCTGCTTTCTACCAGGGCAATCTGGGAAACAGTCACATTCCCTGCAGTGTGAAAATTTTTGTACACCGCTCTCATGTTGCCGTTAGCATCAACCTTTATTTCCGTGGGTTCCGGCTTTATGGCCAGGGTTTTAATCTCCAGGTAGGGGGCAAAACCAGAATCAAATTTATTCAGGAACAAGGGAACTTCTATTGTGGACTCTTTGCAATCCCCTGGAAAGATACACCTGGTTTCTCCGGTTAAAGTAAATTCCTGGGACTCAGTAACGATAAAACCCGCAGATGCCGGAGAGCAGGGAAGAAACACAAGAATAAGCAAATGAATGACCAGGGCGGATAGTAACAAGTTTTTAATGCGCAAATTTATCTTCATTTCTCCAGAACCTTTCATGTATTGAGGGCGGAATCGTTTCTTCCTTGAACGTGGCAAACTTCACGCCTAAAGAATAACTGCGCAATTCTGGCCGGTTTTGATTCCGCACACGGGCAAACAACCCGGATATACTAAGGAATTTAATGGTACCAGGCAAGTATATTTTATGATGGATACTCGTGTTTTTAAATAAGGAATTGTTTTTCCGCCAAAATATCCCGGAGATGGACTGAGGAATATGTCCCTCAAGCACGATTTTGCTGACAAATACATATACTGTATAATGGTACAACTCCTTAACTCGTCCGCGGGTTCCCCACCGGTTTTAATAAAATACCCTCAGGAGCGGGGAGGTTTTGCCCTGTGTCAACAATACGGTTGGTAACATATAATATTCGACACGGAAAAGGTATAGACGGGGCAATCTCCCTTGGCCGCATTGCCCAAACTTTAAAAAACATCAATGCAGACATCGCTGCCCTGCAGGAAGTAGACAAGCATTTACCCCGCAGTTTCCTGAAGAACCAGGCAAAAGCCTTTGCCCGCCTTACCAGCATGCATTATGCCTTTGCGCCAAATATTCGTTTCTTCAAGTTTTTCTTTTCTTTTGGCAATGCCGTCCTGTCCAAATATCCCATCGCTCAGTCGGGGAACCTGCTCCTGCCGGGGCAAAAAGAACGCAGGGGGCTACAGCACTGCACGATCCTCCTGCCGGGGGGACGAAAAATTTATTTATTCAATACTCACCTGGGGCTTTCCACCCAGGAGAGAAGGATTCAAATCGAAGCCTTAGTTAAAAAAATAGACAGGGTTCCTTATCCTGTGCTGCTGGCAGGGGATTTTAACTGTGCACCGGGAGACAATGAACTGATCTTATTATCCCAATCCCTGGAATACGCCGCAGATTACCCGGTCAACACTTTCCCCTCTCACGGGGCCCACTTCCCTATTGACCACATTTATGTGTCCCGCCATTGGTTGGTAACGGATGTCTTTACTTATCCAAGCACTGCTTCCGACCACCTTCCCCTAGTGTGCAATCTGCAGCTTAAGCCGAATATGCTTTAAGCTTTTTGGCAGCTTCTCTTCCACCTGTTGGATGAGCTTGAACCACTTGTGGCACTGGTAAACACCTCTGTGCCGGGCACGGATGCCTTTTTCAACGGAGCTCAGGGAAAAAACTTGTGGATAAGTTTAATCCTCAGCACCAGCAAAGGCTCTTTAGCTGTTGACAGAGATTTAGAGGATTCAGGCAGTCTTCCTGCCTTTTTTTGGGTATACTATTATCAGCAGGCTCTTCAATTTTTACCGCTCCTGCCCAAAAAAAGTTAGACTGGCCGGAAATTCGGACGGATCTCTGATACAATGTTTTTTTAAACCTATCCCTGCTGGAGGTAAATGATGAAACAATCCGCTCTGCAAGAAGAAATAATAGACAGAAAGCAGCTTGTCAAATACTTTTCCACTGGAGCTGTATCCAGGGCACAGTTGAGGACTGGGATTGAGTGCGAAGTTTTTGCAGTCAGGGAAGAGGACCTGAAGCCTGTCCCCTTTTTCGGAGAAAAGGGGATAGAAGCCATACTCAAAAGGATGGCTTCAAATTTCGGCTGGTCCCCTGTATTTGAAGGCCCTCATGTTATCGGCTTACATAAAGGCAGCTGTTCAGTAACCCTGGAACCAGGGGGGCAGATAGAACTAAGCTGCCCTCCGGATACTGGCATCGCCAAGTGCATAGAAGAACATACGGAATTTACCCGCCAGTTGAGGGAAATCACCTCCCCTATGGGAATACGCCTGATGAAAATTGCTTACCACCCTACTGCCCGGCTGGATGATGTGGAATGGGTACCTAAAAGCCGCTACAGGGAAATGTCCAAATATTTTAGGGAAAAGGGAGGGCACCTTGCCCACCACATGATGAAATTGACCACCTCGGTCCAAACGAGCATTGATTACGAAAATGAAGCCGATTTTTCCAACAAAATCATGTTGGCTTCATACCTGACCCCTATCCTTCAGGGAGTGTACAGCAACTCCCCCTTCAAACAGGGCAGGTTTTCCGGCAGTATGGACTTCCGGGGGGTCTGCTGGGAATACACGGACGACGACCGGTGCGGCCTAATGTACAGGGCCTTTTCCGGTAATTTCGGCTTTGACGATTATATCGACTTTTTGCTTGACATGCCAATGATTGTCAGGTTTGACCGGGAAGGGGCCGTTCCAATGAAGGGGATGCCCTTTAAGGAATACTGCAAGTCGGGCCCCCTGACCATGGAAGAATGGCACAGCCACGTTTCTTTCGCCTTTCCGGAGATCCGCCTCCGCAGGTATATTGAACTGCGCATGTGTGACTCCGTACCTGACAGCCTGGTACCCACCATTCCGGCACTCCTTAAAGGGCTGTTTTATGACTCAGAAAACAGGAAGGAATTGGCGGAAATGTTCAAGGATGTCTCCCCGGAGGAAGCCTTAAAGGCCTACAGAGAGGCGCACCAAAAAGCCCTCCGGGCCGAGTATTCCGGCAGGCCTATCCTCCAGTTGGCCAGGGACATAGTATCCCTGGCCGAACAAGGGTTAACAAGACTGGGACGGGAAGGAGCAATCTCTTCCCCGGATGAAGCAGGGCTTTTGGACCCCCTGAAAGAACAGCTCTGGGAAAAGGGAATGTCCCCTGCCGAGGAGCTGGTAAAGCTGTGGGAGAAAAACGGGTACAAGATATGGAGCCTGAGGGACAGAATCCTGCTTTAATATTGTACGGCTTTAAGGTAACCATAGAGAAATCTCCCAAGCATAGACACAGCCTCTGTGATTTACCGGTTGGCAGAGAACCTGCCTCCCTGATGGGAAGAACTTCTTAACAGCTTTCTGAGAGAAGGAGGAACAGAGGATTGGAGCCTTTTGACAAATTTTTTCTGGAATACATCAGCAGACATCCTGAAGAATATGCCGCCAGTATGAAACAGTATTTTGCGGAGCTGGAGAAAAGGGGTTTTAAGTACCACGGTGAGTACATCCCCACTTACTTCCACCCCTACGTTATGGACGAAAAACAGTACCAGGATGTTGCCCGGCATACGGAGATAATGGCAGAACTGCTCTTTAAGGTCCATGACCTCTTCCTCACCAGGGAAGAAGTCCGCCGGGTCTTTGATTTCCATCCTGCACTCCTGGAATGGATGGAGGCAAAACCGGGATATTCGGTTCCAGTGCCTATTTCCAGATATGACGCCTATTATGACCCTCAGAAGAAGACAATGGTCTTCAATGAGTTTAACGCTGACGGGACAAGCGGCATGAACGAAGCCAACACCATGGAAGAAGCCTTCCTGTCAACTCCCCTGGGGGACAGGCTGCACCGTGAGTTCGGCCTGGTAAACTGTGAACTGCGGAAAAGTATCCTCAAGGTGCTGCTGGATAATTACAGAAATGCAGGGGGATCAAAACCGGTACCTAACATCGCAATCGTCGACTGGAAAGAATCTGCCTCACCTGAAGAATTTGCAGCACTGTTCAAAACCTTTACCGGGGAAGGATACCCCACAGTTATCGCTGACCCCAGGGATTTAACATACAGGGAGGGAGTCCTTTATTGTGAGGATTTCCCCATTGACCTGGTTTACCGGAGGATAGTGACTGTGGAACTGGTGGACCGCAGGGACGAAGCGAAAGATTTCCTCCGGGCATATATGGACGGAAGTGTTGTTACCGTCGGTTCCATGCGCACGGAGGTCATCCACAGCAAAATTATTTTCTGCCTTTTAAGCGACCCGGCTTACAGTAGGTTTTTTACCTCTGCTGAAAGGAAATTCCTGGCGGAGCATATTCCCTGGACCAGGAAACTGACCAAAAAAGACCCTGATCTTTTGCGCAGGGTCCTGAACAATAAAGACTCCTTGATGCTGAAACCCCACAACAGTTATGCCAGCCGGGGACATATTGTAGGGGAAGAATGCACCCAGGCAGAATGGGAAGAAAAGGTGAACACCCTGTCAGATACCAACTACCTGGTGCAGGAGAAGATAACCGCCCCCGAAAGGTTATTTGTAACGGACGGGACGCTGCCCGGGGAAATGCTAAAAGTCAACCTGGCCTGCTACGTCTTCAACGGCAAACTGGCAGGATTTTACACCCGGGTATCTCCGAAAATCGTAATCACCACCTTAAGCAGCGGGGCATTAATTCCAACCTTGGTGTCCCGCCGCTAGCTGACAGCATGGCAAACCAAATTATATTCCGGACAAACCAGAGGAAAGGCGTGACAGGGCGTGGGTGACAGGGATGGTTCCCTGTCACTTCCTGATTCTCTGGCCCGTTTATGACAAAGAACCGTCCCCTGTCACGAACAAAGAACCGTCCCCTGTCACCACCTGTCACCTAGTTTGATTACCGCCCCTGCCTTCCCCTGTACCCCCTCCGGTTAGGGAACTTAAAATCAAGTATTCGCTGGTGCCTGCATACACTATAAGGTACAACGAAAAAGCTGGGGAGAACAATTAACTAAGGGGGGCAAAAATTGAAGAGCAGGAATACAGGTCCAAGAAAAGTCTTTCTGGGTGGGAATACCTCAAGAGGCTTTTATTCGTTTTACGACCAGGTGGTGAATCCTATGGAAGCCAACCGCATTTTCGTCCTCAAAGGGGGACCCGGTATGGGAAAATCGACTTTCATGCAGAAAATCGGTGAGGCTATGTCCGCCCAGGGCTACCATATTGAGTACTGCTGCTGTTCCTCGGATAACGATTCCCTGGACGGCGTCCACATACCTGAAATCGGGATAGTCCTCCTGGATGGTACGGCACCCCACATTGTAGACCCGAAAAATCCGGGGGCGTTCGATGAAATAATCAACCTGGGGGAGTATTGGAATGAGAAAGGGCTGCGCCCCTTAAAAGAGGCCATCATCGAGTTAAACAAAGAAATCAAGGGGCTCTTTCAAAGGGCTTACGGTTACCTGGCACAGGCAAGAATTCTCAAGGACGAGGTGGAAAGCTACTATACGGACAGCAAGGCACTGGACATAACGGGATTAAACGCCCTGGCCAGGGGACTGGAAAGGCTGCTGTTGAATAATGCCAGGACATACCTTTCACACCGGGAGAGACACCTGTTTGCCAGCGGCATCACTCCTAACGGGACTGTCAATTACCTGGAGAGCATTTTCGCACCCCTGGAACAGCGTTATATCCTTCGGGGGCCGGCAGGTTCAGGCAAAGCCACTATTGTACAGAAGCTTTATCAAGCAGCTGTAAATAAAGGGATTACAGTGGAAGCCTTCCACTGCAGCCTGCGGCCGGAGGAAATTGAGCACCTGGTATTTCCCGACCTAAAAATAGGAGTAATTACCGGCACCCCGCCCCATTTATTTCGGGCATCACCAGGGGACATCATCCTGGATACAGGTGAGTTTGTTAATTATTCAAGGCTGGAGCCATTCAAAGAGGACATAGGGGAAGCCGACCGGAGATACGTAGAAGCATTGGGCAGGGCAGTGTCATTTATCAGCAGGGCAAAAGCCAGGCATGATGAGCTGGAAGCATATTATACACCTAATATGGATTTTGACGGAGTAAATAAGTGCAGGGAAAAAATTCTCAAGAGGATACTGGACTATGCAGGAGAGTGATTGGAGTTTTTCGATAGGGATTTATTCTTTTCCTTTGTAAGGTTGCCCTTGCGCATGAGACCTACAAATACTTCCACCAGCCTGGGATCAAACTGTGCCCCGGCACACCATTGTATTTCCACAAGTGCCTGTGCCGGAGTCATTGTCCGGCCATAGGGCCTGGGATGGGTCATGGCATCGTAAGCATGGACGATAGCCATTATTCTTGAAAACAGGGGGATTTGCAAACCCTTTAACCCCTGGGGATAACCTTTTCCATCCCACCTTTCGTGGTGGTATAAAACTGCTTCCGCCACAGGGACCAGTTCAGGAAATGTCCTGGCAATACGGTAGCCCATTTCCGGGTGCTTGCGTATAAGAGCCCATTCGGAGGGATTGAGCTTACAAGTTTTTATCAAGATGTCCTCGCTCAGGTTGAGCTTGCCTACATCGCAAATATCAGCCAGCAGTTCCAGCTGCTCCAGCTGGGGGCCCTTTACACCCAGTGCCTGTCCAAAACTGATAACCAGATTTTTAACCTCATCAGCCCGTTCCTTATTTTTATACTCCCGGGCCAGAACTTCCTGTTTTAGGGAATCAAGAACAATATGCCGTGAATGTTTTCCCCCTACAATCTTATCATTATACATGCTGTTCTCTGCTTCATTGAAAACCGCTGCAATATCCTGGTTAGGAGACACTTTGGTGGCGAAACCCACAGCAACTCCTAACTTCAAGAATTTATGGGCAAACGAACCGATGGACTTTTTAATCCTCAAACACAACTTATTTGCCGCTTCGGCAGAAGTTTGAGGCATGAGGATGACAAATTCATCTCCCCCCCACCGGGAGATAATATCCTCTTTCCTGCAGGAACGGCGCAGCAGGTCTGCCGTAGCGCGAAGGAGTTCATCGCCCCGCTGGTGCCCGAAAGCATCATTGACTATCTTTAAACCGTTAACATCCGCCAGGATCAGGCTCAGAGGCAGTTGTCTTTCCGTGTCAACCCTTCGCAGTTCCTCCTCAAAAAAGTTGCGATTATAGAGGCCTGTAAGTTGATCGTGGAAGCTCAAATTTTTCATTTCTTCCTCTGCCCGTTTATACTGGGAAATATCAATCAGCACTCCCTCAAGGACCCTGCGCCGGATTGGGTTTAATAGACACTGGCCCTGGTCCAAAACCCACTTTTCTTCACCCTGGGCAGTAACGATACGATACTCAAGTTTGTACCTGGTACCGGGAAGAACAGCCTGAGACTCACTGAAAAACCTGTCCCTGTCTTCAGAATGAATCACCTGGTTAAAAAAAAGGCCCTTATCAGTTAACTGTACTGGCTGGTAGCCTGTAAGTACCAGGGCCCCATCGCTGACAAAATCCAGATTTCCGTCATCTACAAGGTAACGGTAAACCATAACAGGCAGGCCGTGAACCAATTTACTAATGTGGGAGCTGTCCACAAAAACCCCTGGACTATCCGGTTCATCACCTTTCAACTTCATCTTCCGGAGGTCTCCTGTATCCATTATCTATCCTCCCAGACAATCACCCAGGGCGAAAAATACTATCTAAAAAACGCCTCAAGTTGTCCCCAAATTCAGTATATTTATTTTAGCATAACTGGAGTACAATTTGTAATTTTTAGAAAATTTATTTTTGCATATTTCGCTAATAAATACCAAATTTCGAGAGTAAAATTCAAATAAAACCGTTGGTATTACTGGTTTCATCTGATTATAAAAATATTTAAATTTCCATACAGGAACCCGACACAATTTGGCATGATTCCCCAGTAAAATTCCTGTCAAAAAAAGACTTGGCGTTAATTCCGGTACAATGGGTTACACCTAAAACCTTTACCTGCCGGCGCTCAATCTCCGCCAGGGTGTGCTTAAGTTGCTCTTCCCCGGCTTGAAGCAAATGGGTACCTCCAAAAATGCCGTAGAAATATTTTTCTCCGGTAATTTTTTCAACGTAATTCATGGTGTTGATTACGCCGGAATGAGCGCAGCCAAATACGATACACAGACCCTTTTCAGTTTCCACCACTGCTGCCTGGTCATCAACAAATGGGTCCGGGCACAGGTCACCGTCTTTATACACAAAATGGGACCGGGTCTTTATTTCGTCAAATCCCCTTTCTATGTATCCAGTCAGCATAATTCCCGGTACAACCTCTACCGGCTCCGTATGGAAAATAAATTCAGCACCGGCACTTTCCAGTTCCTCCCGGGTGAAGGGTGAACCGGTCTGAAAAAGATCTCCGGCATCGTTTTTCTTGACCCGCTCCTGAAATACCTCCGGATGAGCATAGACAGGCATAAGTTTTCTGGCTTTTTCCAATACCAGTTTCAGACCCCCGATATGGTCACTGTGGCCGTGGGTTATGGCTACTGCGTCAACCTGAGACAAATCTACACCCAGTGCGCCAATATTAAAATCCATTGCAAAACCGGAACCGGTATCAATAAGGACTTTTCCTCCCGGCGTTTCCAGGAGCATCGAAAGCCCATGCTCTCCCAGCAGTCCCATTTTGAAACAATAGTCATCAACAAGGTTTGTGAGCTTAACAGTCAAAACCATTCACCCCTCGGACAATATTTAAACACTGCGAACATTAATGCGGTGTCTGGCCTTGTGTTCATACATTGCGTTGTCTGATTCATGAAAAAGCTTTTCCAGTGAAACTTCCGACTCGCTGGTGGCAACGCCCACTGAAATACTCAAGGGTATTTCCGGCTGCTTTGCATTATAGGCATCAACAGCATCCAGGATTCTGTTCCTGGCTTTCTCCGCAACTTCAGCATTGGTGAGGGGAAGAATTACCGCAAATTCGTCACCGCCGATACGGGCAACAACGTCACAGCTCCTGAAGGGCTTTTTGATTACCGAAGCAGCTGCTTTGATAATTTCATCCCCTTTACGATGTCCAAAACGGTCATTAATCTGTTTCAAGCCGTCCACATCACAGCTGATTATGCTGATAGGACCATGCCTTCTGAAATTCAAACGGCGCAATTCTTCTTCAAAATATCTCCTGTTGTATAAACCGGTCATGGGATCATGGAGGGTGAGGTATTTCAATTGCTCCTGGGCCTTTTTGCGTTCTGTGACATCCCTGATAAGCATTAAAACATTCCTGCCGTCCTTTCCCTCAAGAACAGCGGCACTTATTTCCACATCTACGAGCTCCTTTTTGGCGTTCAGGAACCGGTATTCCTCATTATACCTGCTGCCTAACCTGTAAGTATACTCCAACAGGCGGTATGTACCCGGGACATCATCAGGGTATACAAGCTTGTCCAGACTCTCTCCCTCAAGTTCCTCAGCCGAAAATCCCAGGAGAGAAGTAATCCTCTTGTTGCAGCTTTTAATTACACCTGAGGCATCGACAATCATGATTAAATCAGCAGCTGTTTCAAAAATAGTCCTGAAGCGGAACTCATTTTCCCTGGCTGCTTCCAATGCCTGGTTAACCTTCTCGTGGGCCTCATGAAGCTCAGTAAGGTCCACTCCCACTTCCAATTGCCCCAATTCTCCCCCCGTACCATCAGGAAGGGGGGTAATATTCCAGGAAAGGATGCGCTCTTTACCATTTTTAGGTGTCACTGTTGTAGAAAAATTACGCACCATTCCTTCCATTTCCAGTGCCCTGCTTATATTTTCCTCCACTTGCTTTCGGTAAGCCTCATCAGGATAAATAAGTTTGAGGCTGTTCTGCCCGATAACCTCTCCCGCGGAATAGCCTGACAACCGTTCGGCAAAGTCATTCCAGAGGAGGACGGCACCGTGGGAATCTGTAAAAGATATCCAGACATTGGCGCCCTGAACCACATTGTCAAAAAAATCCGCCGTATCCTTGGAAATGGCTTCCGCCATCCGCAGTTTGGTTTCCAGGCTCTTGTGGTGGGAAATATCCCTAAAGCACTGCAGAGCACCAACAGGCTCTCCTGTGCCCGGTTCATAAACAAGGGTTGCCTTTGCCCACAACCAAGCTCCTCTTCCCCCGCGAACCTGTGAAGCGTAGGTCTCACCGGAGGCCATGCCTTTTTCAACGTTTACATTGACGTATTTCCGGTATATCTCATCGAAGTCATTAAAGAGCAAATCAACTAAATCGGGAGACCGGTCACCAAAAAAGGGCTCGGCATAACTGTACCCCCTTGTACCAAGGATATCAGTCCTTTTTACATGGGACAGTTCTTCAATAGCCGAGTTCCAGCCAATTACTTCACCGCTGCAATTAACCACGAAGGCCGGATCAGGGAAACTATCAATGGATTTAAGCAAAAATTCCAGAGCAGACGGTATTTTCATTTCAGCACCCAAAAAAACTAGCTCCTTTATACGAATAATTACTATTTGTAATGGTACTGCATCAAATTGGATAAATCAACAATTTTGTTCAGTACCGGTAGCAAATGTGAAGAAAGCAACAGTACCCTGAAAATGTTCCCCACTGCCTCCGAAAGCCCAAAGGGGCGGCGAGCCATAAAGTTGTCCGGCGCAAACTCCTGAGCAAGAAGGGGGCATAGGAGCCTATCAATTCCCAAGCAAAAACAAAAGCGGCACCTTGCCGCAATATATTCAAGAAAAACTATCCTATTTTTGTTTCCCGTAATGCCTGTCCTTCCTATAATGCCCCCTGCTTTTTGTGCCCATAAAATAATGCTTGTATGCCTTGACTCCCAGGTCCCAGCCAAGTTTTAATCCCGCCAGTTTTGGCGATACCTTTTTTATCATGCTGATAGCAGCATAATCTGAAACAGAGTCCCGGGCTTCACCAATCAACTCTCTTACACTGGCGGCTGTTTCCCGGAATTCCTGTACAACCGGAACAACATTGGCATTAATGTTCTTTCCGAGAAGTTCCACCTGTTCCTGGAGTTTTTTAAACGTAGTATAATAACGCACCAGGAAAACGATGGCCGTTATCATACAAATTGTCAGGAACACCACACAAATCATAATTATAAACAAAAGCAGGGTTTCCACTGAAATCATACGAGTTCTGCTCCCTCAACTGTCTGTTGTACATTCACGTCATTTTGAACATTCACGTCACTTCGGTCATTTACGCCATCGGAGTCTTTCGAGCCACTTAAATCATCTTCACCAGGTAAACCAGCAGACTTTTCAGGAAGTTTGTCTTTTACCAGGTCAACAACTTTTGTCACATGGTCTTTGACTACGCCGCTTACTTCTTCCACACTTCCCCGGGTTTCCCTGATGGCAGTCTGAGTCTTGTCAGCGATGATTTCTCTGGTTTCACTACCCGGTGCAGGTGCAAGCAGTATTCCGGCAACAAAACCTAAAAAGCTACCTACGACCAATCCAGCAAAAAAGTTCCCGTTGTCGGCCATGTAATCACCTCCTGGGGAACTCTTTTCGGCAGATATAGAAAATTTTCCTGCAAAACAGATAGTTTTTGCCATTTTTTAAATATCTTTCTTCTCTTCCCCTGATCCTCCAAGGTATTCATGAAGCTTCTGTGCCGCGCTCAGTGTCATCCCCTCCACTTCTGCCAGTTCCTCTACAGCCGCCCTGCGAATGGCCTTTACCGAACCAAATTTACGGAGAAGTGAACGCTTCCTCTTGGGACCGATGCCCGGGACTTCATCCAGAATGGAACTCTGTACTTTTTTACCCCGGAGCCTGCGGTGGTAAGAAACAGCAAAACGGTGGGCTTCATCCCTGATGCGCTGGAGCAGGAAAAGAGCCTGGGAACCCCGGGGCAAGATGATAGGTTCCTGCCTGCCCTCCACAAAGAGCTCTTCCTCCTTTTTCGCCAGCCCGAATGTAGGGATATCTCCGGTGCCCAATTCCATCAAAACTTCCCGGACGGCACCAAGCTGCCCCTTGCCCCCGTCAATAATCAACAGGTCCGGGGTTTTGCCAAAAGAATTGTCCCTGCCCCCTTCTCCCTGGGATTCTTTCTTTCTCTTGAACCTGCGCCGGAGCACTTCCTGCAGGGAGGCAAAGTCATCGGGACCTGTCACGGTGCCGATTTTGAACCTCCTGTAATCAGAGTGCTTGGGGGAACCGTTCTCAAAGACCACCATAGACCCTACCGAGTCGGTACCGGAAATATTGGAAATATCGTAACACTCAATTCTCCTTGGGAGCACTTCCAAATCCAGGTACTCCTGTAGTTCAAGAAGGGCCTGCTCTGCTGACATGGCCTTCTTTCTCCTGTCTTCCTCATGCTCCTGGAGCTCTACCAGGGCGTTGGCTGCCACCATCTCTACCAGCTTCAGCTTTTCCCCTCTCCTGGGTACATGGAGGACAACTTTACGCCCCTTCACCTGGGTAAGCCATTCCTCGATTAAGGCCTGGTCCTCCGCGGCATCACCCAGCAGGACCACAGGGGGAATCTCCGCTGCCCTGTTGTAATACTGCTTAAGGAAAGCAGTCATTACTTCTCCCCGGGACAAATCGTCGGTTCTCTCCAGGAAGAAATGTTCCCGCCCAATAAGCTTGCCTTTGCGGACATAGAACACCTGGATGCACACCTCGTCGGAACCCCTGGCCATGGCGATTACATCCTGGTCTTCCCCGCCCGGGGAAACAATCTTCTGTTTCTCCAAAACGGCCTCCACGGCTTTTATCTGGTCACGAATCTGGGCAGCATTTTCAAAGTCCAGGTCTTTCGCATATTTCTCCATTCGCTCCTGGAGCCTGCGCAAAAGAGCATCCTGCTTCCCTTCCATAAACAGCACTACTTCCCGCACCATTTTCCCGTACTCTTCCCTGCTGATATTCCCCACGCAGGGTGCAGTACACCTTTTGATGTGGGCGTTAAGGCAGGCTCTCTTTCTCTGCTCAAAACTGGCCTGCCTGCAGGTTCGCAGTGGGAAAAGCCTCCTCAGGAGCCGGACTGTCTCATTAAGAGCCCCCACACTGGTATAAGGCCCAAAATACTTGGAACCGTCCTTGCGCATATTCCGTGTAACCTCAACCCTGGGGAATTCCTCATTCAGGGTAATCTTCAAATAGGGATAGGATTTGTCATCCCGGAACACCACGTTGTATTTGGGGTCATACTTTTTGATCAGGTTGTATTCCAGGATCAATGCTTCCACTTCTGTATCCGTAACTATATACTCAAAATCCTCTATATTCTTCACCAAGGAGTGGACCTTGGGAGGCTGGTTTTTCAGGGAACGAAAATATGACCGCACCCTGTTTTTGAGAGATGCGGCCTTGCCGACATAAATCACCGTCCCGGCGGCATCGCGCATAAGGTAAACCCCCGGCTTATCCGGTAAACGCTGCAGTTTTTCCTCCAGGTTCATCCTTTTCACGCTCCAATACTTTTTTCAGGAACCAGCCTGTATAGGACTCTTCAACAGCAGCCACTTCCTCAGGGGTACCTGCAGCAACGATCCTGCCTCCCTTATCTCCGCCTTCAGGCCCCATATCAATAATATAGTCTGCTGTTTTGATCACATCCAGGTTGTGCTCAATTACCAGGACCGTATCCCCGTTTTCCACCAAACGCTGGAGGACCTGCAGCAGTTTATGGATGTCTGCTGTATGGAGCCCTGTTGTAGGCTCATCCAGGATGTACAGGGTTTTACCGTTGCTGCGCCTGCTGAGCTCGGTAGCCAGTTTGACCCTCTGGGCCTCACCCCCAGAGAGCTGTGTGGCAGGCTGCCCCAGGCGTATATACCCCATGCCCACATCCTGCATGGTCTTGAGCTTCCTGTGTATTCGGGGAATATTCTTGAAAAATTCCACTGCTTCATCAACAGTCATATTCAAAATATCCGCAATCGTCTTGCCCTTGTATTTTACCTCCAGAGTCTCCCGGTTATAGCGGGAACCCTTGCATTCTTCACAGGGCACGTAAACGTCGGGAAGGAAGTGCATTTCAATTTTGATAACCCCGTCTCCCTTACAGGCCTCACAGCGCCCGCCTTTTACGTTAAAGCTGAAGCGGCCGGGTTTGTAACCCCGCATCTTGGCCTCGGTAGTCCTGGAGTAAACATCTCGGATCAAGTCAAATACTCCCGTATAAGTAGCCGGGTTGGACCTGGGTGTCCTGCCGATGGGAGACTGGTCGATATCTACAATTTTATCCAGGTATTCTATCCCCTTTATCCCATCGTGGTCTCCCGGTTTAGCCTTGGCCCCATAGAGCTCGGCAGAAACTTTTCTCTGCAGTATATCCCCGATAAGGGTGCTCTTTCCTGAACCTGAGACACCGGTAACGCAGACAAACAGCCCCAGGGGGATGGTTACGTTCAGGTTCTTCAAATTGTGCTCCCGGGCCCCAATGATTTCCAGGCAATGGCCGTTTCCCTGGCGTCTGGCGGCAGGAACGGGAATACTCTTTTTCCCCGACAGGTACTGGCCGGTAATAGAATCCGGGTTGGCCATAATTTCCTCAACGGTCCCCTGGGCAACAACGTGCCCTCCCAGGGCCCCCGCCCCGGGTCCAATGTCAACAATGCAGTCTGCCGCCCGCATCGTTTCTTCATCATGTTCCACAATAACCAGGGTGTTGCCAAGATCCCTCAGGTCTTTCAGGGTTTCAATCAGCTTCCCATTGTCTCTCTGGTGCAGGCCGATGCTGGGCTCATCCAGTATATAGAGGACCCCAACCAGCCCGGAACCGATCTGGGTTGCCAAACGGATCCGCTGGGACTCCCCGCCGGACAATGTGCCGGCACCCCGTGCCAGGGTAAGGTAATCTAAACCCACCCGGCATAAAAAGCCAAGCCGCTGTCGAATCTCCTTAAGTACCTGACCGGCAATTCTAGTCTCACGGGGGGTCAAATCAAGGGAATTGAAGAATTCCACAGACTCACTGACAGTCATACAGGTTACTTCATGGATATTCTTCCCCCCTACGAACACGGAAAGAATTTCCGGCTTTAGGCGGGCTCCGTTACACTCTGCACAAGGTTTTGTACTCATATAGCGTTCCAGATCCGCCTTGATGAAATCGGATTCAGTCTCCCTGTAACGGCGTTCCAGGTTGGGTATTACCCCTTCAAAGTCGGACTGGTACCTGCGCAGATCATTAAAACGGTTGACGAAGGTAAATTCTATTTTTTCCCCCTTGTTTCCGTACAGAACAATATCCTGGTGCTCCGGCTTAAGCATCCTGAAAGGAGTGTCCATACTGAAGCCGTAGTGGGCAGCCACAGTGGTCAGTGTCTGCTGGTAATAGCCGTTATGCCCTTTGCTCCAAGGGGCAATGGCCCCTTCGTTCAAGGACTTGTTCTTGTCGGGAACCACGTAATCCGGGTCGATTTCCATAGTGCTCCCCAGCCCGCTGCATACAGGGCAGGCGCCATAGGGAGCGTTAAAGGAAAACATCCTGGGGGTCAGTTCTTCTATGCTGATACCGCAGTAAACACAGGCCAGGTTTTCACTGAAGACCATCTCACTGTCTCCAATCACATCTACCGTTACAGTACCTTCACCCAGAGAAAGGGCGGTTTCCAGGGACTCTGCCAGGCGGGAAGACACGTCTTCCTTAATAATTACCCTGTCCACAACCACTTCAATGGTGTGCTTTTTATTCTTCTCCAGGGGGATATCCTCGTCAAGGGAATATACTTCTCCGTCTACACGGACACGAATATACCCGTCCTTCCGGATCCCGGCAAGGACCTTCTGGTGCTCACCCTTGCGCCCCCTGATTACAGGTGCCAGCACCTGAATCCTGGTACCCGGGGGCAGTTCCATCAACGAATCCACCATCTGAGTCACTGTCTGCCGGGTTATCGGCCTGCCGCAGCGGTAGCAGTGAGGGTGCCCGATACGGGCAAAGAGCAGGCGCAGGTAGTCGTAAATTTCTGTGACGGTGCCCACGGTAGACCGGGGGTTGCGGGCAGAATTTTTCTGGTCAATGGATATTGCCGGGCTTAACCCTTCGATGTAGTCTACATCAGGCTTATCCATCTGCCCCAGGAACTGGCGGGCATAAGCCGAAAGGGATTCCACATAGCGCCGTTGCCCCTCGGCGTAAATGGTGTCAAAAGCCAGGGAAGACTTCCCCGAACCGCTCAACCCGGTAACAACGATCATTTTATCCCGGGGAATAGTTAAATCTATATTTTTCAGGTTGTGCTGCCTGGCACCTTTGATAATTATATTCTCAGCCATTGCTGCTTCCTCCGTTTTAGTAATTCCTTCTCTTTTTGCAGCTGTATTGAAAACCCTCGCTAGGGTACATACCGCTTATTGAAAATATACCATACGCCTGAAAGTCCGCATATATTTTGGAGCAGGACTTGTTTTGCTCAAGCCTTGCACGGCTCTGCCGGCGGTAACGGCGTGGGAGCTTGTCCGTAGCGGAATAATACATGCGGGCTTTTTACCAACGCCGCTAGTATCATTTTAACTCCCTGCGCAGCTCAATAATCATATCCCTGAGCTGGGCCGCCTTTTCAAATTCCAACTCCTTGGCAGCCGCAGTCATCTGCTGCTCCAAATCCTTGATCAACCTGTTTATCTCCTGCTTCGGCATGGACTGAACGTCCTTTTTGGTTACATATTTTTCGGGAGTCTCAGCAGCCATAGTTGCCTCAATCACATCCCGTACAGCCTTACGGATGGTAGCCGGTGTAATATTGTGCCGCTTATTATAAGCAATTTGTTTTTTCCGCCGCCTTTCCGTCTCATCAATAGCCCTGCGCATGCTGCCGGTAATGGTATCTGCATACATGATAACCTTACCCTCTACGTTTCGCGCCGCACGCCCAATAGTCTGTACCAGCGACCTCTCGGAACGGAGGAATCCTTCCTTGTCCGCATCCAGGATGGCAACCAGTGTTACCTCCGGAAGGTCCAGACCCTCCCGGAGCAGGTTGATTCCCACCAGCACATCAAATTCCCCTAACCTCAAGTCTCTGATTATTTCCATCCGCTCCAGGGTATCAATATCAGAATGCATATACCGCACCTTGACACCCATTTCCCGGAGGTATTCCGTCAAGTCTTCCGCCATGCGCTTTGTCAGGGTCGTAACCAGAACACGCTGGTTCTTGCTCTCCCGAATCCTTATTTCCTGGAGGAGGTCATCAATCTGCCCCTGTACGGGACGGACCTCTACCTCCGGATCTACCAGGCCGGTAGGCCGGATAATCTGCTCTACAATTACGGAACTGTGCTTCCGCTCATATTCAGCAGGAGTTGCCGACACGTATACAGCCTGAAACACCCGTTCCTCAAATTCTTCAAAAGTCAGCGGCCTGTTGTCCAATGCTGAGGGGAGACGAAAACCGTAGTCAACCAGGGTCTGTTTTCTGCTGCGGTCACCTGCGTACATCCCGCCAATCTGGGGCACCGTCACGTGAGACTCATCGATAAAAACAATGAAGTCTTTAGGGAAATAGTCCAAAAGTGTGTACGGCGGCTGGCCGGGTTCTCTGCCGTCCAAATGGCGGGAGTAGTTTTCTATTCCCTGGCAGAAACCCATTTCCTGCATCATTTCCAGGTCGTAACGGGTTCTCTGTTCCAACCGCTGGGCTTCCAGCAGCTTTCCCTGGTCATGGAGTTCCTTGAGGCGCTCCTCCAGTTCCGCTTCAATACCGGCCATGGCTGCCTTCAGTTTGGCTTCCTCAGTAACATAATGGCTGGCGGGGAAGATGGAAACATGCTTCCTCCTGCCCAGGATTTCTCCCGTCAGAGTATCTATCTCCAGAATGCGCTCCACTTCATCTCCAAAAAGTTCTACCCTGATGGCCTGTCCAGACAGAGAAGCAGGGAAAATCTCAACCACGTCGCCCCTCACTCTGAAGGTCCCCCGGTGGAAATCAACGTCGTTCCGTGAATACTGGATATCTACCAGTTTGCGCAATATCTTATCCCTTCCATACTCCTGTCCTTCACGCAGGGAAAGCATCAGGTTCTTGTAATCCCAGGGAGAACCCAGCCCGTAAATACAGGAAACACTGGCAACAATGATAACGTCTTTCCGTTCGAAAAGGGCAGCTGTAGCCGAGTGGCGCAGCTTGTCAATCTCATCATTGATGGAAGAATCCTTTTCAATATATGTGTCAGTCTGGGGAACATAGGCCTCAGGCTGGTAGTAGTCATAATAGCTGACAAAGTATTCAACAGCATTTTCAGGAAAAAAGGCCTGGAACTCGCTGCAGAGCTGGGCTGCCAGGGTCTTGTTGTGGGCAATTATCAGGGCCGGCCTGTTGGTTTCCTTAATTACGTTGGCCATGGTAAAAGTTTTACCCGAGCCCGTAACACCCAGCAGTGTCTGGTGTCTGCAGCCCATTTCCAGGCTCTTAACCAGGTTTTCAATAGCCTGTGGCTGGTCCCCCTTAGGCTTGTATTCTGAATGCAGGATAAATTTATTCATTAAAAATCTCCTAACCCATAGAATTGGTCATTTTGTAAAGGGGTCAAGAATGATTACAAACCGCTCCACTCTCACCCATGGTATTATTTTAACACAAGCACTTCTAAAAGAACATTTGTTTGCAATAACAGCGGCTGGTAATTTAACCTTTAATGCTAACCAATGTTATTGGGTATTGTCAACATCTATCAGAGCTGTATTTATCCTTTTTTGGCCCATTTACTGTGAAACAACAGCTCTCACCGTATACTGTCATTAAGTGTTTTTTCCATTCCTCCGCCGCTTATTGAAGATGGGGACTCCTGCGAACTAAGGTTGAACAAAACAATACTTCCTAACCTGAAAGAACTCTTTTAAGTCTTCCAGTAAAGATTGCCAAATGATAAAAAATAAGTTAAACTATTGTGGGCTGTCCCCTGGATTTCTAATATCTAGCTGTGGACAGAAAATCCCGGAATTATCACACTTGGCAGATAGGGTTCAGAGATACATAAAACTGATCTGCCCTGAGGGATAATATGGACACACCCGAAAGTTTTAGAAAGGGGAGAAAAATGGGAACTCAACTTCAACCAACACCCGTACTTTACGGAAAAGATGCTGAGGCAATTTTAAAGGAAATAAACATTAAGCTGCCTTCGGAAAAAGCTATTGAATCCGAAGCTCGCAGCGAATTTTTCAAAAACATTAAGAAAAAAGGACTGTAGGTGCTATGGCAGATTTCAACCCCAAAGCAGTTTTGTTGATTAAGTTTACCGAACAAGAGCTGCCTGATACTGCAGCATTCGACTCCGGAGACAGTGAAACCAATGATTTCTTCAGGAACGATGCTTTCAGAGATCAGGAGAGAGGTCTGAATACCACTACCCTAATTTACTATAACGGCATTATAGCCGGCTTTATCTCCCTCCTCTGCGATGCCATTCCTCTAAATAAAGAAGAGGAAAATTCACAGGCATCCTTAACAGTACCGGCAATCAAGCTCAGATATGGAGTGGACAAGAATTTTAAGGATTACGATTTGGATTCTTTTATTATCGACTACGCCAAAACGGTTGCTTTTGAGCTTTGGAAATCTAAGGTGGGAGTAAGATTCTTGACCCTGGACACAGATCCTTCCAGAGAGGAGTTTTTTGCCGGCAAAGGCTTTGTCCGTAACAGGACAGGCAGTAATGGCCTTGTCAGCATGAGGTTAGACATTTTTGCCTAACGAAAAGTAAGGCCGCATGTATTGTGGAGCGGGACTTGTTTTGCTTAAGCCTTGCGCGCGGCTCTGCCGGCGCTAACGGCGTGCAGACTTGTCCGCAGCGGAACAATACATGCGGCTTTTTTTCATGGCCGTCCTTTAGGTCCGCTAAGTATTACACGTTTGTTCAGATTTCAACTGGCAAGGACTGCGCGGTGTTTCTGTGCATTTCGCGAACAACTTATGAACACAGGCACACAGCTCTTGGCAAAGCGTAGGGAAAAACAGGGAGGCACAGGCAGGACGCCTGGGCCAGCCCAATGAAGACAGGACGTCGCTTTTTGGGCGGCCCGGTTTTGACCGGAGCTTTGCCTTAGAGATGTCCTGTGTGAATTCCCGGAGTGAGCGAAAGGCGACGGAAACATAACCCGACGCTTCGCTCAGGGTGACATGCCGCTTATTAGAATACTGTCAGATTCCCGAAAAGCCGCATGTATTGTGGAGCGGGACTTGTTTTGCTTAAGCCTTGCGCGCGGCTCTGCCGGCGGTAACGGCGTGCGAGCTTATCCGTAGCGGAACAACACATGCTGCCTTTATGCCACGCCGCTTTAAGTGGTCAACATAACACGTGAGTTCTATTCCACTGATAAATAAAAATAGTACAGAGGTTGTCCACCTGACAGGAATTCCACTTCCTTATCGGGGAACCTTTCCTCCACCT
>LFTO01000215.1 GCA_001513335.1 Clostridiales bacterium DTU086 | reverse complement strand
ATTTTAAGCCAAAGTGCCGGAAATCTGAATTTTGCTCCTGCCGGTCCAACTGTTATTGTCGTTGTTGGAGTTAACGGTGCGGGTAAGACTACTTCTATCGGAAAACTGGCCTATCGCCTGAAAAGGGAAAACAAGAAGGTGCTTCTGGCTGCTGCTGATACATTCCGTGCAGCTGCTGCGGAACAGCTGGAAACGTGGGCTCAGCACTCCGGAGTGCAGATAATAAAGCACAAAGAAGGAGCAGACCCTGCTGCAGTCGTTTATGATGCTTTACAAGCTGCCGTATCCAGGAAAATGGATGCTGTCATCGTTGATACTGCAGGCCGCCTCCAGAGTAAAAAGAATTTAATGGAGGAGGTCAAGAAGATCAAGCGGATCACTGAAAGGGAGGTTGAGGGAGCGCCCCATGAGGTTTTGTTGGTTATTGACGCTTCTACAGGGCAGAACGCTATCTCCCAGGCAGAAATTTTTAATGAATTTCTGGAAGTGACAGGAATTATCCTGGCTAAACTTGACGGGACGGCCAAGGGGGGCATTGTTATTTCTATTGCTGAGAAACTTAATATTCCCGTTAAGTTTGTTGGTCTCGGTGAAAAAATTGATGATCTGGAAGAGTTCAGGCCTGAAGAATTTTCTAAGGCCCTGTTTGATTTGACTGGAGGGGAAAATGATGCAAGCTGACATTGCTGTTATTGGCGGATCCGGATTTTATGATTTGGATTTGGGGGAAGTGGAACAGGTAACTATAGACACCATGTACGGTCAAGCCCAGGCCAATATTGGTCTCCTGGAGGGGAAGCGGGTGGCTTTTATGCCCCGGCACGGTCCAGGGCATACGGTACCGCCTCACCTGGTGAAAGACAGGGCAAACATTGCCGCTTTAGAAAAAATCGGAGTAAATAAAGTCCTGGCTACAGTTTCCGTTGGGTCTCTTAACATGGATATGGAACCCGGGCACCTGGTTGTTGTGGACCAATTTATTGACTTTACCAGGAGCCGCCCCCTTACTTTTTACGAAGGGGGGCAGTCAGGGGTAGTACATACTGATATGACTAATCCTTACTGCAGCCAGCTCCGGGAGCTTCTTATAAAAGTTTCCAAGGGGCTAAACAGGATGGTGCACAGTCATGGGGTCTATGTGTGCACCGAAGGTCCCAGATTCGAAAGCTCTGCTGAGATAAATATGTTCCGGATCTTGGGCGGGGATATGGTAGGTATGACCAATGTCCCCGAGGTTGTTTTGGCCAGGGAAAAAGGGCTGTGCTATGCAGCCGTTGCCGTTGTTACGAACTATGCTGCCGGGATTTCCCCCAGGCCCCTGTCTCATGATGAAGTATTGGCGGAAATGAGCTGCAGCCGTACTGATTTGATGGAGCTTCTGCGGCAGGTTATTAAAGATGCTTCTACGGAAAAGAATTGCCTGTGCTGCGGCGCGGGGGACCGGGAGGAGGGTTAATATGAGTATTTTGATAAAAAATGTAGAGGTTATTTCTCCTGAATCCTCTGCCGGTAACGGTACTTCTGTCCTGTCCGAGGAAAACACAAATATCCATATTGTTGGTGATCGGATAGTTGCCATTGGGAAGGACGACTACCCGGAGGCAGATACCATTATTGACGGCACAAACTTGGTGGCCCTGCCGGGATTGGTTAACGCCCATACCCATGCATTCATGACATTGTTTCGCGGGATGGGGGATGATCTCCCTCTCGATGAATGGCTTAACAATCGTATCTGGCCTGCTGAAGCAAAGCTTACTGCTGAGGATGTTTACTGGGGTGTTAAGCTGTCCCTTGTTGAGATGATTAAGAGTGGCACTACTGCTTTTGCTGATATGTATTTTTTTATGGAAGAGGCTGTTAAAGCTGTTGAGGAAGCGGGTATTAGGGCCAGTTTGTCCATTGGGATGACCCCTTTTGATAAGGACTATGAGGAAATCCTCAAAGAAAGTAAAGATTTTGTTTCCAGGTGGAACGGAGCAGCTTCGGGAAGGATATTGACAATGTACGGGCCTCACGCTCCGTATACCTGTCCGCCGGAATTCTTAAAAGCTGTTGCCCTGGAAGCAGAAAGAGACGGTGTAGGTATTCATATTCACCTTGCCGAAACGTCAAAGGAAGTTGAAGATATGAAAGAAAAGTACGGGAGGACACCGGTGGAACTTGCTGCCGAGGCAGGTTTATTCAACGTGCACACCCTTGCTGCTCACTGTGTCCACCTTACACAACAGGATATAAAACTCCTGGCAGAAGGAGGAGTTTTTGTTGCTCATAACCCCCAAAGCAATTTGAAGCTGGGCAGCGGGGTAGCACCTGTACCCCAAATGCTGGCAGAAGGTATCCCTGTTGCTTTGGGGACTGACGGTGCAGCGAGCAACAATAATCTGGATCTTCTGGAAGAAATGCGTACTGCTGCACTCCTGCACAAAGGAGTGAATATGAATCCCACCCTTATGCCTGCCGATGACGCCCTGAGGATGGCTATACTTAATGGCGCTCAAGCACTGGGATTTAGAGATACCGGGTGTCTAAAGGTAGGGAATAAGGCAGACCTTATTTTAATGGACTTCCGCCGGGCGCACCTTACTCCCCTGTGGGACACCCTTTCCCATATAGTCTATTCTTCCTCTGCTTTTGATATCAAAACCATGATCGTGGACGGGCGCCTTATCATGGACAAAGGGGAGATTCTTACTCTGGATGAAGAGGAAGTCTACTTTGAAATCAACAGACGTTTTAAACGTTTTGAAGATAAATGAGCAGCAATTTTGTTTATCAGGGGTACTGTACAGGTCAAAAAAAAAAACAGTGCCTTTAACTTGACATTTGCAGCTCCTTATCTTAGAATACAAGGGTGTTAAGGCCAAATAGTTAACAGTGGTGAAAAACGTGCTGGAAAAGGTTGACCGGATAGGCTCTCTATTTGAGTTATATGGGGAACTGCTTACGCCGCGGCAAAAGGAATTGACTGTCTATTATTATTTTGATGACTTATCACTTGCCGAAATTGCGGAAGAACTGGGAATAAGCAGGCAGGCAGTTTTTTTTGGGTTGAAGCGTGCAGAAGAAGTCCTGGAATCCTACGAAGAAAAACTGGGGCTTTATGGGGAAAATTCTGCCCGGAGGAGGAAGTTAGGACAGGTGAAAAACTTGCTCCGGGAATACAGGGCCAGTGGTGACAGTAAGAAGCTTGATTTGGCAGAAGAGTTTTTGGACAGCTGTATGGACCAGTGAGACAGGTGGAACGGAGGTTATCCATGGCAGCCTTCTCAAGTTTATCGGAGAAACTTCAGGAAACATTTAAAAAATTAAGAGGTAAAGGTAAGCTCACTGAAAAGGATATTCAGGCAGCACTGCGTGAAGTAAGGCTCGCCTTTTTGGAAGCAGACGTAAACTACAAGGTAGTAAAAGATTTTATCAATAAGGTCAAAGAACGGGCTGCAGGCCAGGAAGTTCTGGAAAGCCTTACACCTGCCCAGCAGGTGATTAAGATAGTAAATGATGAGCTTACGAGTTTAATGGGGGGCAGCCAAAGTAAAATTGAAATGGCATCTTCCCCGCCCACTATCATTATGATGACCGGACTCCAGGGCTCAGGCAAAACCACTACTTCAGGAAAGTTAGGGCTTTTAATGAAAAAGAACGGGCGGCGGCCTTTACTGGTTGCTGCCGACGTTTACCGGCCAGCGGCAGTTAAACAACTGCAGGTAGTGGGGGATTCAGTAAACGTCCCTGTTTTTTCCATGGGCACCAACGTAAATCCAGTAGACATTGTTTCTGCCGCCGTATCTCATGCCCGGTCAAATGGGAATGATGTGATTATTATTGATACTGCAGGGCGGCTGCATATTGACGAACAGTTAATGGAGGAATTGAAAAATATCTCTGAAGCTGTCCGTCCCCATGAGATCCTGCTGGTAGTGGATGCCATGTCAGGACAGGATGTAGTAAATGTGGCTTCGGCCTTTCATGAGCAGCTGGGGATTACCGGTGTCGTTTTAACAAAGCTGGACGGAGACGCCCGGGGCGGTGCAGCCCTCTCAGTAAAGGCTGTTACCGGGTGTCCTATCAAGTATGTTGGGATGGGTGAAAAGCTTGATGCCCTGGAACCTTTTCATCCTGACAGGATGGCTTCGAGAATTCTGGGTATGGGTGACGTTTTAAG
>LFTO01000074.1 GCA_001513335.1 Clostridiales bacterium DTU086 | reverse complement strand
GTTCCACTGTAAGCTGACTGTTATTAAGGGAAATTTCTTGATAATTATCCAGAACATCCACCAATTTATTCTGGTCTTCTGCCCAAAGGCCAAGATCCAAAAGGACAACGGCGCTTTCGGTCCTGCTTCGGTTCACTAGGACGACTGCAGTATTATTTAAACAGGGGCGGCCAAGGGCATCAGTGTTGTCTTTGATTACCCTCAGGTATCCGAAAACATTATTTTCGGCAATTAGAGGCACCCAGCGGCCTGTTCTTAATACACTGTAACAACTTCGCAGGGCAGTCAATGTCTTGAATAAACTTGTTACACTTAAGGCTTTATCCCGGAAAACAGGTTCACCTGTGGTGTTAAAAATACAGTTGTCACTGGTAAATCCCTCTTTCTCACTGCAGTGGATACAGGGTACTCCAGGAACAGTCATTCCCAACAGTAAAAAGAGTTTAAGGCGTTTTAGTGCAATCATTGGAGGACTGTCTTTGCTGGAATTTGCAAATTCACCTTTATACTGCAATGCTTCCAAAAGAGCCTGTTTGGATACTGATGTCTTCTCAGGGAAGAAAAGGAGGGACAGGGGGGTAGATTCAAAAGCATCCGAAAGTAAGTTCTTTAAGGTTGGTGCATCTTTTCTAAACAGCAGAAAATCAATCAGGTACTGTACTATTTGATTTTCTGAAAAATCTGTATCCCGGTTTAACTTCATTACTTATCTGACTCCTATTGAAATCGTGGTTCCTGTTTTACTACTTTTTCTAATATTTGACCAACAGTGGCGAGACTATACACCTTTTAATTATTTCAGTTTGTAGAAGCTCTTACTTAACCCCGTTCATGCTTGCGTTAGCAAGAGCCAGGTGGGGGAGGAATGCCCAACCCCTTTGAGGCGTATTCAGCAGCAGTTTTTTGTTCAAAAAGGAATGCCGGTTTATGACCGGCAGAAGGTTTTGGAGAGCAAACAACTACTATATTTTACTGTCTATGTTAAAAGGGTTGAGGGATGTAAGGGTGTCTATTAAGAAGACGGGTCGACAGTCAGCCTCCCTGGAGGTTGACGGTTCCCAACAAGTTTATTCAAATATGTTAATACTATTCCGATTAATGACAGGACCGCGAAAATATACAGTGCTTGCGTATATCCCCCTGATACTTCTTTTATCTGGGCAATCAGAACAGGGCCAAAGACTGCTGCTGCGCCGTAAGCGGTGAACATCCAACCGTAATTTATTCCGTAGTTTTTGGTTCCAAAATAATCAGCTGTAATTGCCGGCATTAAAGCCAGGTAGCCTCCAAAGGAAAGGGCTGCAGTACATATTCCGAATACATACCACATATATGATGTTGCCCGGGGCAGTACCAGGAATAAATCCACTGCGTATACAGCGAACATCAGCATTAAAGATAAATTGCGCCCTATTCTATCTGACATGGCTCCCCAGAAAATTCTTCCCAGGCCGTTAAAAACAGCCAAAATGCCTACTGCTGCTGCTGCTGCTGCCTGAGTCAACCCCGCCATTTCTTCTGCCATTGGACCTGCCTGGGAGATGATCATCAGCCCTGCCGCCGCACCTATAAGGTACATCGCCCATACAATCCAGAAACGCATGGTCTGCAGCATCTCTCCGGGGGAATAGTCTTCATATTTGCGAAAGGTGACTTTTAGGTTTGGCTCCGGAGAATCCCATGCCGGCGGCCTCCAGCCTTCAGGAGGATTCCGGAGCAACTGTGCGGACCCAGTAACTGCAATTAAGAAGACTACTCCTAAAATTGCAAAGGCATTTAATACTCCGTAGTTGGCAATGAGCCGTGCGGCCAGGGGGGCGAATACCAGTGACCCGGCACCAAAGCCAAAAACGGCAACACCGGTCATTAAACCCCGCTTATCGGGAAACCACTTTACAATGGTGGCGATAGGTGTTACGTAGGCAAAACCTACACCGGACCCGGCAATTACTCCGTAGGCCAGGTAAAGGGTCATCAGAGAATTAGTCTGGCTGGCCAGCAGGCACCCCAGCCCCAAGAGAATTCCACCCACAGAGCCTACCAAACGGGGGCCTACCTTATCCTGCCAAAATCCAGCGAAGACCATGGTTATTGTAAAGAAAACGAGACAAATGGTAAATGCCAGTGACGTTTCGGTTATGGTCCATCCAAACTGTTCAATTAGGGGGTTCCTAAAAACGCTGAAGGCGTAAAGGGTTCCCAAGCACAACTGGATTACAATTCCGGCGGCAACTATAACCCACCTGTTAAGCACTTTAGTATCTGATACACCAGTACCCCTGCTCATGGAATCTCACTCCTTTTTTGTGTACTGGATTTTAAGGCTCTCAATGACTCCCGGATCTGCAAGGGTTGTTGTATCTCCAAGTATTCTGCCTTCGGCAATGTCTCCCAGCAACCTGCGCATTATTTTACCGCTTCTTGTTTTTGGCAGGTCGGTTGTGAAGTAAATTTTTTCCGGTTTGGCGATAGAACCGATTTTTTGAGCTACATGGAGTCTCAGCTGCTCTTGCAATTCACAGGTTGGTTCCACACCCTCTTTAAGAGTTATAAATGCTACAATACACTGTCCCTTAATGTCATGACTCTTGCCGATAACTGCGGCTTCTGCTACCTTATGGTGGTCTACAAGGGCACTTTCGATTTCCATGGTACCCAGGCGGTGTCCGGAAACATTGATTACGTCATCAACTCTGCCCAGTAGCCACAAGTATCCATCTTCATCTTTTTTCGCTCCGTCTCCGGGGAAATAGAGGTTTTTGTACCTGCTCCAGTAAGTATCAACATAACGCTTATTATCTCCGTAAATGGTTCTCAGCATGGAAGGCCAGGGACTTTTGATTACCAGGTATCCTCCTTGCCCCGGTTTAACCGGGTTGCCTTGATCATCTACTACTTCTGCTTCAATTCCCGGGAAGGGGCGTGTAGCGGAACCTGGTTTAGTGGACACTATCCCAGGCAGCGGGGTAATCAGTATTGACCCTGTTTCTGTCTGCCACCAGGTATCTACGATAGGGCATCTTTCATTGCCGATATATTTGTGGTACCATATCCACGCCTCCGGGTTGATAGGCTCACCTACTGTCCCCAATAAACGCAGGCTTGTTAAGTCGCACCTTTGGGGCCATTCTATTCCCCAGCGCATAAAGGACCTGATAGAAGTAGGGGCGGTGTAGAAAATAGTAGCTTTATACTTTTCTACAATTCGCCAGAAGCGGTCTTTTTCCGGGTAGTCCGGTGCACCTTCATACATTACAACTGTGGCGCCGTTAGACAAGGGGCCGTAAACAATATACGAATGACCTGTAATCCATCCAATGTCTGCCGTGCAGAAGAAAATGTCTTCGTCTTTGAGGTCAAAAACCATATTTGTTGTTGTTGTGACCCCGGTCAGATATCCTCCGGTGGTGTGCACAATGCCTTTGGGTTTGCCTGTAGTGCCGCTGGTATACAGGAGGAAGAGCATGTCTTCAGAGTCCATATGTTCGGGTTCACAGTAGGTTCCTGCATTTTCCATTAAATCTTGCCACCAAAGATCCCGTCCCTGGAACATGTTCACTTTCCTGCGGTCTTTTCCCCGCTGGTATACAACTACTTTTTTTACTGAGGGTGTTTTTTCCAGGGCAAGGTCAACATTTTCTTTAAGCGGAATAAACCTGCCCCGCCGGTAACCGCCGTCAGCCGTAACCACTACCACGCTCTGGCTGTCGTTGATGCGTTCTCGAAGTGAGTCGGCACTGAAACCACCAAAAACCACGTTGTGGGGAGCTCCAATGCGGGAGCAGGCAAGGAGTGTAATTGCCAGTTCGGGTATCATTGGCATGTAAACCGTAACTCTGTCTCCCTTTTTAACCCCCAGACCTTTCAGTACATTAGCAAACCTATTGACTTCCTGGTAAAGGTTTGCGTAGGTGAGAGTCCTGGTTTCCCCCGGTTCTCCTTCCCAGATGATTGCCTGTTTATGCCGGCGGAAGCTATCAAAATGTCTGTCGACGCAATTATAGGAAGCATTGAGCTTTCCCCCGGTGAACCACTGGGCGAAGGGAGGATCCCACTTTAACACTGTGTCCCACTTCCGGAACCAATCCAGCCTTTCTGCTTGTTTTGCCCAAAAGGCTTCCCTGTCCCTTGCAGCTTCCTCATAAATGTTTTTGTCTTGAACATTTGCCTGTGCAGTAAAATCCAGGCTTGGTTCAAATATCCTGTTTTCTTGAAGCAGGCCTTCAATTGTTTTTTCTACCTTTTCCAACTTTCCTACGGACATCAAAAGTTCCCCCTTTCGAAAGACCCAAGAGTTGTCTCTGTCCTGCGGCTTAGTTCTTGCTGCTGTGTTTCAAAGCAGTTCAATGTGTTGTGATATATTTTATTTGCCTGAAAAATAACAGTAAACACTTATTCGGCAAGGGGTAAAATGCTCCGGTTTAATTGAATTTAATGAGGGTTATTAAGTTCTGTCTTAGCTGAGAAAGGGGGGTCGATTTGTTTACCGCCAGAGATTGCACTTAAGCCGTAGAAAAAGGATTTTGACCCCCGGAAAAATGCAAAAGAGTACCTCTTGGGGATTTTGTTCTTCCTAGTCACTTACGCAGCAGTAGAAGGCTGAAAAGGGGAATGATTGAATGGGTGAGGCTGGTATTCATCCACGAAAAAGGGGTTAATCAAGAGGGTTTGTGAGATATAAACAAAACGGCTGAGCACTGGGCAGGGGAGAATATTTTAACGCGGCATAAAAAAGACTGCCGGCACGTTAATTTTTGCCAGATAGATTTTACCTGGTAAAACGAGAGTACATGAGCAGGGCCAGAAAGAAACCAATTATCCCAGCAACGTTAATTTTTAACGAAAAACCAAAGGTTAAGGAAAGGACAAACAGGTCCAGGGTTGTAGGTTTCAGTCCCAGTGATTGCCCATAGTTAAGCCATGGAACACTTGAATCAAAGATTTGTCCTATTAACGATCCAAAAATGCTTCCAATCAGCAGAAGAAGCAGAAGGGTTAAAATGTTTCTGGAGATATGTGCCACGATAAACCTCCGTTTCAGGGTCTGCACCAAGCAGGACTCCTGATGATAAAAAGCTTATGAAACATTCTCCACTCTTCTGCTAATTTCCTCCATTAATCTGTGGTTTTTCCGCCGGACTGCAGGCGGCTGGCGTCTGCTTTTTGCCATTTCAAGAAAAAATTTTGCCCCTAAGAGAAAGCATCAGTTGATTATAATAATATTTTCTATTCTAACGTGCAGTCCGGCCTTTTTTGTCAGGACCATATTCACCAAACCTGTATGGTTTATTGACATCATGCAGAACCCCGGGAGGAAGGTATGCCTTTTCCCAAATTGAGGCTCCCGTTTTATGTTCCTGGCAATACCTTCAAAACCAATCATGTGGTAGGCGACGACATCTTTTACTTTTTTGCCCCTGGAATATTTAGGTCCCACTACCCAGGTATAGAGTAGCCCGGTTACCGGATCGGCTTCAATTACTTTCAGAACGTGGGGGATGGGACACCCCGCGCCCATTGGCCTGCCCAGTACAATATCTCCCGGGGAAATTTTCATTTTATCAACCTGGTCACTGCGGAATGGAAGGACTATTTTCCTGGCAGATATTTCACCGGGTAAAGGATGGAGGATGAAGTCATAGTCTTTGCCCAGTACATCTTTTTTGGGGAATAGGGCCTCTTGTTCAATTCCGTCAGCCGTTTCCGGCTGTTTGTAGTAAAAGGGACAATCGGAAAATTTTTTGTCTCCTGTATTAACCAGGATTAAAAAGATTTCACATGTTCTGCAGCCGCAAAGGCCGCAGTCCTTTCCAGGAGGATCCCAGTTATGTCTGCTGTTGCCCATGTCATTCACCCCTGTAGAGGTATTCACTGCAGTTGGCGTCCAGTTTTTTGATTATTCCAAAGTGGTGCTTCCATCCCACTTCTTTCTTTCCCACACAGATTGTACAGACGCCCAGGGGGGGTACCCCTTTAAGGTTCAAGTTTTCCTTATTTATTTCCCGGGACTGGTGAATAAACCGGTAAAGAAGCTGAAGGGAGGTTCCTTGAAGGGCATTCGTTTCTATAATTTGGATTTCTGGGTTAACCTCAAGTATTTTTTGGCGGAATACTTCTCTTTCTGCCTGACTGACCAGGTCAATTTTAGTTACTACCGCTATATCTGCCAGGCTTACCATGGGTCCCATTTTAAGGGGTGCATGGATTCCTGAAATGGCATCCAGGACGACTATCCCCAGGCCCTGGTTCAAATATGGCGAACACCTAAGGCAGAGTCCGGCACTTTCTACAATAAGGAGGTCGGAGGACATTTTTTCAGCCCAATCCAATGCGTCTCCCAGGACCATTACTTCGGCATGGTCGGGACATAGGTCTCCGGAATAAGTTTTCATAGTGTCAATTCCGAATTCCTTTTTTAGTTCTTCGTCTTCAAAAGCCGTTACGACATCAATTTTCAAAAAGGCGATTTTGGTATTGGATCCAATATTTCTAACAATTTGCCGCGTAACCGTTGTTTTCCCGGCAGAAGGAGGCCCTGCAATAATGACCAGCCGCATTTTAGCCCACCTCCGCACTGGTTGTGCTCACTGCTCCGCCGGTATTAAGACCTAACACACTGAGTATTTCTCCGGAAATTGTATTACCTTTACGAAGTTCTTCACGGATTATTCCCATGTTATGGTCCATTTCAATGAGGACTTTAGCTGCCCAGAGCTCTGAACGGTTCTGTTTTATTACTTTGGTGACAGCGCCGTTGCTCATTACTATCCGCCTGTCAGTCAGGAGGGCAATAACAGGGTCATGGGTAAC
>LFTO01000222.1 GCA_001513335.1 Clostridiales bacterium DTU086 | reverse complement strand
ACATAGTGTAAAGTTTTTGTAGGACAAAAAAACAAGAGATCAACCTTCTTTGGTAAAATGGAATTTGGTCAAATCCACATCAAAGAAGGGAGGATCTCTTGTGGATTCAATTATACTCGAGATTTGTAAAGAATTCATTAACAATGTTGTAGGATATTTTGGTGACGGACAAATAAAGAAGCTGGAATCTATCGAAACAGACCTTAAGAAAAGAAGTTTTGAATTTGTGCTTAAGATAACAAAAGCATATTTTGAAGCCCTTGATCAAGCAATAGCCCAGGATAAAAGCCGTCTAAAAAGAGGCCTGGTAATCGAAAGAAGAGATGATGAACGAACCATATATACCCAGTTGGGAGTTCTGAAGTTTAAAAGAACCTATTACCACAATAAGAAGAAAAAGGAATACGTTTACCTGCTGGACCAGGCAGTAGGGTTNNAGGATACAGCAGAGTATCAACTGCCACAGCAATAGAGCTGATTAATCATGCTTCTCAATCCTCCTACGGAGAAAGCTCCAAACACATATGCAACGGTGAAATCAGCAGACAAACAGTAATGCAACAAGTAAGAAAGCTTAATAGACTGGAAACAAAACCGGTTAATAGGAAACGTAACGTTAAAATCCTCCATTTAGAAGCAGATGAAGACCATGTTTCTTTGCAGAACGGGACTAACACCATTGTACCTTTGATTAGTGTTCATGAAGGAGTAGAGCGGAACGGTAAGCGTGGCCGGTGTAAAAACATCCATTACATCAGCAGTTATGGAATAAAGGCAGAAGATCTGTGGAGAACAGCTGCTGAATGGATATACAATACATACGAAACAGACTCCATAGAGAGAATTTATCTTCATGGAGACGGAGCTTCCTGGATTAAGAAAGGTATGGAGGAACTGCCCAATGTCAGGATGGTATTGGACAGATACCACCTCAACAAAGCAGTGATGGAGGCAACAAGCAGCCATCCTAAATACCGGAAGAAAATATTTAATGCCTTAAGAAACTGTGATCAAAAAGCATTCAAGGATATTGTGAAAACATGGCTTAATGAGACAGCAGATACGAAGAAGCGCACCAAGATACGACAACTCAAGACATATATACTGAATAACTGGGATGGGATACAAGTCTATGGAGAGGAAAACTGCACAGGAAGTTGTACGGAAGGCCATGTCAGCCATGTGTTATCAGCAAGGTTAAGCAGCCGGCCCATGGGATGGAGTAAGCCTGGGTTAAAGGCAATGGCAGAGCTAAGAGCATTTGTGTGTAATGGAGGAAAACTAGAAGCAGCACATATATCCCAAAAAAATGAGCGCAACCGAGGCAGATACACTCTGTCCAAAAAAGTACTAAAGAAGGCGGCAAAACAATTTGAAGAAACAGCAATTGAAAGCAGAGGCAACATACCAATATTAAGACAAGGAAAGGTAATCCCATTATTCGGGACACTGACATTAATGAAAAACGGAAGCATTCTGTAGCCTAATTCCATTACCAGGAAGACGATCTCTAATAGGGGAACCTACAAAAAGTTGACACTATCGAGTTGGAACACAGGTCTTGACACGAGTTCCATTTGTGTGGCATAATATAGTTTGCGCCAAATAGGTATACTAAAAATGGGGCATTAGCTCAGCTGGGAGGACGGCGGACTAACTTTTACAGCCCCTAAAATTAAATACCCAACGTGGGGCATTAGCTCAGCTGGGAGAGCGCTAGACTGGCAGTCTAGAGGTCAGGGGTTCGAGCCCCCTATGCTCCACCAAATATCAAGATCACATTTTT
>LFTO01000224.1 GCA_001513335.1 Clostridiales bacterium DTU086 | reverse complement strand
TAAAAGCGATAACAACAGGGAAAATATCAAATTAATTTTTCCTACAGTAAGTTGACACTATCAAATTGGGACAGAATTTGTCCTATTTTATAGGTAGTGATAAGATGGAAGGAAAGAACTGTGTTTGAAGTTCGTGGAAAAATTTTCGGGAGGGGGAGAACCCTATTTTTGGGGGAGGAACAAATGACGTTTAATTTCCAAAACATTACGAGAAGGGCAGCAATTCCTGTCACCGTTTTGCTGTCCATATTTCTGCTTACTGGCTGCAGTACAGAGGCGGTGGAAACTTGTTACGAAGATGCAATAATCTTTTCAGGAGAAACCGATGAGTGGCAGGCAAAGTTGATCCAGTGTTCCCGGAGTTTCATCGAGGATAAGGAAGTCATAGGGGATGGTGCCCCTCAGTTTTTGTGGGTAAAGTACAAGGGTACAAATCTTGAGGATGTTAAAAATGAGGTTGAGTTAAAAATAAAACAAGGGGGTGGAGGGTTCGGCCTTACTGATGAAATAAATGAATTTGGGTATCTACATGCTGGTAGTACCAATCATCTTTCCGAGCACGGTGATGTGTTAACACTAAACCTTAAGTGGAATGACCAGCAGCAGACAATAGATTTGACTGCGGCCCCCATTAAAGACACCGGTCTTTCTCCTATAGTGCTGGTGGGAAGATATCTCCAGGCTCTTAAGGATGGGGACCTGAAGCAGGTATATGAATGCACAAACTATCTGCAGCTGCCGTGGGATTACTGGAAGGAAAGGCCAAAAAACAAAAATATAACGTCGAAATTCGACTATATTGAAAAGTATTACATTGGAGGAGTATCACGGTCCTATACCAATAAAAACGGAAACACTGCATGCTGCCAGGTTCCGGTTCATTTTTTAGGTAAAGACGGCAGGACCTTTGAGGCGGTTGCCAGCCTGTCAAAATTTAACGGGCAGTGGTTAATTGAAGATTTCACTGCCACAGACTGCAGTGTGCCCAACAGCCTGCGGGTTGTATTCCATCAAAAAACACCTTTCCCCATGGTAATTAATTGTTCACCGGGAGCGGTGAGGTTTTTTGAAATTGATTTATGGGGGGATGCCTATGAAAACTATGGAATTCAAGGACACAGTCTTGAGGCCGGCCCTCCGGAAATAATCGGGAAAATTTTTTTCCACCCCGCCGATAAGAAAACATATTCGATAGCAGAGAGGCGCGAGGCTCTTAAAGATATCGAAATCACCGCAAAATGGTCAGCCGACGGAAAAGACTTCGGCCCTGTGTTGTTTACCTATGATGATATTGCGTATATCCGTGAATTTTATGCAGAGCCCTTCTACGGGTGGTGAATTATGGAACGGTTACAGCTTTGTTTGTTTGTCCTTTGCAATAAAAACATTGTTAGGGGATATGTTGATTCCCAGAAGGCTGATGAATTCTCTTGCCGAAAAAGTAAGGGGTATTTTGTTGCGAAAAATCAGGGCAATTGTCCTGGAGGGAATTTCGCTTTTCAACTTAATTTCTTTCAATGTACCGTTTTTTAGCTCTTTTTGAGAATACTCCCTTACAACTGCTGCAATACCAAGTCCTATCTCTGCAAAAGAAAGGAGCAGATCGTGGCTTCCCAGTTCTATTTCCGGAGACAGGGTAATGTTTTTGCTTTTGAAAAAACTGTCCAAATACTGGCGTGTTGAGCTTTCTTTTTCAAGCATTAAAAGGGGAAAGTGCTGCAAATCGTTCAAAAGGAATTCGCCCTTGATAAAGGGGAAATGTTTTTCATTGTATACAAAAGTGTCATGAAGCTCCAGAAGGGGAAGCACTGAAATGTGTTCTTTTACCTCTGTTGGTATGTGAATAAAACCTATGTCAACTTTCCCCTGGTTGAGAAGGTCAACAGTATCCTGCGATGTCCTGTTGGTTACCTTAAGATTGACGTGGGGATATTTCTCATGAAACTTTTTTAGGTAGGGTAGTAAAAAGTGCTGGCTCAGAGTGTCGCTTGCACCTATATAGAGTTTACCGTGTTCAAGGGTCTTTAACTGGTTGATGTGATTTTCAGCACTTTCAAAAGCAGATAATGCCTGCTCAACATATGATTGGAGTATCTTACCGGCTTCGGTAAGGGTGACTCCTCGGGAAGTCCTGACAAACAGTTGGGCGTCAATCTGTCTTTCCAGGAGTTTAATGGACTGACTGACTGCAGGCTGTGTTTTGTGAAGTTCAGCTGCTGCTTTGGAAAAACTTCCCCATTTGGCTACTGCAGCAAAAATTCTGTATTGTTCAAGGGGTGCCATTAAATAACTACTCCTTATATCAAACATAATTTATATTAATTTGACTAATATGTGTAGGTTTCAGTATAATGTTGGTGCAAAAATAAGTCAAGAAGGGAATCCTGTTTATGCGGTATACAGGGGTTACAGCAAGGGGAATTATTACGCCGGTATTCCAAGAAGGAGATAACGCCATACAAGGTATTGTTAATAGTCTTGTCGATGCAGCAAGGAACGAAAAATTTAGTCTGAATGACGGTGATATTATCGGGGTTACCGAAACAGTTGTTGCCAGGACCCAGGGAAACTACGCAACTTGTGAGCAAATTGCCAAAGATATCCGCACCAAGCTGGGGGGCAGGGACATTGGTATCGTTTTTCCAATATTGAGCCGCAACCGGTTTGCCATCCTGCTTAAAGCTATAGCCATGGGTGCGGAAAAGGTATATCTGCAGCTTTCATATCCTGCTGATGAGGTGGGCAACCCCCTTGTTGATAGAGACGTGTTTGATGAAAAAGAAATCAATCCCTATTCTGATAGTTTCACTGAGGCCGAGTTTAGAAATATTTTTGGTAAAGAAGCGACAATACATCCTTTTACCGGTATCGACTATATTGAGTACTATAAGAGTATCAGTCCCAAAATTGAGATAATCTTTTCTAATGACCCCACCTATATCCTCAAGTATACAAAGAATGTCCTGAATTGTGATATCCATACCAGAAAACGGACCCAAAGGCTGTTGAAAAAAGCCGGAGTGGTAAAGAGCTTCGGTTTGGAGGAAATATTGACCTCTCCCGTTGACGGCAGCGGTTTCAATCCTGAGTTCGGCCTTTTAGGTTCCAATAAGGCAACGGAAAACAGGGTAAAACTCTTTCCGAGAGATACTCAGAAATTTGTTGATGAGCTGGCGGCTGCCTTGAAAAATGAGACCGGAAAGCATTTTGAAGTTATGATTTATGGTGACGGGGGCTTTAAAGACCCGGTAGCCGGAATTTGGGAACTGGCTGACCCTGTTGTGTCCCCCGCATATACAGAGGGCTTAAAAGGGACACCAAACGAATTCAAATTAAAGTATTTGGCAGACAATGACTTTGCAGATCTGTCCGGGGAGGAATTATCTATGGCCCTGAAAGAACAGATAAAAAAGAAAAATTCCAGTTTGGTAGGAAATATGGATTCCCAGGGGACTACACCGAGGCAGCTTACCGACTTAATCGGCAGCCTCTGCGACCTTGTCAGCGGCAGCGGCGATAGGGGTACTCCGGTTGTTCTTGTTCAGGGTTATTTTGCAAACTTTGCCAGTGACTAGGAATCGGTGGCGAGGAGGAGAATTTCTGCTGCTCTCCTTCCTTGAGCAAACTATTTTTTAAAGGGGATTATTTAATGGACCGTTTACTGCCTTTCCGGTGAAGCTCTTTACCGGCTGGCAGAAGTGAAAATTTAGCCTCTGGACTCTGTTGTCCAAAGGCTAAAATGTCAAACTATACCTGACCGGTGATTGCAGCTTTTGAAGGGGTTTCGGGCACCCTAAGCTTTCCGGAATGGCCAGCAGGCTGCAGTGAGATAGCTTTTTTGGGGCATTTGCTTATACATATCCCGCATTTGATACAGTCGGGTTCCATTACTCCCAATTCCTTATGCTCTAAAAGGTCTATATTCATTGGACATACTCTGCTGCACCTGCTGCAGTCGACGCAGGAATCCTTTTTGAAGGTTACGTATTCTCCTCTGCACCCCGGCGACTTCCATTTCGTTATATAATGTGCCATGGTTCCCATCGGGCAGAAAGTACACCAGGTCCGGGGCCGGTACGCAACACCAAGTATAATGGTCAAAGCAGTGGTTATTATTATCATGCGTACAAAAACCATGCCTACCTCAAAAGAATTTCCCCATGCAAAGACAAGCTGTATTCCAAATGCTATCATCAGGAGAGCCAGAAATGCCAAGCGAAACCAGGGGGAAACCACAAATTGAGGGATATCGTTATTGGAACTGATACCAGGTAAAATCACATCGCTGAAGCTTCCCCTGGGGCAGTATGTTCCGCACCAACCTCTGCCGTTCTTTACCAGGGCATAGACAGAGGGACCCAGCATACATACAATTGCCAGTAGCCCGATAATAGGATAAAATAACCCGACCCCACAGAAAAACAGGAGAATTACCCAGCCCCATTTGTGAATTACAATTCTTGCGGTTTTCAAATTATTCCTCCCCCTTAAATATTGTGTTGATTATATTAACTGCAGTTTGGTCCACAACCTTGTAACAGATTTCATTTCCACAGCGTTTCCCCCGGATAATCCCGGCCGCTTTAAGTTTGCTTAGGTGCTGGGATACGCTGCTTTGTGAAATTCCCAGACACTCCTGGATGTGGTTGACATTGCATTCCTTTTCAATGAGACCCTTTACAATGCACAGGCGGTACGGGTGGGCCAGGGCTTTGAGAATCTCACTTTTCTCATAATAATCCTGTACGGAAACCACCTTTATCTCCTCCAATATATTAGTAGTTTATTATATTCTAATAAACTAATATAGTTTTGGCAATTGTTTTTTTTTGGAACAAACCTAAAGTATATTTTTTAAATCTATTCAGGTGCATCATAATCCAAAAAAAATTTAGAAAAATTTTCAAACTTTGTTGAATTATGCTGGTTGTAATAATATAAAAAAAACTCGTAGTAGGGTTAAGTGTGTTTTACTTAACAGATTAAACTAAGAGAAAGGAATTCAGCGGCCGATACCTTTAATAAGATGTTTCTCCCCCATTGATATTTGAAATGGGGTTCCTGTTTAAACTGGAAGGAAATAAATTTTACGTGAGATCTTATGCGAGAGGCGAAGTAAGGCTGTCAAAGACCGGCTTGTGCAGTTCCGGAAGGCGGGTAACTGATATGTGGAAGTCATTCAATAATAGTAAATCAATTGATGTATACCTGTTTGTGGTTACCTTAATCGCCTGTATTGGGGTAGGATTTGTTTATATTCAAGACACCCAGGAGAAATACGAAGAACAGGCAAGGGCACACATAATAGGGCTTGCCGAGTCAGCGGAAGTATTTATCCCTCCGGATTTGGTCAACCAGCTTGAAGGTAACGAAAAAGATTTAAGCAGCCCTGCGTATACTTATGTCAAGGATGGTCTTACCAGATTTTCTGACCGCAACCAAGGTGTTTATTTTGCCTACCTGTACGGGGAAAGAGGCGGTAGGTTGACCCTGCTGGCTGATTCCGGCCTTTCAGATACAGGTAAACCTCCCCCTCCCGGGCGGGGATACGTAGAAGATTCACCGCTCATAGATCGGGTATTTACCACTGCAGAAACGGTTATCTCTACAGATGAAGGCCATTGGGTGAGCGCTTTTGTTCCTGTAATGGACTCCCAAAAAGAAAATGTAATTGCAGTTTTTGGTGTAGATTACCCTTCGGCTTATTACCATCAGGAAATCCAAAAGCATGTGCTTCACGCCGCCTTTGCGGCTGCGTGTGTCTTTCTCCTATCGGCTGCCCTTTGGTCAATGCTGATAAAAAACAGGACCCTGCGCAGTTTAAGTACCAAACTCCAGGCAAGTGAGTCAATTTTCAGGACAGTGTTTGAACAAGCCCCTGTTGGGATTGCTATTGCCAGAAATAACAGGTTTGTTTCCCACATTAATCCTGAACTTGAAAGGATTTTGGGCAAGCCCAGGGAGGAATTAACCTCAATCCCCTTGACGGAAATCTTACACCCGGATGACATTCAGGAGGATCAGGAGCAATTCGCGGAATTCAAGGAGGATGGAACTTGGGCTAAATCGCTGATTAAAAGGTTTATTAAGCCGGATGGATCTGTTGGTTGGGTCAATATTATTTGCGCTTCCCTGCATGGGCATAATCATAACAATCCTTCGTCCGGGCCAAACTATATCTGCATCATTGAAGACATTTCTGAACGCATTAGTACGGAAAAAGCACTGCGGGAAAGTGAGCGCAGCAAATCTGTGCTGCTTGCAAATCTACCGGGTTTGGCCTACCGGTGTCTCTATGACCGGGACTGGACCATGGAATTTGTGTCGGAGGGTTGCTATGACCTGACTGGGTACCCGCCCGAGAGTCTTCTATATAATAAACAGCTTTCATTTAATGAACTGATTGCCCCGGAGTACAGGGATGTGCTATGGCGTGAGTGGGAGAGGATACTTGTTCTTAGGCGACCCTTCCGTCATGAGTATGAGATTATTACAGCCACCGGTCACAGGAAATGGGTACTGGAGCTGGGTCAGGGGGTATATGATGAAAAGGGAAATGTTGAAGCCCTTGAAGGGATTATTATTGATATTACTGAACAGAAAAAGGGGCAGGCCACAATAAAATATATGGGTGACCATGACTTAATGACAGGCCTCTACAACCGGAGGTATTTTGAAGAGGCCAAGAACCGGCTGGATACAGAGGAGTATCTTCCTCTTTCCATAATCATCGCCGACATTAACGGTATGCGCTTGATTAATAATGCTTTTGGACATAAGGAAGGAAACAGGGTTATCATTGAAACCGGGAACCTTATTCAAAGCTGCTGCGGGGAAAGTGATGTAGTTGCCAGAACCGGGGGCAGTGAGTTTAGCATCTTGCTGCCTAATACAAATAATGAACAGGCGGTCACCCTGTTAAGAAAAATAAACAACGCCTGCGAAGTATTTAACAAAAAGAACATCAGCCGTACTTATGATATCAGCCTGTCAATGGGTTGCAGCACTAAAGAGAAAAGCACGGAAAACCTTGACGAGAAACTCAAAGCAGCAGAGGATTACATGTTGAACAGTAAGCTTTTGAACCGCAAGAGCTCCCATTACACTCTTCTAAATTCGATAATGGCAACAATGTATGAGAGAAGCCAGGAGACGAAAGAACATGCGGAGAGGATTGCTGTACTGTCAAAAATGATTGGTAAAAAACTAAACTTACCTGAAAACAACCTGGATGAACTGGAGCTGTTTTCTATGCTCCACGATATTGGAAAAGTGGGGATTGATGACCGTATTCTTAGCAAACCGGGCAAGCTAAATGATGAAGAGTGGGCAGTAATGAAAACACACCCGGAAATAGGTTACCGTATTGCCATGTCATCTCCCGAATTTGAATCTGTTGCTCCTTACATATTATCCCACCATGAACGCTGGGACGGCAAAGGTTATCCCCAGGGGCTCAAGGGGAAAGATATCCCTTTACTCTCACGCATTCTTGCGGTTGCCGATGCTTTTGACGCCATGACAGAAGACCGGGTGTATAGAAAAGCATTGTCGAAGAAAGTGGCCATTGAAAAAATACGGACGAATGCAGGAACCCAGTTTGATCCTGAAATTGCACTGATTTTTGTGGAACTCATGGAGGAAAATGAGATACCCTATTTACAATCCAATGGTAGTAATGGCTCGGTTAGCAAGGATCACAGGTGAGGGGGCTTGGCAATTTTAAAAAAGAAAAGGCCTCTGACATATTCTTGAGTGGTGAATAAGATCATTGCCGGAATTGGAACAATATTTTAGTATTAAAGGATCAGGCAGAAATTTTAGAAAAGGAATGCCTTGAACACCTTCTGAATCTGGAGGGTGTTTTTTATATTCCAACAGCCTCATGTTGTCAAAAAGGTTTTTACTGCATATTTTGTAGTGACAATCAATTACAAATTGGAGGTAATTGTTTTGGAACTGACGCCTTTTTTGGATGAGCTTCCAATACCCAGGTATCTAAAGCCGAAGAAACGCTGCAAGGACTACACCTATTATGAATTAACCATGAGGGAATTTTATACTAAAATGCACGGTGAACTGCCGGAAACAAGAGTCTGGGGATATGAAAGCCAAGTGCCGGGCCCAATAATAGAAGCAGAAAGGGGAGAACGTGTGCGGGTCAAGTGGATTAATGAGCTGCCCGAAAAACACTTTCTTCCTGTAGACCGCAGTCTCCACGGTTCCCATGAACACAATCCGGAAGTGCGTACGGTTGTTCACCTGCACGGAGCCGAGGTTGAGCCGGAAAGCGATGGGTACCCGGAAGCATGGTTCACCCGGGGATTCAAAAAGATCGGTCCAGTCTTTGACCGTGAAGTTTATGAGTATCCCAACAACCAAAGGGCCGCAGCACTTTGGTATCATGACCATGCGTTAGGTATTACACGTTTGAACGTTTATGCAGGTTTAGCGGGTATGTATATCATCCGTGATGAACATGAAAGGCTCCTTAACCTGCCCGCCGGCCTTTTCGAAATCCCGCTGATAATCTGCGATAAGTCATTTAATGATGACGGCTCCCTTTTTTACCCGCGAAATCTAAGTGACCCGCCACCCCAGGGAGTTCCGGATCCTTCCATTACTCCCGGTGTTGCCGGTGACTTTATTTTAGTGAATGGAAAGGTTTGGCCGTATCTGGAGGTTGAACAAAGAAAATACCGGTTCCGGATTTTAAACGCCTCAAATGAACGATTTTACAGGTTGAAATTGGACTCAGGCCAGCCGTTTATCCAAATCGGTTCGGATGGGGGACTGCTCCAGAGACCGGTAGAATTAACTGAAATAACTTGTGCTCCTTCGGAACGCCTGGATGTAATAATTGATTTTTCGGAGCAGCCTGTTGGAACCAATATTGTCCTTACAAATGATGCCAGGGTGCCTTTTGACTTTGGAGCACCTGTTGACCCTGAAACGACTGGAAAGGTAATGCAGTTTAGGATTGTCGAACTTCAATCCCCCGATACCAGTGAGGTGCCAAGGTTTTTGAGCTATATTAAAAGGTTTCAGGAGGGTGAGGCGGCGAGAATCAGGGATGTTACTTTGGATGTCACAAATGACAGCTTCAGCAGATTGAAATTTCTTTTAAGCAACCGGGAATTTACCGATTGCATTACCGAAAAGCCTATTTTGGGCCAAATCGAAATGTGGAGAATAATCAATCAAGGGATTGCAGTACATCCAATCCACATACACCTCATCCAGTTTCAAATTCTGGACAGGATACCTTTTGATACTGCTACTTTTAATGCGACGGGGCAGCTGAGGTTTACAGGTCAGCCACAACCTCCTTCACCGGGTGAAACAGGTTGGAAAGATACCGTCCAGGCACCTCCGGGCTTTGTGACCAGACTCATGATGCGTTTTGGCCCCTATACCGGCAGATACGTCTACCACTGTCATATTTTAGAACATGAGGACTATGATATGATGCGGCCTTTCCAGGTTGTAGAGCCTGGATTTTCCTGCAGTTCTGAAGCCCAGGAAGGTAAATCTGAGTAAAAAATCAAAGGGCAAATCCTCTCGTCTGTTTCCAGAAATACTTAGGAGTGCTGCGTTTCCAGTTTCATTGGAAAGGCGGCTTCGTTTTTTTTTCTCACCAAACTGTGCTTTTGAAAATATTGTGAAACACTGTCCCCTTGTGGCCAAGATGTTAAGTTTGAAGGGAACAGCGATTATATAAAGAATTTTAACAATAGAATAAAACCTCATTGGGGGAAATCATTATGAATAACGATCAAAAAGGTCCGGTAAGATACAAGGACGAGTGGCTGGCAGAAAATATGATTTATCTTACTGAAAATGCTGACTGTGGTTTAGGTATCTTTGATTGCGAGTTGGAAGCAGGTGTCTTTAATGTGGATGTTTTCTGTGAGGACGAATTGGGCAATTCTTTTGTTCGCAGCAAGGAACCGGAAAAAGGTGAATGGGGAGAAAAATTAAGCCATTTATTAAATTATTCCGTGGGGGCATCGGCAAAAACAATCATCTGGTTGAGTCCGAACCCCTGCGAAAGACACGTGGAAATGATTAAGTGGCTGGATGAAGTAACACCGGAGATAATCAGGTGGTATCTATTCAAAATTGAAGCTATTAAGGTGGGCAATTCCACTCCTGTTCCCTTTTTTACCATGATATACAGCCCCAGTCAGGAAGTATTGTGCTCGGAAAAGGAAGAGCTGGCAGAGAAATACAGAAAACGGGTAAAATTCTGGGAAGGCCTTTTAACTGTCCTCAATGAGAAAATGCAGGTTTATTTAAGTATTAATGTGCCTAAAGAAGAGCAGGGAGAAGGAATTACCGGGTCCTATTATCAAATGCTGGTTTGGACGAACGGGACAATAAGAATGGCACGGGTATTTTGAATTTAGCAAGTCTCCAAATTTTAAAATATTGTAAATCAGGCATAATTTTTGAAAACGGTAACACCCTCCATTTCCTACTCATACCATGAAGTGAAAGTAAAGTATTAGGAAAAGGAGGGATTATACTATATGGATGAAAAAAAGCCATCTGAAATTGGCGAAGAACTTTTGTCCGCAAAGAAGAAAAACAACAAAGTAAAACCAGGCCCTTGTTCGCCTCGCGGCTGTCCCCCGCCCACAGAGATTGTATGCATAAAAACTAAAAAAGTTTATCAGGAATGCAAGCGTGTTGAACCTATTGAGAGAGTAAAAGTACACAATATTTATGTTCCGCCGGGGGCTACGGATGTGGAATGCGTAAGTGTTAGACCGGGAGTCATTTCCTGTCATGAAGCTCCGGAAGTCAATTCGGTACTGCCTCCGTTATCACCTCAGAGCACACCCGGAAAACCTGTTGAAAGTGAGATTTTGGGCGGCAAGAAAAAGAAAAGGGAATGTGAGTGCCAAGTTGGAGACGGCACTGTTACCCTGGGGGAAATCAAGCATTTTCCCATTCAGATTACCCTTGAATTTTTTGACAGGAACGGCATGAGTCTGGGAGTCCAGACAGGCTGGGCGAAAATCTGCATTCCCGAAAGGACCGTATCCTTGTCACGGGCAGGGGAATCCCAGCTGAAGTGTGAAGTAGATATTTTCCTTAAGTGCCTGATGTGCTTCCTGGAAGATCTTGAGCCCAACACCGTGCTGTCCGCTGCAGATGAGAGAAGTGCTTTCGCAAGGCATGTAACCTGCTGCATTAACAAAATTATTGTCTTCAAACTCTTTGCTGAAGTCCAGTTGATGGTTCCGTCTTACGGTTTCTGTCCGGAACCTCCTGAATGCGAAGAGGAGGTACTGGGAGAGTGCCCTGACGCAGTTGAGGAGTGGCCGCCGTATCCCGACGATAACGGCAACGGAGGATGCAAGAGCTGCAGGTGAGAGGTTAACAAGTGAGGCTGTCCTACCGGTGTAGGCAGCCTTAATTTTTTCCTGGGCTTGACGCGCTATCCCATATTTTACTATTTTACTGTCTCAGGGGCACCCTGGGGCTGGAAAAGATTATTGTTACAATTACACCGGATCCGCTCTTTTGGGGTACTATACCGATGCCCACAGAGTCATAGGCGCTTAGCAGAATATTTGCCCTGTGGACCGGGCTTTTCATGAACAGGTTAAAAGCCGAACTAATACTCATTGCTTTAGCCAGGTTTTCCCCTGCCAGTGAGTACTGGATTTTATTTTTTCTTAACATATCACTTGTATTTCCGAATGTAGGAGAAAAGTGAGAAAAATAATTGTTTTTTAGCATATCCATGCTTTTTTGGAGAGCCAGGTTAGTCAGGTTTCTGTCGGGGGAAAGGGGTTTTTTCCCCCTCAAAGCTCGTTCTTGGTTGATTCTTTCCAGGAGGTACTCTTCTGGGGAAATCATTTGGCAGTTGTCCCCCCTATCTGCAGCTTTATTATCGGGACAGGTGCGGCTGTGTTTTTCCATCGGGAGCCGGTATCTGTTATGCTATTCAAAGTCTTTAGTTGTAAGCATTGTATAAGGGATTTTCTGCTGTTCCAAGTAGTGTCCCTCACGGCTCATTTTTTCTATTTTTTCTTTTTCTTCTCGGACTTGTTTAAGGGCAGTTTCCAATACTTCGTTTTTCTTCAACAGGATTTCGATTGTACCCTCAAGTTCGGCAATGTTTTTTTCAAGCTGATAATGGGATATTTTTAGACTTTCTGCCTCTTTGCGATACATTTCCGAAAGAGACTTAAAAGAATTCAGTTCGCTAATCTGTTTTTTGATCTTTTCCCCTAAAGTTTCCTTTTCCCGGTTAAGAAATTTAAGCTTTTTCTGCAAAGAGTCAATTGTCTGGTTCATAAGCTTATTAGTCACGCATGTATCCCCGTATCGGAGGAGAAATTTTTTTATTGTTGGGCTGAGTTTATCCCCTGTATCAATTACGGTCTTTTCCTCTTTAACTGGAATCAATTGAGAACGAATAGGATCTTCGTCAATATTAAAAGATTTCCATAAAGACGCAGCTGTTGTGAGGGTTACCTGGGGTGCGCTTGAGCTGAAAGCAGTTAGGGGTTCAAAATCATCATCCCGGGGAGAGAAATAATTTAGTGTGTAATCTTCCAAGTTTTTCACAGCAGTATGCTTGGTTATACTGCCCCAGGATTTGCCCATATCCTCCGATACTCTGTACAATACGTTGTCCAGCTGCTGCCACAGGACGACAGCGTTTTTGGGTGCCAAAAGGATATAGGGTGAATAGGCATTTACTCCTGCCGCTGAAAGGTATTGGGGAATGTCCCAGCCTCCTTCCGGCCAGGGCCTGTTTTTGTGCCGGTTATAGACTGTGCGGAAGTTTCTGCCGTCAGAACAAATCCAGACAAGGTGCAGGTTGTCTTCCCTGTCAAATACAGCACAGGGCTGCCGGTTTTCCTGGTGCAGCAGGGGGATTTGTTGGGTTTCTTTCCACTCCTCCCGGGATATATTAAAAATTTTATGGAGAAGTAGTGTCCCGTCCGGTTGCGGTGCAGAATAGACTACATGGAGATCATCCCTGCTGTCGACACTGGCGGAGGTTTTGGTATCTGCAGGACCTGTTCCAGAGTCCAGAAAAAAACCGGTCCATTTTTTCTGGTCGAAATAATGGTGAATTATTTCCCAATGCCAGTTTTTGTTGTGGCTGCGCAGGCAGCATAAAAGGTGCACTCTCCCTTGAGAATCCACGGTCAGGCTTAAATCATTTATTTCTTCTGAGGGGGGTATTTCTGCTGCCGTACAGCTGTCCCATGTTTCTTGAAAAAGGTGATGGTACCGGATGCGGTTCTCCCTGTCAGTGGAAGCCAGGTGGATTTGCCCCTCATTACTCAAAGCCGCCACAAACCGGCCTCCATAATTGGGTTGAAGAACGGTTGTCTCTGACCACTGCTTTTCTTCTTTGGGGCTGCTTCTGCAGCAGAGCTGGTTTTCTGTATCTAAAAAGAAATGCCAAACCTTATCCTCATGGCGAAAGCAAATCTCCCTTAAATGCTCTTTCAACGCTTACACCGTCCTTTAGTTATTTCTCACAATATAGGTATGAATTTGGCCTCTAAAATGTACTTTTTTGGGGGGTACTATTATTTTCAGGCAAAAAGGTAATTTACTGCCGGAGGTAGAAAAAAAGAGAGTTGAAAGGAGGTTGTTTAAGGTGCGCATTGATACCCTTCACCTGGCAAACAGTAAACCGGAGCAAGTAGCAATAAGTTACCATTCCGAGAAAATTACTTTTTCCGAAATGGAACGGGAAGTACAGAAATTTGCAGGGTACTTCAAAACCCTCGGTGTGTGCCGGGGAGCAAAGGTGGCCCTGCTTTGTCCCAACAGCCCGGACTTTATATTATCTTACTGGGGAATTAACAGGGCTGGAGGTACAGTAGTACCGGTAAACCTGATGTTTACTCCGGAAGAAATCGGTTTTGTCCTTCATAACAGCGGTGCTGAAATAATTGTTGTGCATCCCCTTATTGCCAAGAAATTTGGCCCTCAAGCATTAGCGGGATTAGGGGCCAGGCATGTTGTGGTTTTAAATGGTGAAACCAAGGGAAAAATCGCCGCCAGCGAGCCCTGTTTGGCAAAAGATGGAGGCGAGGATGATATAGCTGCAATTTTGTACACATCCGGGACTACGGGAAAGCCTAAGGGGGCTGTACTGACTCACAAAAACTTTATCAGCGACGTGGTGTCTCTGGTTAGGTCTACGGTAATTACACGGCATGACAATTTCCTTTGTGTCCTTCCCATGTTTCACAGCTTTGCATGGACTGTCTGTGTGCTGCTGCCTCTATATTGCGGAGCCACGACGGTTATCCTGGAAACATTCCAGCCCAACGAGACAGTTAATACGATTGTTGACGAAGACATCACTTTTATCCTGGCTGTACCTCCCATGTACGGGATACTGCTGCGGAAAGCTAAGCCTGGACAGCTGAAAAATGTTTACGTGGCAGTTTCCGGGGGAGCTCCCCTACCCAAGGAGATCTATTACGCCTTTACCAAAAAATTCCCCATCAATTTTATTGAAGGATACGGGTTAACTGAAGCTGCCCCTGTGGTTTCCATTAATCCTGTGGCGGGAATTAAAAAACCTGGTTCCATTGGAAAACCTCTTCCGGACATTGAGGTGATAATTGGGGATGAACAGGGGAAAGAAGTAGCCTGTGGGGAAGTAGGCGAGATCCTGGTTAAAGGTGAAAATGTAATGCAGGGCTACTACAAAGATGAACAGGCTGCATCTGAAGCTTTTGTCAATGGATGGCTGCGGACAGGAGATATGGGGTTGATGGATGAAGACGGTTATATATTTATCGTGGACAGGAAAAAGGATATTATTATTGTCAGCGGCTTTAACGTCTATCCCCGTGAAATAGAAGACCTTCTGTACAGTCACCCCCAGATAGAGGAGGCTGCTGTAATTGGAGTCCCTGATGAGACAAGAGGCGAGGTGCCAAAAGTATTTATTGTTCCAAAAGAAGGAGAAGAGATAGACAAAAAAGAGGTACTGGCATTCCTTAAACCTAAGCTTGCCCAGTATAAGCTGCCCAGGGAGATTGAAATCAGGGAGAGCCTGCCCAAGAACGCGGCAGGAAAAATATTGAAGAAGTTTCTTAAACAGGAATAAAACTGAGCTAAAAAGACAGGAGAATGTATAAAATAAGGGCAATTGTCAACCTTACAATTATCAATGGTTGACAATTGCCCTTTGTTGTATTTATAATAATTCTCAATCTTCCTATGATTTACGCGGGAGAAAAAAAGCTGTATCCGGGGGGAAAGACACTGTGGCCAAAAAAATGCTTAAGACAAGGGAAATCGTTTACGCTGCTTTTTTTGTTGGTGTTACCGTCGTTCTGGGTTTTTTTATTATCCCTGTTCAGCCTGTTCCTGTTACAGGGCAGAGCATGGGTCCAATGCTGGCGGGCTCTGTCCTTGGGGGAAAGCTGGGAGCTCTGAGTATGATTGTTTTCGACCTGCTTGTAGCAGCGGGGGCGCCTGTTTTATCCGGTGGCCGGGGCGGCCTGGGTATTCTGTTGGGGCCTACAGGGGGATACATTGTCAGCTGGCCCCTGGCTGCTTATATCTCGGGTAAAATAGTTGAAAAATCCAGAAGAAAGGGGCTTGGAGTATATATCCAGGCAAATATTATAGGCGGTGTTGTAATTGTTTATCTCATAGGTGCATTATGGCTGGCATTTATCCAGGGTCTGGACCTGAAAACGGCCTTTGTAGAGGGTGCCCTTATTTTTCTGCCCGGGGATGCAGTCAAGGTTTTTGCCGCCTCCTGGGTTGCCAGGGCTTTTAGCCGTATCCATCCTTTGAATCCCAAGCATTAGTAAAGCCTGCCATGTAGCTGCCGTCAAAACGTTACCCTCTGTGTGTTTTCTGAGCTTAAGCTTTCCTTACCTCTCACCTGCAGGGTTACATTTTTTAACCTATTATCTTGGTGCACCTTTTTCCCACACTGTTATTTTAGCGTGAGCCCTCCCCATCTGTCATCCTGGCAAAGCATTCCCTATACATTTCATCCCGAGCTATGCGAAGAATTCTAAGCAAAGGGTCTGAAGCCGGTATGTCACCCTGAGCAAAGCGAAGGAGCTTATCTTAAGACTCTTCGTCGGCTGCGCCTCTTCAGAGTGCAATAAGATTAGGCTGGTCTCCACAGGGTGATAAAACTCCTTCAGACAGAGTTTTAAGTTTGCAACTTTCCTACCCTGGGAATAATTTTTTCATCTTGTCAAAAAATACAATAAGCGGAAAATTTGGTGCCGGTGGGATTTTATGTTTAAAAAGGTCCTGAAAAAAATCTTTAACAGTAAGGCCCAAAAAGAGCAGGAACAAAAACAAGGGGAACTTTTTCCTGAACCCTTATGGCGAAAACAGGCAAAGCAGATGCCTCTAAAAAAAGACCTGCAATCTAACCTGGACACGATTCACCAAATACTTGGTGACAGCCAGGATATTATTATCCGCAAAATGTCTGTCAGGAGTACCCACATTGCTCTTGTCTACCTTGAGGGTATGGTGGACTATGCTGTCATTAATGACTTTATTTTAAAGCCGATTGTCCTGGAGTCCCGGCAGGCAAAGCCCGACAAGGATTTTCCTCCAAAGGAACTCTATAGCAGGCTGTTAAACCATGTCACTCCTGCAGGTGAGGTTGTAGAAGCAAGTGATTTTGACCAGCTTGTTTTTCTCGTGCTCACCGGGATAGGGGCAGTTTTAGTTGACGGGCAAAACAAAGCAATAATGGTCAGCGCAAAAGGCTGGCCGAAGAGAGCGGTCAGTGAGCCGGATATTGAGTCCGTCATCAGGGGTCCCCGGGAAGGTTTTACCGAAACCCTTAGAGTTAACACTGTTTTAATTCGCCGGAGAATAAGGGATCCAAACCTGCGGATAATAACCACCCAGATTGGCAGGAGGAGCAAGACTGATGTAGCTATTGCATACATAAAGGGAATTGCAGACCCTGAGCTGGTAGATGAGGTTAAAAAGCGGTTGGAGACTATCGACATCGATGCCATTATGGAAAGTGCCTACGTTGAACAGTTGATTGAAGACAACTGGTGGTCGCCCTTTCCTACGGTACAGGAAACAGAACGCCCTGATACTGTTGCTGCCAGCCTGATTGAAGGCAGGGTGGCTATCATTGTGGACAATACCCCTTTTGTCCTTTTGGTGCCGGCAAATATCAATATGTTTATGGTATCTCCTGAGGATGCCTACGTTAAGTGGACCGCCGGCACCTTCGTGCGCTTTCTCCGTTTTGGAGCCAATTTTATTGCCATGCTGCTGCCGGGAATATATATTGCCCTGACGTCATTCCATCCGGAGATGCTTCCCACAGGGCTGGCCCTTTCTATTGCGGCAACCAGGGAGGCTGTGCCTTTTCCTGCTTATATGGAAGCGTTTCTGATGGAGCTCAGCCTGGAACTGTTGCGTGAGGCCGGGATACGCCTGCCGGGACCTATCAGCCAGACCATAGGTATTGTTGGTGCCCTGGTAGTTGGGACGGCTGCAGTACAGGCCAGCCTGGTAAGTCCCGTCATGGTTATAGTGGTGGCATTCACGGCTATTGCAGCTTTTTCCACACCTACAGTAAGCTTTGGTTTTGCCATTCGGCAGATGAGGTTTATGTACATGATTTTGGCAACTTTTTTGGGGCTGTATGGAATGATGCTGGGTCTGCTGGTCCTGTTGGGCCACTTTGCTTGTCTGAAAAGTTTTGGAATGGGGTATTTGGAACCCTTTGCGCCCTTATCAACCAGCGATTTAAAAGATGTGATGATACGTATGCCCCTTCTTACAATGCACAACCGGCCTGCGAGTTTTGGGCACAGCGATGATTATCGGATGGAAGACAGAAGGCAGGACGATTTACAGAGAGGGGTGGACAGCGACCGCTATGAAAGCAATTAGACCTTTCCTGATACTAATATTTGCTGCGGTAATTGTTATCTGTGCCGGCTGTTCAAACAGGGTGGAAATCAACGACCGTTCAATCGTTTTGGGTGTTGCTATAGATAAGCCGGCTGCACCGGAAGAAGAAGGGCAGGGCAAGGAACAGCAAGGGGGGACGCAAACAGGTAACCAGCAAAACCAAGGGGAGGATTCAGGTTCAAGTCCACAAAAGCAAGAGTCAGAGGAATTTCTGCGCCCTGAGCCTCCCTCAGAAGGCAAATCTCCCCGGTACGCAATGACTATTGAAACTCCAATTATTAAAGCATTGGCCGGCGGTGGTGATGGAGGCGGGGGGGGCGGCGGTGGCGGTCCAAAAAAGCTTGTTGTTTCCGCAACGGGGGATACCTTTTGGGATATTGAAAGGTCTTTGAGTATTCGTATCGGAAGACAGGATTTTTACGGTCACTTAAAAGTCCTTATTATTAGTGAGGAAGTGGCCAGGGAAGGAATCCTTCCCGTGATGGATTTCTTTACCCGGCGCAGGGAGATACAGCAGAATATTAAACTGGCCATTGCCAATGGTGAAGCACGAAAGGTGCTGGAGGTTGAGCCTCCTGAAGAAGATTTCGCTGCCTTTTATTTGGACTCCATGCTTCAGTCACTTTACAGGACTTCAGCCAAAATTAATACAGATATGTTGGAGATACGCCGGGACCTGACGGACAGTGGAAATGTGGTTTTGCCCCGGGTAAGGGCAAGCTCTCCCACAGAAATTGTAGCCGGCGGTGCCGCGCTGATTAAGGATTGGAAATTTATCGGCTGGCTCTCTGAAGTGGAAACCAGCGGTTACAATATTGCAAGGGGGAATGTAACTGGTGGTGCAATAAACATTGTTGATCCGAAGGACCCTGAAGGGTTGATAACGGTTCTGTTACGGGGGAGTCAAATAAAAACAAGCCTTGAGTTGGTAGACCAAAAACCTGTCTATACAATCGAGGGAATATCAGAATGGGATATAGTGGAAAAAGGTACCGAGACTATGCTGTGGGACACCAGCTATTTGGCGCAGGTTGAGAAGCGTTTAGAGATGGAGGTCCAGCGCAGGGTCATTCATGTCATTGATAAAATGCAGAGGGAATTTAAGGCAGATGTTTTTGGTTTTGGGGGCATGCTTTCCCAGAAACACCCCGACTATTGGGCAAAAGTAAAATCCCAATGGGATGACAAGTATTTCCCCGAAGCTGAGGTTTACGTTAAAGTCACTGCGGACATACGCAGGACTGAAACAAAGACGTGACGGAGGGTGCACATGCTTAAGAACAGTGATCGGATAACTGCCCTGCAGATGTTTATTATCCTTGTCAGTACCTTCAACGCTATCGAGGTTATTGTTGTCCCCCGGGTCCTGGCCTTAACTGTTGGACAGGACGGGTGGTTAGTGCTCATTGGCGGGCACTTTTTGTCTGCCATAGCCGTATTTTTTATTGTGAAACTGGGTATGCTGTACCCCCATGAGACTTTCGCGGAATATGCTCCAAAAATCCTGGGCCGGTTTTTGGGTATTCCCATTGTAGCGGTAGCGGCAATTTTCTGGGTACTGATCTGTGCAAGGATTCTAAGGCAGTTCGCTGACTTTATCCAGCTGATTTTGCCTCAAACCCCAATTGAAGTAATCATCCTGACGGTACTCCTAGTTGCTGGGTACATTGCCCGCCACGGCATAGAGCCTATTGCCAGGACAATTGAAATTCTCTTTCCCGTTTTTATTTCCATTTTAGGGCTGCTGGTCCTGGGTTCATTAATTGAAGTGGATTTAATGCGCCTGCTTCCTATACTGGACGCTAGTCCAAAGATACTCGCCCTGGAAAGCATAAAAACTTCCTTTGGATTGGAGGGGCAGGAAATCCTGCTCATGCTTCTCCCTTTTATGGCTATCCCTGAAAAAGCGTACAGCACAGTGTACGGGGCCCTAATCTGCAATCTTGTCATAAGGTGGGCTTTGTTTGTTGCTGTTATCGGTTTTTTTGGAGTTGAACTTACAAAAACGCTGGTTTGGCCTGTTGAGGAACTCAGCCGGAGTTTGACTATAGGTGGGACTTTTATCGGCCGGTTTGATTCTTTTTTGATTTCCCTTTGGGTCACAGTAGCCTTTACGTCAATTCTGGTATTTTTATTCCTGGCAAGCCTTACAGTGTCCCGGATAATGAAGTTCCGGGAACAGTCAATAACGGTCCTGCCGCTGATACCGTTGATTTTCATTGCGGCACTTCTTCCGGACAGCATTGTGACAACGGAAGAATGGTCCGACTATTTATCCAATGTTTGGGGGGTTTTCATTTTTACAATTCCCCCTCTACTGCTGCTTATATCATATATCCGGGGAACTCATAAAAAGAACAGCCGGGAAAGGTTGAAGGAAAGATGAATTTTATGGAGCAAATTGGATTGGAGCAGCCCCTCTTCAATATCAGCAGGATGCTGATTTTTGTAGTTATTGGTTTAGCGACCTTTTATTTTGACAGCCGGTTGATGGAACGGAAGGGGCTAAAGCGTGAGAGTTTCTGGTCAAAAGTATTTGGTGCTTTACTGGTTTTAATCGGCATCGGAGGGTGGATAGCTATTAAAATTTTCGGCTGAAGGTAGACATTTTATATCCAATAAACTATAATCTGTATTAAAAGGGCTATGAAGGCCTTGTTTTTTGTACAGTAAAGCTTGATTGAATATATTTAGCCATGAAGGTTAAGCTTACCGCTGGAGCGGGAGGTTTACTTCGTGGCTTTATTTTTGCTTTTCCAAGGGAGGGAATGCTGTGAACGCCTGGGAAAAAGCTGTTTCTTTTCATGGACATGAGTGCCCGGGGCTGGCTATTGGTGTCCGGGCTGTGGAAGCAGCCAGGGGCAAACTGGGCATTGACTTTTCCGGGGATGAGGAAATTATATGTGTTACAGAAAATGATGCCTGCGGTGTAGACGCTATCCAGTCGCTGTTGGGGTGCAGCTTTGGGAAAGGAAACCTGGTTTACAGGGGAACGGGGAAGCACGCTTTTAGCTTTTTTATAAGGGATACCGGCGAAGCTGTCCGTATTGTCTTAAAGCCCTTTCAGGGAGAAATGGATAGGGATCAGCGAACAACATACTTGTTAAACGCCGATATTGATGAGATTTTTGAATTCAAACAGCCTCATTTTGAAATGCCCCAGCGAGCAAGGCATTTTACTTCTTATGTTTGTGAATTGTGTGGAGAAGCTGCCCCGGAGCACAAAATCCGGATACAAGAAGGGAAAAAGGTCTGCCTGGACTGCTTCCAGGACTATAACCGGGGTTGGTAGATAGATTTGGCATTTTGGGAGAGGGGTAAAGGAATGGACTTGAGTATATCTGCTGCAGAGAATACAGGGGAACGGAAAAAAACAAGTATATACCGGCAGTATACGGGTAGGAAAAAAGCAATTATTACACTATTAGGGCTGCTGGTTGTTCTACTGGGAGTGTATGCCGTTAACGCCGGTTCAACGGAGCTGTCTTTTTACCAGGTTATCATGACGATTGCAGGGCAGGGAAGCGGTGTTTCCGATGTGGTAATCTGGAATATACGCCTTCCAAGGGTGCTGGCAGGTATTATTGCCGGTGCAGGTTTGTCAATTGCCGGGTGTGTGATGCAGAATAACCTGAGAAACCCGCTGGCCTCCCCTTCCACCCTGGGTATTTCCAGCGCTGCGGCTTTCGGCGCCAACATTGCCATTATCCTGTTGGGAGCGGGCAGTGTCCAGAGTACCAGCCTTGATGCAGTAATTATCAATAATCCGTACATAGTTACCATTACGGCTTTTTTGTGTTCCATGGGAGCTGCCCTGGTCATCTTATTATTGTCCAAGTTCAGGGGATTTTCACCAGAGGCAATAATTTTGGCGGGTGTTGCCCTTGGTTCTCTTTTTTCTGCAGGGACTATACTAATCCAGTATTTTGCACAGGATGTGGAGGTAGCCGCTGTAGTATTTTGGACTTTTGGGGACTTGGGGAGGATTTCCTGGGAGGAATTAATTATTCTGGCCTGTTTAACGGGAATGGCAGTAGTCTATTTTATGCTCCACAGGTGGGACTATAATGCTATAGCCGGCGGAGAGGAGACTGCCAAGGGGCTTGGAGTCAACGTTGAAAAAGTGCGTCTGGGGGGTATGTTTGTTTCTTCGTTAATAACTGCCGTTGCGGTGTCATTTCTGGGAATCATTGGATTTATCGGGTTGGTCGGCCCCCATATAATGAGAAGAATAATTGGTGTGGACCACCGCTTTCTTATTCCCGCCTCGGCACTGATGGGAGCCTGTCTCCTCCTGATTTCCGATACTCTGGCGAGGACGGTAATTTCCCCGGTGGTCCTGCCAGTCGGCGCTGTTACTTCCTTTTTGGGAGCACCGCTCTTTCTTTATCTGTTGGCAAGGGGGTGTCACAGAGGATGATATTATCTGTTCAGGGGTTAAGGTTTACCTATCCGAGCCGCCAGGTATTGGATGAAATTAGCTTCTCTGTAGATAAAGGGGATTGCCTTGCCGTACTGGGTACCAATGGTGTAGGGAAGTCTACACTGCTCAAGTGCCTGAACAGGATTTTAAAGCCCCAGTCCGGCACTGTTTTCATCAAGAAAGATGAGCTGTCCAGTTTGGGAAGGACTGAGCTTGCCAGGAAGCTTGGCTATGTTTCCCAAAAGCAGGAGATTGTCCGTTGTACTGTTTTTGATGCCGTTCTTCTGGGGAGAACACCGTACATTAAATGGGACGTAAATCAGAAAGATTTGGAGGTAACTGAAAAGGTTTTGAGAATGCTGGATTTAGAGGGGTTTTCCATGCGGTACCTGGACGAATTGAGCGGCGGGGAATTGCAGAAGGTTGTAATTGCCCGGGCACTGGCCCAGGAGCCGGAAGTGCTCCTTCTAGATGAGCCTACAAGCAACCTGGATTTGAAGAACCAGTTGGAGGTTGTGGGGATTATCAAAAAGGTGGTACGCACCCAGAAGATTGCTGCCGTTGTTACCATGCACGACTTAAACCTTGCCTTAAGGTTTGCCAACAAGTTCCTGATGCTGAAAAATGGGACTATTTTTGCAGCGGGGGGTATGGACATCATGACCCCGGAAAACGTGGAGAGCGTTTACTCTGTCCCGGTAACCATTGAAAGATGCAGGGAAGTCCCCGTTGTAGTTCCCTTGTAATCAACTTTTTAGTTGCTTTCCAAGGGCTGATTGGTAAATTCCTTGCGTATGCTTGAAGCATTTCTGTCTAAACAAACTGAATGGTGTAAAAGGCCATTTTGGGGTTTTTCGGTTTGCGTTAGTGTTTCAAAAATAGTCAACGTGAAAGGCGGGGGAAGTTTTCATGTGCAAGAGATTTGTGTATTTATTACTATTAGTCCTGTTATCATTATTTCTTGTCAGTGGGTGCAGTTCCAAAACTACAGAACAAACCGGTGCAGACCAGGTTACAATTACGGACATGGTTGGGAGGGAGGTTTCTGTAGGGAGTCAGCCGGCAGAACGAATTGTTGCCATTGGCCCTGGGGCACTGAGGCTTTGCTGTTACGTTGACGGAATTAAGAAGGTAGTTGGAGTAGAACAGATAGAAATAGACAATCCCATGGGAAGGCCATATTTCTATGCATTTCCGGAACTGAAAGACCTACCTGTTATAGGCCCCGGAGGCCCGAACAATGTTCCTGACCCGGAAAAGATACTGGCTGTCCAACCGGATGTCATTTTCTCCACATATACAACTGAAAAAGCATCTATAGACGAACTACAGGATAAAACCGGCATTCCTGTAATTGCCCTTAGTTATGGAAAAGTCTCAGTTTTTGACGAGGATGTAAATAAATCCCTGGAATTGATCGGCAAAGTTGTAGGCGAGGAGGAGAAGGCACAGAAAGTAATTTCTTATATTGAGGAATGCAAACAGGACCTTGATCGGCGGACAAAACAAATTCCGGATAATCAAAAACCCAGCGTTTATATAGGGGCGCTGTCCTTTAAGGGGACACACGGAATTGAAAGTACACAGGGGGACTATTCTTTATTTAAGGCCGTAAACGCAAAAAATGTGGCTGAAAGGATAAAACAAGAGGGTTCTGTAATGATAGACAAGGAAAAACTCCTGGAATGGGACCCGGATATTATTTTTATTGATTTGGCCGGTTACCAGATGGTTAGAGAGGATTACCGGAAAAATGAGAAGTTTTATTATACTTTATCAGCAGTGAGAGAGGGAGGGCTTTATTCTCAACTGCCTTACAATTTTTATTCAACGAATATTGGGACGGCAATAGCCAACGCTTATTACCTGGGTAAAGTACTCTACCCTGAACAGTTTCAGGATATTGACCCGGAAGAAAAAGCGGACGAAATTTATCAGTTCCTTCTGGGAAAAAAGCTATACTCTCGTGTGGCGGAGGATTACGGCGGTTTCGGAAAACTGGAACTCCAATAGGAAGCATTGCTCCGGGAGTCTGGCGTTGGCCATGCCGCTTCTGTCAATGCAGGTCCTTTTTTTCTTTTTGTTCTCTGGTAAGGGTAAGGGTGGAGAGTTGGAATACAGGTCTTGACACGAGTTCCGTTTGTGTGGCATAATATAGTTTGCGCCAAATAGGTATTCTAAAAATGGGGCATTAGCTCAGCTTGGGAGAGCGCTAGACTGGCAGTCTAGAGGTCAGGGGTTCGAGCCCCCTATGCTCCACCATGGAGACATTGCTAAAAAAGCAATGTCTCTTTTTTTTGCCTTAAGTCAATGTTCTCGTCAGACTTGCTCAAGATTTTATTTGAATTATTTTTCGGAGCTCATATCGGAGTTTTTTTGTTTAAGGGAAACGTTTTAAAAGTATTAAAAACTTATTCAGGTGGAGTCCTGGCTCCACCTGAATGTTTGGTCCTTTAACGGGGATCGTAACCGACAACCGACCAAATACCCGTTTCGTCTTGCCGGACAAGCCGCTCCAAGTAAACCTTTTTGATAGGTCCCCTAGTGGTTTGTACCACCGCTTGAACGCCGTTGTTCACCGCTAATTTGAAAGCTGAAAATGGTACTTCGGGCTCACCCTGAATTCCTTCCGGTGTTACCTTTAGGTTAACGAAGGTAAAGGCAACATGCAGGGGATCAAGCTGCCAGGGACTGCTTCCTCTGTCCACTTGCTCCTGATCGGCTTTAACAATCTCCATATCTACCGGCACCTTGATCTGAGCTTTGTTTACCAGGTCTTGATCATTATTGGGGAGCTTAAGATCGGCAGTTATCTGACGGGCTAATTCTTCCCGCTGCTCACCTTCTACCTGGATTTCCAGCTTCTCCTGCCGCCAGCGCAAGCGTTCCCCCCATACTTCCAGCAGCCCGCCTGCAGCCACGCCAAGAGCGGAGTCGGCAACCGGCTTGAATGACCCCTGAGCAACAGTCTCCACAATGGTGGTATCACCGTAATCCAGGACAATACGGTCTTGGAAAGCGAAGATGCGTACCGGGGCCTCTTCCGGCAAAAGGGGCGTCAGCCCGCTGATGGCAGCTGCTTCCTCTACTGTAGCCACCAATTGCCCCGGGTCTTTTTCTACAACTTTATATCCCTCAGGCAACTGGTAGGCAAATATTTGGGAATCAAGTTGGATATTCGGCTCAAAGCTCGTAAAGGTATATGTGGTTTGGAGCGCATTTTGCATCGCTGTTTGCAGTTGGACAGGCAGATTGGTTTCTGTATCGATCCATAAATAATAGGGCAAGCCTCCCGGCGGTGAAATTTTCAATTTTTCAGCCAGGCGACCGGCAATTCTCTCCGACCCGACAACAGTGTGCGGGTACTCCTTGGCTTTTTTAGCCTCATCCCGCAGATCAAAACCGGTTTTGGTCGAGTCCGGTGCTACCGGCAGCAAGGCTACCTCCTTGCTTTGCGTCCGGACCTGCCATTTCTGCGTACCGTTGTTGACGGTAAGTGTGCCGTCATCCTGTCGTACAGCATATTTATCGCCTTCCGACCAAATCTCTATCCGGCGGATCAACCATTCTTCTCCGGCTGCATTTTGGGAACGTATCTCCAGGATGCCGTGATAATTGGACAATTGAGCAACCGCTTTCTCCATGGCGTAGACCGCATTGCTATTAAATAGGCCGTACCAGTTGGATAACACTGCGAATAAAAGCAACCCTGCAACCAAAGCTGCAACCGAGGGGAAAAACCATGTCCTTCGCGACTTTACATGTATCATTTTTTGTTCAGCGTCCTTGCTTTTCGGTATTTTATGGGCAACAGCTTGGGCTAATCTTTCCGGGTACCCGGGAGCAGGCATAGCAGGTTCTCTTAAAGTACGAACTATCCTGGCCGTTGACAAAAGGTTCTCCAATTCCGGAGTATCGGCAACTCCCTGGTGTTTTTCCGGCTCACGCTCCGCGTTCAAGTCATCAATATAATCGGAAAGCTTCTTTTCCAGCTCATTCACTATTCATCCCTCCTCGTAGCTATTCATGCTCATCAAGAAGCCGGGCCAGGGCTTGCAAGGCCCGGTATTGAGCGGTACGGACAGCAGCTTCCGTCTTTCCAAGAAGCTTTGCCGTCTCGGCTACCGAATAGCCTTTAATAATTCGTAAATCAAGAATGGCACGCCGGTCCGCGCTCAATTTTGTCAAGGCTTTTTCCAACTGTATTCTCTGTGCCACAGCCTTTTGATGATCCTGAATTGCTGCCTCTTTCGGATTTATTGCCTCGAAATTTACCGGTATCCCGCGGCGTTTCTTTTGCCGCCAGCGGTCCCGCAAGACATTTAGGGCCACTGTCTTCATAAAGCCCAGGAAATTGTCCGGAGAAGTTTGGTGTTCACGCAAATAAGTCAGGGTTTTCACATAGGTTTCCTGGGTGATGTCCTCTGCCTCTTCCCGGTTTTGCACTTTAAAATATATAAAACGGTAGAGTGGTTCCCACGTGTCTCTACAGATATTTCCAATGGCTTTTTGATCACCTTCTTTGGCTTTCTCCAGTAAATCAACAGTATTCACGAGCCTTTACACCTTCTCCCCCGGCTGTTTGGTTACACAATTGATAACGATTCAATTATCCCAAATGTTTCATGAAAATCCTGGCACTAATCAAATTTCTATAAAGAGCAACTGGAGTATCCAATGATAAAACCCGAAGCCGTTTCTATTGAACAGGCTTTCGGGTTTGCTAACAACAGGGCTTTTTGCAAATATGTATGCCCGGTTCCCGTACTTCAGAAAATTACATCCCGTTTTTCCTTACTTAAGGTAAAAATAGATCCGGCTAAATGTGTTGACTGCGGTATGTGTGAGAAAGTATGTCCAATGGATGTCAAATTGCTGGAGTATAAAAACAACAACCAGAGGGTACTGTCCACAGAGTGTATCTGGTGCGACACCTGTATATATGAGTGCCCTCAAAATGCCATTGCTTCAACGATTGGGCTGGATGCCGGTTTCAAAGAAAGGATTAATTACAGATGAAACGTGAATGTTTTTCACAAATAACGGTTTTTGAAAGGTCCTTGTTTCCAAGGGCTTTTTGCCGTTTCGGGAGCA
>LFTO01000057.1 GCA_001513335.1 Clostridiales bacterium DTU086 | reverse complement strand
TATATTCGTAAGGAAGCGTACAGCTAAACTCTTTCTTCTTTTGGCGGCGGTTCTTTTTTTTCTTTTAGGGCGAATTGGCTATATTCAATTTGTCAGGGGGGATGAACTGCAGCAGAAGGCGTTAGACAACAGGCTCCGGGAAGTCCCCGTTGAGGCTAAACGGGGGGCTATTCTGGACCGAAACAATAATGAGCTTGCCGTCAGTGTCAGTGCCGATTCTGTTGGAGCTTTTCCTCCCCAAATCAAGAAGTCAGGCAAAGCTGAAGAAATAGCCCGGCAGCTTTCCAAGATTCTGGGTATGAAGGAAAACGAAGTTTATCGCAAAATCACCCAGAACAGTTCTTTTGTTTGGGTAAAGAGGAAAATTGCCGATTTTGAAAAGGGAAAAGAGATCAAAGATCTGGAGTTTCCCGGAATTGAAATTTTTGAGGAAAGCCAGCGCTTTTATCCTAATAAGGAACTTGCCTGTCATGTCCTTGGTTTTGCAGGTATTGACAACCAGGGACTTGAAGGCATTGAAACTATGTATGATGAGCAGCTAAGCGGAATCCCGGGAAACATCGTTATTGAATTTGACGGTATCGGACGGGAACTGCCCCAGGCGGTACACCGTTACCACCCATCTGAAGACGGCAACAGCATCGTCCTAACCATCGATGAAACAATCCAGTATGTGGTGGAACGGGAATTGGACCAGCTTATGAACGGTACCGTTCGTCCAAAAAGTGCAAGTATCATTGTAATGAATGTTAAGACCGGTGAAATTCTGGCTATGGGAAGCAGGCCGGGTTTTGATCCCAATAACTATAATGAATACCCCCAAAAGTCATGGCGGAATGTTGCTGTATCCAACAGCTATGAACCGGGGTCAACTTTTAAGATTATTACTGCGGCAGCTGCCATGGAGGAAAATGTTATCCGGCCCGGGGAGACCTTTCACGACCCGGGATACATTCGCGTAGGTTCGGAACGGATTAAGTGCTGGTCCAATACACCTCACGGCACTCAGACTTTTGGGGAAGGGTTGGAAAACTCCTGCAACCCGGTCCTGGTTACCGTGGGGCTGAGGCTGTGGGAAAAAGATAAAGGACTCTTCTATAGATATATCCGCGGTCTGGGTTTTGGGGAACAAACGGGAATTAACCTACCGGGAGAAGCAAAAGGGATGCTGATTCCGGAGGCACAGCTACGGGAAATAAATATTGCCACTATTTCCATGGGCCAGGGTATAGCTGTTACCCCTATTCAAATGATTGCCGGTATTTCAGCCATCGCCAACGGCGGCAACTATATGCAGCCCTATCTGGTAAAGGAAATTCGGGACCGTGAGGGCAATATAATTGAAAAAATTGAGCCGAAAAAAGTCAGGCAGGTAATATCTGAGGACGTATCCAAGGAACTTTGCTTGCTTCTGGAGAACGTTGTAAAACAGGGCACCGGTTCCCGGGCTTATATTGAAGGATACCGGGTTGCGGGAAAGACGGGAACAGCCCAAAAGGCAGGACCGGGGGGATACATGCCCGGAAAGTATGTTGCTTCCTTTGCAGGGTTTGCCCCCGCAGATGACCCTGCAATAGCGGCCATTGTAGTAATTGATGAGCCCCAGGGATACCCTTATTACGGAGGTACCATTGCAGCCCCGGTTTTCAAGCGTGTTGTTGAAGATACCCTGCACTATTTGGGGGTTCCCAGGCGAAATACCGGAGAAAAAGCGCCGCAAATTCCCGGGCAGCCCCAACAGGAGCCTAAAAAAGATGTTACCGTTCCTGACGTCAGCGAGAAAGGGCTTAATGAAGCCAAGAATTTGCTGGCAAAGGCAGGCCTTAAGGCAGTTGTTGAAGGCAGCGGTGACCGGGTTTTAAGCCAGCTGCCAAAATCAGGGGCAGTTGTCAAGGAAGGCACGGAGGTTGTCCTTTACGTCGGGGGGAAAAGTACAGGGAACGTTACGGTACCTGACCTTGCAGGCAAGAGAATATACGAGGCAGCCCACCTTCTGGAAGGCCTTGGCCTTGAGCTTGACCCCAGAGGTTCAGGGGAGGCAGTAAGCCAGCAGCCTGCACCGAGGGCCCAGGTGAAAAAAGGGTCAAAAGTTACTGTTCAGTTTAAAGAAAAAGAGTAAAATAATTAAGTGTTGGACTTGTTGCATTTAACCGAGCCCAAGATGATCAACTTATAGCGGCTCGGTTTTTATGGGATAAATTCCCTTTGGATAGACCATACTATAAAGGCAAAATTTTCTAAAAATGAGGGATGTCCGGTGGCTGCTATAAAAGAAATTCTGGACTTAGTTATGGCCGAGGAATGGAACGGAAACCTTGATACTGCATTTACCGGTGTTCATTATGATTCTAGGAAAATTTCAAAAGGTGATATTTTTGTTGCCGTTCCAGGCTTCAAGACTGACGGTCACAAATTTATCCCCCAGGCTGTGGAGAGGGGCGCCTATGGGGTAGTATTGGAACGGGATGAGTTTGCTCCTGATGAGATTCCCTGGGTAAAGGTCAAAGATGCACGGTTGGCTCTTTCCAGATTGGCAGCTTTTTTGTACGATTATCCCTCTTCAAAACTCCGTCTGATTGGAGTTACGGGTACAAACGGCAAGACCACGACTACCTTTTTGATAGAAAAAATCCTCTGCCAGGCCGAAAAAAAAGCCGGCCTTATCGGGACAATTGAAAACCGCATCAACGGAAAAAAGATAAATACTCATTTTACAACTCCCGATGCCCTGGAACTAAATCACTTGTTTTCCCAAATGGTCAGTGAAGGTGTAGAGGCGGCTGTAATGGAGGTTTCTTCCCATGCCCTGGCTCTGAAGCGCGTGGCCGACTGCGATTTTGATGCCGGTGTTTTTACAAACCTGACCCAGGACCATATGGACTTTCACCCTGATGTGCAGGACTACCTCCGGTCCAAAGCTATTTTGTTCCGGCAGTTGGGGAGAGGTTCCAAGAATGGGCACCATTACGCTGTAGTAAATGTTGACAGTCCCTATGCCGGCGATATAATCAGTGTGACAGATGTGCCTGTTAAAACATATGGAATAAAAAACCAGGCGGATTTGTGTGCCAAAAATATCAGGGTCAGCTCCCTGGGGACGTTCTTCGATGTATCCGGTATGGGGGTAGAATGCAGCCTGAAACTGAAACTCGTTGGAAGGTTTAATGTTTATAACGCCCTGGCCGCTTTTTCCGTTGGTTTGATGGAAAATATTCCACTTCAAGTGATTAAGTCGGCTCTGGAAGACACAGCAGGAGTGCCGGGGAGATTTGAATCCATACATGAAGGTCAGGATTTTGGTGTGATTGTTGACTATGCCCACACTCCTGACGGCCTGCACAATATCCTCCGAACCGCCCGGGAGATCACCCAGGGAAGGGTAATTACCGTTTTTGGCTGCGGCGGTGACAGGGACCGGGGAAAGCGCCCGTTAATGGGGGAAGCGGCAGCGGTACATTCCGACTACTGTATTGTTACATCGGATAATCCCAGGAGCGAAGAACCTCTTTCAATAATCGAAGATATCCTCCCGGGTGTCCAAAAAATTACTGATTGTTTTCGCATTATTCAGGATAGGCGGGAGGCTATCAGTACTGCTATTAAAATGGCCCGTAAGGGTGACACAGTGGTAATTGCCGGTAAGGGTCATGAAAATTACCAGTTGGTAGGTGACGAGGTACTGCATTTTGATGACCGTGAGGAAGCCAGAAATGTTTTAAGGAGTCTATAATATGGTTTCAATTACTGTTAGTGAATTGGCTGCAGTCTGCGGAGGCGTTGTTGTCCGGGATAAAGGAGAGAATTTTTCAGGAGTATCCATTGATTCCAGGACCGTTAAGCCGGGAAATATATTTTTTGCTCTTAAGGGAGAAAACTTCGACGGCCATGATTTTATTGGGAACGCCTTTAAGGCCGGTGCTGCTGGAGCCGTTGTGGAAAAGAGAACAGGGGTTCCTGAGGAGGGTACTGTAATACTCGTAGAAAATACCCTTGCTGCCCTGCAGAAACTGGCGGCCTGGTGGCGGAATAAACTTGCAATTCCTTTAGTAGGTATTACGGGAAGCAGTGGAAAGACAACAACTAAAGACATACTGGCATCTCTGCTTTATGCGGCAGCAAATGTACATTTTAATTCAGGCAACCAGAATAATGAGATAGGGGTACCTCTTACACTTTTGAGCCTTTCCCATGAGCATGATGTTTGTGTGCTGGAGATGGGTATGAGGGGTTTAGGCGAGATTGCCGAACTCTGCAGTATTGCGAGACCTACGGCAGGAATAATCACCAACGTAGGTTCCACCCATTTCGAAAGGCTGGGGTCCATGGATAATATCGCCCTGGCCAAAGGTGAGCTGGCTGAAAGCCTTCCCAAGGAGGGTTTTATTCTTCTCAATGGGGAAAACGAGTGGTCACCTTTTATCAAGAGCAGGACCCAGGCACGCTCCGTGTTTTTTGGGTTCGGTGATAATGCTGAGGTGCGGGCTGGAAAAGTTGAGTTTTTTCCTGAGCACACGGAATTTTCCCTTGAGGCTTTTGGTTTTTCCGGAAGGCTGAGGCTGCCCCTGTGGGGGAAACATAATGTCTACAACTGCCTGGCTGCTGCCGGGGCATATCTTCTCCTTGGTTTCCCCGGGGAAAAACTGCAGCAGGGACTGGATAAACTTACCGTTACCGGAATGCGTCTGGAGAAAACCACAGGAATAAGGGGCGCAACCATAATTAACGATACTTATAATGCCAATCCTGATTCAGTGATTTCTTCCCTGGGAGTGCTGCGGCAGATTGAGGGGAAACGCAGGGTTGCTGTCCTGGGAGATATGTTTGAGCTGGGACCCATTGCCGAAGCTGAACACCGGAGAGTGGGAGAATCCGTTTGCCGGTTAAACCCGGACCTGTTGGTTACGGTTGGGGAGTTGGCCCGGTACATCGGAGAAGGAGCTGTTGCCTGCGGTATGGATGAGAGCCGGGTTTTTCATGGAGCCACTATCCAGGAAGCAGTGGAAATGCTCAAAAAATATATTGATATGGGGGATGTTGTTTTAGTGAAGGGTTCAAGAGGGATGAGAATGGAGCGGATAGTCTCCGGTTTGCAGTTAGAAGGAGACCACCATGTTTGACAGGGTATTATGGGCTGCAGGGGTTTCTTTTGCTGCGGCTTTATTAATCGGCCCGGTGGCTATTGCCCTGCTGCGGAGACTGAGGTTTGGCCAGTACGTAAGGGATGACGGTCCGGCTACCCATTTAGCCAAAGCGGGGACGCCTACAATGGGCGGAGTGATTTTTATTATTCCCCTGGCGGTTGCCAGCCTTTTCTTTGCCGGCGACAGCCTTAATGCCATGGCTGCCCTGGTAATTACCATTGGTTTTGGAGCTATCGGGTTTGTAGATGACTTTTTACAGGTAGTGCTTAAGAGGCCTTTGGGGTTAAAAGCCAGGTATAAGCTTGGCGGTCAGGTTCTCCTGTCTGTTTTTCTAGCCGTTGCTGCTGTCTATTTCCTTAGCCGCGGGACAACTGTGCGGATACCTTTTTCTGGTGCCCACGTTGATTTTGGGTATTTTTATATTCCTTTCGTTATGCTGGTACTTGTCAGCAGCACTAATGCTGTTAATCTTACTGACGGCCTGGACGGCCTGGCGGCAGGCATTACCCTCTTTGTATCTGCTGCTTACGTCTTCATTTCCCTATATTTTCAACAGCCCGACATGGCTGTATTTGCCGCAGCTTTGCTGGGGGGATGTTTAGGTTTTTTGGTATTTAACCTCCATCCGGCAAAAATTTTTATGGGGGATACGGGGTCTCTTGCCCTGGGAGGTGCCATTGCCACCTTAGCGGTCTTAACCTCTACGGAACTGTCTTTCATAATAATTGGTGGTGTTTTTGTTATTGAAACCCTGTCAGTGATTTTGCAGGTTCTTTCCTTCAGGCTCAGGGGCACAAGGCTGTTCCGAATGGCACCGCTGCACCACCATTTTGAGCTGTCCGGGTGGTCAGAAGGGAAAGTAGTATATTTTTTCTGGGCGGTAGGTGCAGTATGTGCCCTGGTGGGTTTGTTTGAGGTATGTAAACTTGGGTGAGGTGTGGACGGGAATGCTGGTAAAAGGTAAGAAAGCAGTTGTAATAGGTGCGGGCAGGACCGGTATCGCTGCGGCAAAGGTGTTGAAAGGGTTAGGTGCCCGGGTTACGGTATGCGACATCAAGCGTGAATACATGCTGGAGGAGGCTATCCGCCAGCTTAAAGCCATTCCTGTGGATGTTGTTGCAGGGGGGTACCCGGAGATTACCCCGGAAAACACTGACTTCTTAGTAATGAGTCCGGGTGTGCCCATGAATATTTCCCCTGTTTTGAAAGCTAAAGAGTACGGAATTTCTCTATGGAGTGAAATTGAACTGGCCGCCTCCATGTTTGATGCACCGATTATTGCTGTTACGGGTACAAACGGGAAGACGACTACTACTTCTTTGTTGGGCAGGATGTTTGCTGATGGGGGAATTCCTACTATTGTGGCAGGGAATATAGGTGTCCCTTTAATTGGGGAAATAGACAAAATTACGCCGGATCATGTGGTAGTTGTTGAGGTGAGCAGTTTTCAGCTGGAGGCAATTCACAACTTCCGGCCCAGGGTGGGCATTGTACTCAATATTACTCCGGACCATCTTGACAGGCACCATACTATGGAAGAGTATAAACAGGCTAAACAGGCAATCTTTTGCAACCAGGGAAAAGGCGATTTTTCGATATTAAATTACGATGATGAGCTTGTAAAATCAATGGCTTCTGGGACAAGCGGTGAAGTGATATTTTTCAGTTTAAGACATACTCTAGAAAAAGGAGCTTATCTTTCAGGAGAAGATTTATATTTTTCCTACAAGGGGAAGAAAACCTTTATCTGCAGCAGGAGTGATCTTTTTCTCAAGGGAGACCATAACCTGGAAAACATACTGGCTTCCTGCTGTGCCGCTTTGCTGATGGGGCTTGATCCCGGGAGTGTTGCCCAAACCCTGAGGACTTTCAAGGGTGTTAAGCACCGGCTGCAGTTTGTTGATGAAATTAACGGGGTAAAATATGTTAACGACTCAAAGGGTACTAACCCGGATGCCTCCATAAAGGCTATCAGCGCTTACTCCGAGCCAATTATCCTAATCGCCGGGGGAAAAAACAAGGGCAGTGACTTTTCCGAGTTTGCAGATGTAATCAGACGGAGGGTTAAAGAGGTCATTGTCCTGGGAGAGGCAGCCCCTGAAATTATGCAAGCCTTGGAATCTGTGGGGTACCACAAGTTTTCTCAGGTAAGCTCAATTGAACAGGCTGTAGCCCGGGCGGCAAGGATAGCGGTGCCGGGGGATATTGTCCTGCTGTCTCCTGCATGCGCCAGTTGGGATATGTTCAACAACTATGAGGAAAGAGGGGAGCTGTATATCTCTCAGGTGGCAGCTCTAAGGAGGTAAAAGTGTGAACGGTAGGAGAGGGTCGCCGGATTTTGTAATCATGGCTGTTTCCCTGATTCTGCTTACAATTGGCTTAATAATGGTTTTTAGTGCCAGTGCAGTTACAGCCTACCTGGATTATGGGGATTCGTTTTATTTTCTCAAGCGCCAGCTTTTTTCTGCAGGGGTGGCTGTTGCCGTAATGATATTAGCCATGAATTTTGACTTCATGTACCTAAAACGCCTGGCAAATCTGTTATTGATAGGTTCCCTGTTTTTATTGATGCTGGTTTTGATTATAGGGACGGTTAGTCACGGTTCAAGCAGGTGGTTGGATTTAGGATTCCGGTCCGTTCAGCCTTCAGAAATAGTAAAACTCTCTATGGTAGTCTTTATGGCCAAGAGCCTGAGCGAAAACCGCAGCAAAATGGAATACCTTTGGGTGGGAATGATGCCCAATCTTGCCGTTTTGGGCGTAGTATGCGGACTGATACTGCTCCAACCGGACCTGGGAACGGCTGTATGTATAGCCGGGACCGTCTACTGCATGTTTATTGCTGCCGGCAGTAAATTTCGACATCTGGCGCTCCTTGCAGGGGCAGGAATTGGTCTTGTTGTCCTGGCTATTGTCCTGTCTCCCTACAGAATGGAGAGGTTTACCGCTTTTTGGAATCCCTGGGCGGACCCCAGCGATACAGGATACCAGACTATTCAATCCCTTCTGGCTTTAGGTTCAGGGGGATTAGTAGGCATGGGATTGGGACAGAGCCGCCAGAAATTTTTCTACCTGCCGGAACGTCACACGGATTTTATCTATGCAATTTTAGGGGAAGAATTGGGTTTCATTGGAGCTGCTCTGGTTCTCCTCCTTTTCTTCGTGCTCCTCTGGAGGGGGTTCAAGGTAGCCCTGACCATTCAGGACAGCTTTGGCAGTCTGTTGGCTGTTGGTGTAACTTGTATGATAATTGTCCAGATGGTGATCAATGTTGGTGTGGTTACGGGGACTCTCCCTGTAACCGGCATTACCCTGCCTTTCGTCAGCTATGGAGGGTCCTCTCTGGTATTTGTTATGCTGGGTGTGGGAATCTTGCTTAATATTTCCAGGTATACTTCGAGTAAATGAATTATGTGGTCAGGAGGTTAAGCCTTGGCCGAAATAAAGAAAAGGATTAGAGCTGTAATAACAGGCGGTGGAACAGGGGGCCACATTTACCCGGCTCTGGCAATCGCCCAGGGCTTGAAGGAAGCTGTTCCGGATATAAAGATACTTTATGTTGGCACTGGAACGGGCTTGGAGGCTGAAATAGTGCCCAAAACCGGCCTGCCTTTTAAAACAATTACTGTTTCGGGTTTAGAACGCCGGTTGAGCCTGCATAATTTAAAGACTGCAGCCATGCTGGGCAGGAGTTTTTTTCAGGCCAATGGGATTTTGCGCTCTTTTCGGCCCGATGTAGTGATTGGGACAGGTGGTTATGTGTGCGGCCCTGTTGTCCTTACAGCCTGCCTGAAAAAAATTCCTACGCTTATTCATGAGCAGAACGCTTTTCCCGGAATAACCAACAGGATACTGTCCAGATACGTGGATAAGGTCTGCATAACCTTTCCGGAGGCAAAAGAACATCTTTTCCAAAAAGCTGATATAATTGAAACCGGCCTGCCGGTTCGTACTGAAATAATGAACGTCTCAAGAGATGAGGCATATAAATTTTTTGGTTTGTCTCCTCAAAAACGAACCATATTGGTGGTTGGGGGCAGTAAAGGGGCAAGGAGTATTAACGAAGCTGTTATTCCTTTGTTGGAGTGGGTAAACAGCAACCCCTCGGTACAGCTGATAGTGGTAACCGGGAGGAAAAATTATAACCAGTTTTCTTCATTTCTGGAGGGCTCACCCAGCGGAAGTGCCGGGGTAAAGATTATTCCCTACCTGGAACGGATGGACTATGGTCTTGCAGTGGCTGATATAGTTGTCTCCCGGGCAGGTGCGTCATTTTTGGCGGAAATCACTGCAGTGGGAGTCCCTGCAATCCTTATTCCTTACCCGTATGCTTCCGAAAATCACCAGGAATATAATGCCCGTTCCCTGGAAAAAAGAGGGGCGGCAAAGGTTTATCTTGAGAAGGAAATAAACGGGGAAATGCTGTTAGATGCTGTAAAGAGCGTTCTGCATACCGATGTGCTGGCAGCAATGGCAGCACAGAGCCGCAGCTTGGGGAAGCCGGAAGCCTTATCTTTAATAACTAAAAGTATTCTGCAGTTGTTGGAGAAATAACCAGGATAAGGACAAGCTTGTTTTTTACTGGCACTTTTTAATGGGTTAATGCATAATATGGTTTTGCGTTATCCGTGGCTTCTCCTCAATTCATCAAAAGGAGTTGAGAGCTTCTTGGAAAATCGCAGCAAAACCACTCATTTCGTTGGAATCGGGGGATCTGGAATGAGTGGTATCGCCAGAGTTTTAATGGAAAAGGGTTATAAGGTAACGGGATCAGATTTGAAAATGACCCATTTAACGGCTTCGTTGGAGAAAATGGGCGCTACAGTATTTCAGGGGCACAGTAGGGAAAACATTTCCGAGGATGTAGATACTGTTGTTGTTTCCACGGCTATTTCAAAAGATAACCCTGAAATTCAGGAAGCCCGCTGCCGTGGATTGCCGGTGATTCACCGGAGCGACATGCTGGCAGAGTTAATGAAGGAAGCCAAAGGAATTGCTGTGGCAGGCGCCCACGGTAAGACTACTATTGCTTCTATGATTGCTCTCTGCCTTGAAGATGCCGGCCTTGATCCAACTGTTATTATCGGAGGAGAGCTCAGGAATATTGGGGCAAATGCCAAGTTGGGCACCGGCGAATATTTTGTTGCTGAAGCGGATGAATCCGATGGTTCATTTTTGAAACTGAACCCCTATGTTGCTGTAGTCAGTAATATCGAGGATGACCATTTAGACTATTATGAGACAGTAGAGAATATTGCTGCGGCTTTTAAGCAGTACATAAAAAATGTAAGGCCCGACGGGTTTTCCGTATTATGTGCCGATGATCTTCTGCTGAGAGAGATAGCTGCTTCAGGAGAGCAGAAAATAATTACATATGGATTCCATACGTCAGCTGAATACCGGGTTGATCGAATAACTGCACAGGGGTACTCAACATTTGGAGAAGTCTTTAAGGGCAAAAATAAGCTGGGGGTATTGGAACTAAAAGTACCCGGTCATCATAATATGGTTAATGCCCTCGCTGCCATTGCTGTCAGTTGTGAATTAGGTATTGACTTTCAATGTGTTGCCCGATCTTTAAATTCTTTTATGGGAGCCAACAGGCGCTTCCAGAAGCTTGGAGAGGCAAAAGGCGTTGTTGTAATTGATGACTATGCACACCACCCTACTGAGATAATGGCTACTCTGAAGGCTGCCCGGCAGGGTAATCCGAAAAGGATTATTGCCGTATTCCAGCCTCACCGGTTTACCCGTACCCAGAGGCTCCATTCAGAATTTGCCAAGGCCTTCGGAGATGCCGATATGGTTATTGTTAACGATATCTACTCGGCTGGAGAGAACCCTATTGCTGGTGTGGATGCCTTCAATTTGGTTGAAGAAATAAAAAAGAACAGCAACAGCAATGCTATGCTTATTCCCCATCGGGCAGATACAATCGGTTTCCTGAAAAAAACTGTTAAACCTGGAGATATGGTTTTGGCTTTAGGAGCGGGAGATGTTTGGAAGGTTGGCACCGGCCTCCTTGAAGCCCTTGAAGGGGAAAATTGCCAAAGGGGGTTTTAGGCGGCAATGTGTTCTAACCGGCTGCGGGAAGAAATAAAAGCAAATTTTGCCGGGCAGGTCCTTTTTGATGAGCCTTTGAGCAGGCACACTTCATGGAAGGTGGGTGGACCTGCGGAAATCCTTGTTACTCCCGTTTCTATTGACGATTTGAGGACGGCTGTTTTGATTGCCTGGAAAAACAATGTGCCTGTTACCATTTTAGGTAATGGCACTAATGTTTTAGTAGCAGACAGGGGCGTGGAGGGGCTAACAATAAAAATGCGGGGGCTCCGGAATTGGGATGTTTCCGGTGAAAGGATAACTGCTGAGGCAGGGGTTAACCTTCCTGAACTTTCCCGCATTGCACAGGGGCACAATTTGTCCGGATTAGAGTTTGCTGCCGGTATTCCGGCTTCAGTGGGCGGTGCCGTTGTCAGCAATGCCGGGGCCCACGGAAGCTCAATGCAGGACATTGTACGTTCTGTTTTGGTTATGGATTATCAGGGGGTTTTGCACACCTTTGCCGGGTCGGAGTTGGGCTTTGGCTACCGGTCCAGTATGTTCCGAGACGGACGGTTTATTGTATTGCAGAGCGTTATGGATCTTGAGCCAATGCCCGGTGAACAGGTAAAGGAGAAAATGCAGCATTACCTTGGTGTTCGAAGCCGGACACAACCTGTTGAGTCTGCAACAGCTGGCAGTGTTTTTGTTAACCCGGCCTCAGTTCCGGCGGGCTTATTGATTGAAAAGGCAGGTTTAAAGGGGGCAAGGGAGGGCGGTGCCCAGGTATCACACAAACACGCCAACTTTATAGTCAATGCTGACAACGCCACAGCCAGTGATATTGTTCGCCTAATCAGACGCATCCAGGAACAGGTTTACAGCATGTTTGGTATTAAACTGGAAACGGAAATCAGATTTTTAGGTGGTGAAGTACCCTGACGGTTTGGAGGTGTAAAAACCGGTGAATGGGAAGTACATCGTCATGGGGGGGAACCGTCTGGTCGGCAAAATATCCGTAGGTGGTGCAAAGAATTCCGTTCTGCCCATAATGGCGGCAGCTCTTTTAGCTGAAGGAAAAACAACGATAGAAAATGTTCCCTATCTTAGTGACGTTGAGGTAATGAAGGAAGTACTGCGGCATGCGGGAGCCGTTGTAGAACATAAACACCGCCGTTTGGAGGTTGAAGCAGACAAGATTCAAACATCCGAAATTCCGGAAACACTTACACGTAAACTGCGTGCCAGCAACCTGGTGATGGGCGCATTGTTGGCACGAATGGGCAAAGCTAATGTAGCCTACCCCGGCGGCTGTTCCATTGGATCCCGGCCCCTTGATTTACACTTAAAAGGCCTCCAGCTTTTAGGCGCAGAAATCAAGGAAAAGGGGGGATTTATTCAGGTTCGCGCTTCCCAGTTGGTTGGAGCAGACATACACCTGGATTTTCCCAGCGTAGGGGCAACAGAGAATTTAATGCTTGCAGCTGTTCTGGCCAAGGGTACCACAGTTATCAGGAATGCTGCCAAGGAACCGGAAATAGTTGACCTGCAGAACTTTCTAAATGCCATGGGAGCCCATGTCCGGGGTGCGGGAGTAGGGACAATAGTCGTAAAAGGGGTGAAGAGCCTTAGAGGTACGAAACATGAGGTGATACCAGACCGCATTGAAGTGGCAACTTATATGATTGCATCAGCAATTACCCAGGGTGATGTAAGCATAACAAATGCTATTCCTGAACACGTGGAACCTGTTATAGCCAAACTCCGGGAGACGGGTGCGGAGGTAATCGTTGAAAGGGATACCATCAGGGTGTGCGGACCCTCTTCACTCAAGAGTGTTAACATCAAAACTCTGCCCTACCCGGGTTTTCCAACTGACGTTCAGCCCCAAATGATGACTTTGCTGACAATTAGCCAGGGCGCAAGTATGGTAACGGAAACAATATTTGAAAACAGGTTTAAACATGCAGCAGAGCTCAGGCGGATGGGAGCAGACATTACTCTGGAGGGCCGGGTGGCATTGATAAAGGGAGTACCCAGGTTGAGCGGTGCTTTCGTGGAGGCTACCGACCTCCGGGCAGGAGTTGCCCTGGTTCTGGCGGGACTGGTTGCGGAAGGGATAACGGTAGTTGAGAATATCTCCCACATTCTCCGGGGGTATGAATGTATCGATAGGAAGTTGAACCAGCTGGGAGCGAAAATTGTTTGTGTGGAGACTTGACGCAGCGAAAGGGCTGCTTTTTTTAGTTGGCTATTGGACAACCTTAGGGCTTTTGGTATAATTTTTTTGGGTGTTTCGGGAGGTGGCATCGTGCCTCAAAAGAAGAGGGGAAAACGTTATAAGTATGTAGGGCGGCGCTATTCCATTCGTACCCTTTTGGTTTTTCTGGTGTTGGTTCTGACCGCATACTTTTTTTTTCAATCTCCCTATTTTGACGTATCTTCAATTACCGTAGCCGGGAATTCGAATCTTTCCAGTGAGGAAGCAGTGAAGTTGTCCGGTATCAATAAGGGTACAAATATCTTCCGTGTGGATATCCAGTCTGTAAAAGAAAAAATTCTCCTCCATCCCTTTGTTGCCTCTGTAGAGCTGAAACGAGATTTACCCGATACTATCCGTATCCAAGTTGTGGAATATGTACCTGCAGCCGTTGTGCCTTTCGAGGGAGGTTTTATGGTTGTCAGTAAAGAAGGGTACTGTTTAAGGCACTGTAATGAAATAAGTAATCTTGATTTGCCCGTTGTATCGGGCCTGGGAATGAAAGATGGCGTGCCTCCCGGAACAAAAGTGGATAACGAACGCCTTCCCGTGGCCCTGGAGATCGTAAATTGCTGCGAGAAAAAGGAATCAATAGCGGAAATCGAAGTGCGTGACGTTAATAAAATAATTGTTTTTACTTTTTCTCAAACAAGAATTCTTCTGGGGAACGACGAAAAAATATCTGAAAAAATGAGCCTTGCCCTGGACATTGCTTCCAAGGTGCCAAACGCTGAATATATTGATGTAAGGTTTCCCAAGTCCCCTGTATACAAGTAATAGGGGTACTGCTTTACTTTTATGAAACTTTATGATATGCAGCCAGTCTCGGCGGGAGTCAGATGGGTACAAAGGCGTTTCTTCTGTCCCTGCCGGCTTTCCGAGACCAGCTCTTCTAAGGTAAGGTTTAGTGCAATGTTGGGGAGCTCTAATCACTTCCGACTTTTGAGAACCGGCATACCCATTGCGGTTATATTAGCGTTGGAGAATCGTCACCTTCGGGTAGTACGTATGAGTTGCTCCACGTGGACTGCCGGGGTCAGTTCACCTTGAAAAGGAGTCAGTTCAACGCCAAATCTGAAAATGTGGAGTGAAAAAATTATGTGGCTGTTGCCTGTATTGGGTCTTTGTGCAGGGGTGGTTTTAGGAATATGGCTGCCTTTGGAAATCCCTGTAGCTTATAGCCGTTATATTGCTGTTGCAGTGCTTGTTATCTTGGACGGGATTTTAGCGGGGCTGGTTCAGGGGTTGAATGAAAATTTTGACCCCTTTTCATTTTTGTCAGGGACAGGAGTAACTTTTGTCTTTGCACTGCTGCTTGTTTATATTGGAGAACATCTTGGTGTGGAATTATACCTTGCCGTACTCCTTGCCCTTGGGTTCAGGATACTCAACTCAGTCAGCTCAATCCATTCTTTGACAGTGCATAAATTTAAAAGAAGGTCTTGTGAAAAAAGGGAAAAGTGATTTTATGTTGAATTTTGTGTACAGGTAATTTATGTCTACAGCACCTTTTTTGCTCATTGGGGGTGCGGCTTTTGCCGAGAAAGAATGTTGTAACAGGTCTTGATATTGGAACGAGCAGTGTTGTTGCATTGACCGCTCAAATTAACAGCCCCGAAAGCCTTGATATTATCGGAATTGGGGAAAGTGAATCTTTGGGAATGAGGAAAGGTGTTATTGTAGACATTGAACGCACCTCCAAGGCAATTGAGGCAGCAGTTGAAAAGGCCGAAAGGATGAGTGGCTGTTCAATAGATTCTGTTTTTGCCGGAATAACAGGATCTCATATCGGCTCTACCAATAACCGTGGTGTGGTAGCTGTTTCTAATGAGAGCAGTGAGATTACGCTGGAGGATGTTCAACGAGCCCTTCAGGCGGCGAAAGTCATTGCTCTTCCACCAGATAGAAAAATCATACACATTTTACCCCGGCAGTATATTGTTGATGGATATGACGGTATCCTTGATCCTGTGGGGATGTATGGAACAAGGTTGGAGGTTGAAACCAACATTGTTACGGGTGCCAGGTCATCAATTCAAAATCTTGTTAAGAGTATTGAAAAAACAGGTATCAGAGTTGAGGCTCTGGTCTTAAACCCATTGGCTTCCGCGGATGCTGTGCTTCTCCCTTCCGAAAAAGAGTTGGGTGCGGTTTTGGTGGATATTGGTGGAGGAACGACCGAAGTTGCCATATTTCGAGAAGGAAGTCTTTGGTATACTGCAGTAATACCTATTGGTGGAGACCATATTACCAGTGATCTGGCTGTTGGGTTAAGAACACCTATTGCTGAGGCAGAAAAGATCAAAAAGGAGGAAGGCTGTGTACTTCCCGACCTTATGCCAACCGATAAATACATAGATATACTTTACGTGGGTTCACAGGAAACCCGGAAGGTATCTAAACAGATGATCGCTGAAATTATTGGCCCCAGGGTTTCTGAAATCCTGAGCTTTGTTGATGAAAAAATTCAGTTGTCCGGATATAATGAAATGATTCCCGGAGGTGTTGTTATTACCGGAGGAAGTGCTTCATTAGACGGATTGGGCCAGTTGGCGGTTGAGCAGCTGCAGGTACCTGTCAGGATTGGAATACCAAGGAGCGTAGGAGGCCTATCTGATATTGTTAACCTTCCTCCATATGCGACAGCTGTTGGCCTGATCCTTTTTGGCTCCAAACGGACTGCTGTGTCCTACAAAGAAAGTGAACGTGACCCCTTTATGGGTGGTATTACAAACCGTATTAAAAATTGGTTTGCCGACATTTTTGGGCTGGCATGAGCCATGTTTGTACGATTGGCTTTCAATACGAATAGCTTTCCTGGGTGCTGACGGGTTATTTGCTCCTACCCCGGGGTGGGAGTGCGTCACGGAGGAACAAATGCAAAGGAGGTCGGGGAATGCTGGAATTTGAAGATGTGGAAGTTGGACAGTATGCGGAAATAAAGGTAGTTGGTGTCGGTGGCGGCGGCAGTAATGCAGTGAACAGAATGATTGAAGCCAATCTGCAGGGTGTTGATTTTATTAGTTTGAATACGGATGCCCAGGCTCTTCAACTATCTAAAGCTGATCAGAGATTTCAAATAGGAGCAAAACTGACAAAAGGCCTTGGAGCCGGCGCTGACCCTGCAATTGGGAGAAAAGCTGCGGAAGAATCGAAAGAAGACCTTTATAACTGCCTTCAGGGGGCAGATATGGTATTTATAACGGCGGGAATGGGAGGCGGAACGGGAACCGGTGCCGCGCCTATTGTTGCCGAGGTTTCTAAAGAGATTGGAGCCCTTACTGTGGGTGTTGTGACCCGGCCCTTTACTTTCGAGGGCCGAAAGAGGGCTGAACAGGCTGAAACTGGCATTCAGGAATTAAAGTCTAAAGTAGACACCCTGATAGTGATTCCCAATGACAGGCTGTTGCAGGTTGTGGATAAACAGACCTCAATTACCGAGGCTTTCCGTGTAGCAGACGATGTGCTCCGCCAAGGGGTTCAAGGCATTTCCGACCTGATTGCTGTTCCAGGCCTGATTAACTTGGACTTTGCCGATGTTAAGACTATTATGCTTGATACCGGTTCAGCACTGATGGGGATAGGGCATGCCAGCGGAGAGAGAAGGGCAGTTGAGGCTGCCAATATGGCTATTTCCAGTCCGCTTCTGGAGACTTCCATCGAAGGTGCCAAAGGTGTACTGCTAAATATTACCGGTGGCAGTGATTTAGGTTTATTTGAAGTCAATGAAGCTGCAGAGACAATAGCCCAGGCGGCTGAACCTGATGCAAATATTATCTTTGGTGCGGTAATTGATCCCAACTGTAACGACGAAATCCGAATTACAGTAATCGCCACGGGTTTTGACAATAAGGAAAAACATCACAAACGTGCTGCCGGGGGAGAAATGGATTTTAAGCCCCTGTCCAGTGATGAGTTGGAAATCCCTGCTTTTCTGCGCAGAAGATGAGCAAAAAAATATATCCTTTATGGAAAAGCATTCTTACCCTGTAGGATACCTGCAGGGTTTTTTGATGCTAATTTTTCTTTCGGCGCAGGAACTGACAATTTTTTGCAGTGCCTTTTTATATAATGGTGATGGTTGAAAAACCGGTTATTAACGTGGTGGTCACTACATATAATGGTTAATAATTACAGCTTGTAAACTAACCGGAACCAGTGATGGGAGCCCTGCCCTGTGGGAGAGAAGTATACTGTCTACCTGGATATAGTTTTTACTATTAATTTTTTTATGGATTTTGTTCTCTTGTGGGCAACGGCCAAGTTCAGCCAGCTGCGAACAAGCTGGGTCAGGTTGGCTGCAGGGGCACTTGTGGGTGCCTGCTATTCACTTGCCTTGCTGCTGCCTGCCCTTCATTTCCTGCTTAGTTTTTCAATTAAGGTCCTTTTTTCCATAGCAATGGTCTATGTGGCCTTTCCCCGCCTAAATCCAAAAAGGTTTGTTCAGGCACTGGGATATTTTTATTTGGTGGCCTTTACCATGGGAGGGGCTATGCTGGGAGCAATATATCTTATCAGCAAAGAGCAGGATCTCTATGGTATTATGAACGGCATTTTTGTTTTTCTTGCCAATGTAAAGTATACGTGGTTGGTGGCCGCTGTTGCCGCTGCCTTTGTCCTAGTAAGGTATGGGGTAGGGTTTTTGAAACGCAACTTTCTGCATAGTTTTTTCAAAGTACCTGTAATAGTACGAATTGGGGGGAAAAGTATTTCTACTCAGGCACTTGTTGATACCGGAAACCAGCTAAAAGACCCCTTGACTCTTAAACCGGTAATGATTGTAGAATTTGACGTCCTGAAAAAAATCCTTCCCCCGGAAATGACATCCGCTCTCGGAGAAGAAAGTGAGCCGGATCTGGACCGAATCATTAATTCCTTGTCTGGTTCTTCATGGGCTTCAAGAATACGTTTGGTTCCGTTTACAAGCATTGGCAAGTACAAAGGAATGTTGGTGGGAATCAGGCCGGATGAAGTGGTAGTCATAACGACTGACAGCAACGTGAGAATCAGGGATATTATTGTAGGGGTTTATCATAGGCCACTGTCCCAGGAAGGGTCTTACAGGGCACTATTACACCCGGATGTCCTTAATCCGACAATGTTAGGTTTATAGGGAGGGATTTAAGGATGAAATTTATGAAGTCTAAGCTTAATATTTATTTAAGCTTGTACAGATCTCTTCAAAAACTGCAATTATTCTTAAGTGAAGTTTATTATATTGGAAGCAGTGAAGCCCTGCCGCCGCCTTTAAACCGTGATGAAGAGGCTGCTTTGTTGGAAGTACTGGAAAAAGGTGATACCTCGGTCAAAGGGGTTCTGATAGAACGAAATTTGCGGCTTGTAGTCTACATAGCCAGAAAATTTGAAAATACAGGTGTGGGGATAGAAGACCTGGTATCAATCGGGACCATTGGCTTGATAAAGGCAGTAAATACCTTCGACCCCTGCAGGAAAATCAAGCTGGCTACTTATGCGTCGCGCTGTATTGAGAATGAAATTCTCATGCACTTGAGGCGAATAAACAAGACGAAAGCAGAAGTATCTTTTGACGAACCGTTAAACATCGATTGGGATGGAAATGAACTTCTGCTGTCTGACGTATTGGGTACGGAAAGCGACATAATTTATAAATCCATAGAAGAAGAAGTGGACAGGAAGCTTTTGAGTATGGCCATGAAAAAGCTTTCACCACGGGAAAAGAAGATTATGGAATACAGGTTTGGCCTGCGGGATGGCACAGAAAAGACCCAAAAAGAAGTCGCTGATTTACTGGGCATATCCCAGTCGTACATTTCCAGACTGGAAAAGAGGATAATCAAGAGACTCAGAAAAGAGATAAACCGCATGGAATGAGAGCGACTTATTGAAGCCGGAAACCGGGGTCCGGTTTGGACAGCAGCCCCGCAAAGTACAATTAGCGAAATAGGAGGGGGAGAAATTCTCTCAGACTTGAAAACAAAGGCTGAAAAGAAAGTTTTCTTAAAAAGCAAGGGGATAATTCATTTCCGGCAAATAAGCAGAGTCAACGAGCCTGATTTCACTACAAGGTGAAATCAGGCTCTTTTTTTGAAAAAAATTAGCTCATTTTTCGCACCTGTGGCAGTCAGTATAAAAAATTACGGCAGTGGCAATAATTTAGTTAGTGGCTGCTTGGGGAGGTTTCTGTAAATGGCCAATAAAGTAGAGATTTGCGGAGTAAATACTTCCAAATTACCTGTTCTTCGGAACGAAGAAATGCGCAAGCTCTTCAAAAAAATGCATAAGGGCGATGAAGAAGCCCGGCAGAAACTGGTTAATGGAAATCTCCGTTTAGTTTTAAGCGTCATCCAGCGTTTTACCAACAGAGGGGAATATGTAGATGATTTATTTCAAGTAGGATGTATTGGCCTGATGAAGGCTATCGATAATTTTGACCTGTCTCAGAACGTTAAATTTTCTACCTATGCGGTTCCCATGATTATCGGGGAAATCAGGAGGTACTTGAGAGACAACAACCCTATCCGGGTCAGCCGTTCTCTGAGAGATATGGCATATAAAGCCCTCCAGGTCAGGGATTCTCTGGTGACAAAGCATTCCCGGGAGCCTTCAATAACTGAAATTGCGGGAGAATTAAAAATCCCTCGTGAGGATGTTGTCTTTGCTCTAGATGCGATTCAGGAGCCTGTTTCCCTTTTTGAGCCCATTTACCACGACGGGGGCGACCCTATTTTTGTAATGGACCAAATCGGGGATGAAAAAAACCTGGACGTAAATTGGCTGGAAAATATAGCTGTTAGGGAAGCTCTGGCCAGGTTGAGTGATCGGGAAAAGCACATTTTAACTCTGAGATTTTTTGAAGGGAAAACACAAATGGAAGTGGCAGAGGAAATTGGCATTTCTCAGGCCCAGGTTTCCAGGTTGGAGAAAGCGGCCTTGAACCATATGAGAAAACACATGTGAGGGGTGAAACTTATGTCAAGGAAGTTTATCGGAGCAATTTGCATTACCGCTGTCCTGGCTTTTGCCTTTACGGTAGTAACGCAGGCTTGGGGGGAAAGGGACTTATCTGGGGACTTAATTCGATTCCACGTCATTGCCAACAGTGATACGCTTCAAGACCAGCAGTTGAAACGTGAAGTGCGGGATGCTGTACTCAATGAAGTAGGTTGCCGGTTTGAAACAGCTGGGACTGTAGAGGAAGCTCGCCAACTTGTAATGGAAAATTTGACTGAAATCAAAGACGCTGCTCAGAAAGAAATCCTCAGAAACGGTAAAGAGTATCCCGTGGAAGTGCAACTGGGAAACTTTAGTTTTCCTGCAAAAACCTATGGAAACTTTTCTCTCCCTGCAGGAGATTATGAGGCTGTGAGAGTTGTCATTGGGGAAGGGAAAGGTGAAAACTGGTGGTGTGTGCTGTTTCCTCCCCTCTGCTTTGTAGATATTTCCAACAGTGTTAGCAGAGAGCCTGAGGTTACCGAGGTTAGTAAAAACATGCACGCTCCTGAAGAACGGGAATTAATTTCAGACAGGCATGTTCCGGAAGCAGAAGATGATGAGGAGGCTTCCGCACCGGTTATCCAGATTAAATTCAAACTTTTGGAACTCTTTGACCGTTCCCGAAGTTTTTTGGCCGGGTGGCCCAAAGAGACTGACAAGCTATAAGAAACCCGAGAAATCCCCGGAAGGGAAAATACCCCACCGGGGATTTTTTTATTGTTTACACAACATTGGGAATATCTTTCATATATTAGTACTACTGGTGTTTTACATTACCTCCGGAATGAAACAATATTGCGCCACAGCAGCTGGCGAATTTACCTTTTGCCTGGAATTAATCGAGAATTTAATTTGGAGGTGAAGAATTATTATCCGGATATCCGATCTTAGGTCTCTGGAAGTTATAAATATTGAAGATGGCAGGCGTCTGGGAGTCATCAGGGATATTGAACTTGATACTGTTGAAGGTAAGGTAAAAGCAATTGTCCTCCCCGGCAGTCCCAGGCTGTTTGGGTTTTTGGGGAGACGAGATGATTTAGTTGTTAAGTGGGAGAGAATAAAAAAAATTGGGGTTGATGTAATCCTGGTAGATATTGACGGCTTTGAGGATGGGAAGTGGCACTACCGGTAACGGGAGGAAAAAAATAAAAGCGGGAAAAATCTATGGAAAATACCGGCAAACTGCCGGTATTTTTCTTTTCGGCAGGGTGAATCTGGAAAAATAATGGTTGACCACACTAAATATTGGGTTATAATTCGAATTGATACACTATATATGGTAGATTGAAGATGCCTATCCATGTTGAGGAAATTCCACGAGGAGGAAGCAAAGGATGAAATGTCCCTTTTGCGGCGTGGCAAATACACGGGTGCTGGAGTCGAGACAGACTGAAGAAGGCAGGAGTATCCGCAGGCGGAGAGCGTGTGCTTCCTGTGGTGAGCGTTTTACCACTTATGAGAGGGTAGAAAGGCCCCAATTGTTTGTTGTAAAAAAAGATGGCCGCCGAGAGGTTTTTGACCCGGAAAAGATCTTGAAGGGAGTAATCAAAGCTTGTGAAAAGCGGCCGGTATCCATTGAAGATATACGCAAACTGGTTGCCGGGGTTGAAGGAGAATTGTCCAACGTATTGGAATGTGAAATTTCCAGTTCGGTCATTGGGGAAAAAGTAATGGACAAGCTTAAAAACCTGGATGACGTTGCCTATGTCCGTTTTGCGTCTGTATACAGGGAGTTTGCAGACATTAATATGTTTATGAGAGAGATGGAAAATCTCATGCAAAAAAATTGATTACCGAAAGGGAGGTTATTTGGAGTTGTTTTCTCAAATTCAAAAGCGGGACGGCAGAATCGTAAATTTTGATGCCACGAAAATCACCGAGGCCATTTTTGCGGCGGCCAAGGCTGTGGGAGGGGATGATTATGAGAAAGCGAAGTCCCTAACCATCATGGTCCTGGATGTTCTTCAGGAGCAGTTTGGGAGTAGACTTTTTACAGTGGAAGATGTACAGGATGTTGTGGAAAAAGTACTGATTGAGCAGGGACATGCCCGGACTGCAAAAGCCTATATCCTGTACCGGGACAAGAGGACACGGATTCGTGAGGGGCGTTCGGAATTAATGGATGCCGTAGAGGACATTCTTGTGGAGACAAGCCGGGAAAACGCAAATATAGGTAATTCTCCCTCGGCTAAAATGCTCCAGATAGCCAGCGCAGCCAGCAAGCAATATTATTTAAACCGCTTGATTCCTGAAGAATTCTCTCAGGCTCACCGCAGCGGTGATATACATATTCACGACCTGGACTTCTACGGGAAAACTTTGACCTGTATACAGATACCTCTGGGGGAACTCCTGGAAAATGGATTTAACAACGGGCATGGGTATATCCGCAGGCCAAAAAGGCCTGCTTCAGCAGCGGCTTTGGCAGCTATAATCCTACAGAGCTCACAGAACGATATGCATGGTGGCCAGTCCTTTGCGGCCTTTGACAGGGATATGGAAACATTTGTCAGGGATGCTGAGGAAGAAGAGGTCTACCAGGCCATGGAAGCCCTGGTCTATAATTTGAACAGCATGCACAGCAGGGCGGGGAGCCAGGTTCCCTTCAGCAGCATTAACCTGGGCACGGACATCACCGAGGGGGGGAGGAGGGTGACCCGGAACCTTCTTTTGGCTTATGAAAAGGGCCTGGGCAGGGGTGAAAACCCGATTTTTCCCAACATAATATTTCGGATTAAAGAAGGGGTTAATTGGTGCCCAGGGGACCCTAATTATGATCTTTTCCTCCTGGCTATGCGGGTTGCCGCCAAACGGATGAATCCAACCTTCAGCTTCATGGATTCCTCCTTCAACCGTCAGTACGGCGACCTTGTCAGTTATATGGGCTGCAGGACAAGGGTCATGGCCAATGTTCGTGGGCCGGAAATAGCTGATAAGAGGGGAAACCTGTCCTTTACAAGTATCAATCTTCCCAGAATCGCCCTAAAGTCTCAAGGGAATATCGGCAAGTTCTTTTCGGAGCTGGACAAAAAATTGGATTTGGTTATCAGCCAGCTGTACCACAGGTTTAAGGTCCAGTCCAGGCTAAAGGTAAAAGACATGCCCTTCCTTATGGGGCAGCACCTTTACCTGGATTCGGAAACCCTTGGTCCCGATGATATTATTGAAAGGGCAATTGTCCACGGCACCCTTTCGGTAGGTTTTATTGGTCTCGCAGAGGCATTAGTTGCTCTTGTAGGACATCACCATGGTGAGTCTCCGGAAGCTCAGGAGCTGGGTTTGGAGATAGTACGGTTCATGAGAAAGAAGATAGACGAGGCAGTCTCCGAAAGAAACCTAAATTATACCCTGCTGGCAACGCCGGCAGAGGGATTGTCTGGGAGATTTGTGGAAAAAGACAGGGCGGTTTTTGGAAGAATTGATGGCATCACGGACAGGGATTACTATACTAATTCTTTCCATGTTCCCGTTTACTTTCCCATTTCCTTCTATGACAAAATCATGATCGAAGGGCCTTATCATAAATTAACCAATGCGGGACATATCAGCTACGTGGAATTTGATGCTCCGCCCCAGGATAACACTGCCGCTGTCTATGAGGTGTTGAAGCATATGAAAGCGGCGGATATGGGGTACGGAGGCATAAACTTTCCTATAGACTACTGCAATACATGTGCTCAATCGGGAGTAATTTCGGAAGACAGCTGTCCTTTCTGTGGGAGCACGGATATTAGGCGGATCCGCAGGATAACCGGTTATTTCAGTACAGTTGACAGGTTTAATGATGGTAAGATAGCGGAACTCCATGACAGGTTAAGCCATATGAAGAACGGATACAGGAACAGGCAGGCAAAAATAGGGTAAAGGAGTGTGGCAATGATTAGGTTTGCGGACATAATCGATGAATCCGTTGTTGACGGGCTGGGTATCCGTGTTGTGCTTTTCCTGCAGGGGTGCCTGAATAATTGCGAAGGCTGCCACAATCCCGACCTCAAGCCTTTAGAAGGTGGTCAGGATATCAAAGAAACGGAACTGGCAGATATTCTCCTGGACAGGATTACCCCCCTGCACCGGGGCATAACCTTAAGCGGCGGGGAGCCTATGCTCCAGGCTGACAACCTGGTTAAGCTAATTTCTATTGTAAAGAGTGCACGGCCGGACCTTGATTTTTGGCTTTATACCGGTAAATTATATGAAGAAGTGGCTGGGCACCCTATTTTGTCTCTGGTAGACGTTGTCGTTGACGGGCCTTTTATCAGATCGCAGCGAGATTCTTCCTGTGTTTTCTATGGTTCGGCAAATCAAAGGGTGTTAGATGTCCGGGAGTCAAGGAAACTGGGAAAAGCAGTTGAATTGAAGTTTTAGTCTGTGATAATGTGGTCCCCACCTGTAACAAGGTGGGATTTTTTTTCGCCTAATTTTTGATGCAATTACCCAACTGGCAAATTAAATCATACTATAAATCAAATTTCTAAATAATAAAGGTAAACAAGTCCCTGCATAAGGGCAGTGGTGAGGTGAATTATGAAAAAGAAATACAGGTCGATACACATTATCAAATGCGAAAAGTGCGGTTGCAGTATAAAGGTTTTCTGCCAGCTGAGAAAAGGTTGTTACAGCCAAAAGCCCCTTGAATGCCCCCAATGCAATTATTTTGCCGGTTGGATCACATCATCTCCCGGTTATGAAGTCGAACGTCTGGTATCTGTAATTCAGGAGTCTGTCTCAGGTTACTAAGGGATTTAAAAGCCTCATAAAATAATGGCCATTAAGGCAGGAAAATAAGGGTCATCTGGGAAATAATTAGTAGAATCTGTCTTTAACCTGGAGGCACTTGCTGTATGGACTGTTTTCAGCTGATAAGGGAAAAGGATATGGAATACCTGAAATTTGTCCTGCCAGGAGCTTGGGCGGTTTTTTCTACCCGGCAGGGTGGGACCAGCAGGCCTCCTTTTGACACGCTGAATCTGGCTTTTCACGTAGGGGATGAGCAGGAGTCCGTTGCAGCTAACAGGGAGGCTTTTGCCGCTGCTGTGGGGTTTTCCCTTGACAGGGTGGTTTGTGCCAACCAGGTCCACGGTACCAATATTCAGGTAGTTACTCAAGAGGACTGCGGCAGGGGGGCATTCCGCCTGGAAGATGCGGTTCCAGAAACAGATGCCCTGATTACTGCTGATAAGGGAGTTATCCTGGCGGGTTTTTTTGCTGACTGTGTACCGATTTATATATCGGACCCTGTAAAGGGGGCAGTTGCTTTGGTACATGCCGGTTGGAAAGGTACTGTGAAGGAAATTGCGGGTAAAACTGTAGGCAGGATGTCCGGCGAATTTTCCTGCAGTCCTGCCGATTGTTACGCACTTATCGGTCCCTCTATCGGGCCTTGTTGTTATACTGTGGGAAAGGAAGTTGCGGCCAAATTTGAGTTTGGACCGGAAGGTTTTGACAAGGCGGTAAAGAAGCAGGAAGATAAATGGATTCTTGACTTGTGGGCAGCAAACAGAAATGTCCTGCTGTCCTCCGGTTTGCTGCCTGAGCGTATTCAACTTAGCGGAGTATGCACCAGGTGCGGCGGCAAATTTTTTTCTTATCGAGGGGATGGGGGCTGTACAGGTCGTATGGCTGCGTTTATAAAACCTTTATGACCGAGGGGTAACCGTGGAGAATAATTTCGAGAAGGGACTTGTTGAAGACTTTGTACCCCGGCGGGAAAGGATGAAGAGACGGGAAAAGGCGAAAAGGATCCGTAAAATAGTCTTTTACGTCTTTACGTGTATTGCCGGTGTGCTTGTTATTACCTGGACAGTCAGCGCTGTAGAAAGGCTGATGGATTGGCGCAGTATGCAGCTGATTCCTGCCAAATACGGTGTCCTTGAAGAATGTAAAGAGAAAAAGGCAGTCGTTGTCCGCAGGGAAACTGCGTTGACTGTACCGAAACCTTACAGTATCAGGTATTTGGTAGCCGACGGAGTAAGAGTGCGAAAAGGTGCGCTCTTATTAAAGGCTGAATCCCCGGAGATAAACAGGACCGGTGAAGAGACTAATTTAAAACTGTATTCTCCCCAAGCCGGGACAGTATACAAGAAAACTGACGGGTTAGAAAGTGTCTTGACTTTTTCCAGCTTGAAGTCTCTAAATCTGAATACAGTGTATGATAAAGTTACTAAAGGTGTCATGGAAAGTCAGGGCAAAAAAGGCGACTCTGTAATAAAGATTGTTGACAATTTGAGTCCCGCATATTTATTGTTTCCCTCCTCCGGAATAAATCTGGAAGAGGGGAGCCGTATTTCTTTCCGAATTTCTGGGTCAGAAGATGTTTTTTCCGGGACACTTGAGCAAGATTCCAACAACATTTTATTGGTGAAAATTTCGCCTGTTCCCCAGGATCTTATGGCGGACAGGCTGTGTAACATTGAAGTTATAACCAAACGGGCGGCCGGGCTGGTGGTACCGGCTTCAAGCCTGGTTGAAAGGAGCGGGGTTTTTGGTGTATATGCTGTTTCTGCCGGGAACATGCAGTGGACAGAGGTTGAGGTTAAAGGTATTTTTGACGATCAAGCTGTAATTACAGGTATTAATCCCGGTCAAGAAATAGTTGTAAATCCCGATACTATATTGAGAACTGAAAAAAAGTAGGATTTTGAAATTCTTAAAACCGGCCCTCTTCTCAACCTAGATTAATTTATTTGTAAGGAGAAATGCAAGATGCATGAGATAGCTGATAATTTCAGGGATATTAAGGAAAGAGTTGCACGGGCTGCCTTCCGGGCGGGAAGAAATCCGGAGGAAATTACAATAATAGCTGTGACTAAAAACCAAACTATTGATACAATAAGGGAAGGAATTCAAGCAGGAATAAACATAATTGGAGAAAACAGGGTGCAGGAACTGGTGGATAAATATGAAGCCCTGGAAAATCAGGTTCAGTGGCACTTTATCGGCCACCTGCAGACCAACAAAGTAAAGTACGTCATTGACAAGGTTCACCTTATCCACTCTTTAGACAGGCTTTCCCTGGCAGAGGAAATTGAACGGCGTGGGGAGAGAAAGAAATTGAGTGTTAACGCCCTGGTACAGGTGAACGTATCCGGGGAGGAGAGCAAATATGGATTGCCTCCCGAAGAGTTGATACCTTTTCTGGAAAAGGTATCAGACCGTTGTAAGAACATTAATATCAAAGGGTTAATGACTATTGCCCCTTATGTTGCAGATCCTGAGGAAACCCGGCCTTTCTTCCGGTGTTTGAGGGAACTTGCAGAGGAAGTTAAGGAACGCAATATTGCCGGAGTAAAAATGGACTTTTTGTCAATGGGTATGACTAACGATTTCGAAGTTGCCGTTGAAGAAGGGGCTAATATGGTGCGTATTGGTAGGGCGATTTTCAACACTACCCAGGAATGGAGGAAAGGAAATGGCTAAGAAACTGGGGGATAAGTTGATGAATTTTTTCGGTTTTGAAGTGGAAGAAGTTGAGGAAGATGAACTGATCCGGGAAGAGGAACCTGAAACTTTTCTCAAGACAAAGACAGTTAGGAATAATGTTGTTAATCTTCATACAAACCAAAATATCAAGATTGTAGTGGTCAATGCAGAGAAATTTGAGCAGGTACAGGATTTTGCTACCGAATTAAAAAACCGGAGGCCGGTAGTAGTTAATTTTGAGAATATTGACAAGGATACCGCCAAGAGGATTCTTGATTTTATGAGCGGTGCAACCTACGCTCTTGGCGGGTTAATGCGTAAAATCAGCTCTTATATCTTTTTATTTGCTCCCAGCAACGTTGATATTGATGGCAATATTCCGGGAGAAGGTCTGGAAGAAGAATTTTTTTCAGTTCGGGAAGAATCCCGCTTCTAGTCGGCGAGTAGTAACAAGTCATTCTCAGTGGGTATCCAATCTCTTGCTGAGATAAAGCCCTAAGGCGGATGCACACGGTTTGGGCCATGTATTTTGTCGTGCAGGCACAACCTAAACCGTCACAAGTATGCCCAGGGCATATTTCAAAAATCAAGGCTAAAGGTGTGTGGAGGCTGATTTCATGAAGATAGGTTTTATCGGGTCAGGCGCCATGGGTGAAGCCCTGGTCAAAGGCCTTATTGACAGCGGCAGGTACTCACCGGAGGATATTTGCTGCAGTGATATCCTGAAGACAAGGTGCGGGTTTTTAAGTACAACTTATGGGGTTTCTGCGCATAGAGATAATATTAAGGTAGTGGAGTCCTCAGATATTATTATACTGGCTGTAAAGCCTGACAAGGTACGGGAAGTGGTCCTTGAAGTAAAGGGCATTATCGACAAGACTAAGCTGTTAGTCTCCATTGCTGCAGGTGTTTCCACCAATGCAATAGAAACCTGGTTAGACAAAGATGTTCCGGTCATCCGTGTTGTTCCCAATACACCCTGTGTTATAGGTAAAGGAATATCCGCCATTGCACCGGGGAAATACTCGACGGAGCTGCACCAGGAAAAGGCTCAGGATATCTTCGCCTGTGTGGGAGATACGGTAAGGGTTTCCGAGAGTCTGATGGATGCTGTAACCGGTGTCAGCGGCAGCGGGCCGGCATACATTTATCTTGTAATTGAAGCCATGATAGACGCAGCTGTTACTGTAGGGCTTCCCCGTACTGCTGCTGCCGACCTTGTACTGAAAACAGTAATCGGCTCAGCTGAAATGGTTTTACAGACGGGGCAGCACCCTGCAGTATTAAAAGCCCAGGTGGTATCTCCAGGTGGGACTACGGCAGCGGGTTTGAATGAACTGGAATCGGGTAAGCTCAGAGCCCTTTTTACCGGGGCGGTCAAAGCTGCTGTACAAAGAGCCGGGGAGTTAGGAGAGTAATTAGCGGGGTGGAAGAGACTTGGCCATATTATATCAGGTAATAAGAATTGCTATTGAGCTTATGGAGTGGCTGATAATTGCCCGTGTGCTTCTTTCGTGGGTCAATGTCGGTCCCAACAACCAAATTGCTGCATTTATCTATGAGATGACAGAACCAATTTTAAAACCTATAAGGTCAGCAATGCCCAGAGGGTCTATTCCTTTGGATTTTTCTCCGGTTATTGCAATAATTCTGCTGGAGTTCTTGCAGAGGTTCATTTTAAGCGTACTGTTTTAGAAAAGCTGCTTTAAAAAAAGAGAGAATTTTGTTTTGAGGAAAACTGGGAGGAGGACAGTTTATGGTCTTAACGCCTGTAGAGTTGGAATCAAAAGAGTTTAGCAGGGCGATGCGAGGCTATAACAGCGAAGAGGTGGACAAGTTCCTAAAGAACGTTCTCAAGGAATATGAGGCTCTCTACCGTGAGAATAAGGAGCTAAAGGACGCCTACAGCAGGGCTATGCAGGAGCTGGAAAAGTACAAAAACCTGGAAAACACCATTACTAAAACCCTTGTTACCGCCCAGAAAGCCGCTGAGGATGCCCGGAAAAATGCCCAAAAGGAGGCTGAGCTTATCATCAGGGAAGCCAGGTTAAAAGGCGATGAGCTCATGGCAGAAGCGGAAGAAGAGATTCAAAAAAAACGGGCGGATTATGAGGACGTGGTCAAGAAGCACCAAGTTGCTTTTACCGAGCTAAAACTGTTTCTTCTGTCGCATTTGCAGCTCCTGGAAAAGAATGAGCCGGATTCTTCCGAGGAAGATTCCACCGGTGAGGAAGAGGAAATAATGGAAAGCTCGGAAGAAGTTTGACTTATCAAGGATTTATAATATAATAAATAACAATTATTTTGTACAAAATATTGAATAAAGACTGGGAAAGGGAAGAGTAAGCACTTGTCTTCATCCAGCGAATTCGGGATGGTGGGAGCCGGATAGTACCTGGTGCTGAAAATCGCCCTGGAGTTGCACTCTGAAAAGAACAGTAGGAGATGCCGGTTTGTCTGTCGTTACAGGACTTCGAGAGAATCGGTTCGTCCGGTTTATTAAGGTGGTACCGCGGGTCTGACTTCCGTCCTTAGGATGGAGGTTTTTTGTATTTAAATCAATTTTATTGAATTATGAGGTGATTTGAAATTGAGCTACAATGATAGTTTAAACCTTCCAAAAACTGATTTTCCAATGCGTGCCAAACTTCCCCAAAGGGAACCGCTTATTTTGGAGCATTGGGAAGAAATCGATATTTATCACCGTGTCCAGGAAAAGAACCAGGGGAGGCCAAAATTCATTCTCCATGACGGTCCGCCCTATGCCAACGGCAATATTCACCTGGGTACTACCATGAATAAAATTTTGAAGGATATCATAGTCAAATACCACTCTATGGCCGGTTATGATGCTCCTTATATTCCGGGTTGGGATACTCACGGACTCCCTATTGAGCAGCAGGCTATCAAGAATTTAGGAATTAACCGGCATGAAAAGAGCACAGTTGAGTTCAGGCAAAACTGCCGGGACTATGCATTAAAATTTGTAGACATTCAAAAGCAGCAGTTTAAGCGTCTTGGTGTCAGAGGTGATTGGGAAGACCCGTACCTCACCCTGAAACCGGAATTCGAAGCAGAACAGATCGGTGTTTTTGGGGAAATGGCCCAAAAAGGGTATATTTATAAAGGACTGAAACCTGTTTACTGGTGTGCCGACTGCCAGACAGCCCTGGCTGAGGCCGAAGTAGAGTATCAGGATGCCAAATCTCCTTCAATTTATGTGAAGTTCCGGGTGAAGGACGGCAAAGGTTTACTGCCGGAGAACGGTTATGTGGTTATCTGGACTACAACTCCCTGGACCCTCCCGGCTAACGTGGCTATATGTTTACACCCTGAATTTGTTTACGTTTTGCTTGAGGTAGACGGGGAGTATTATGTTATGGCCAGGGAACTCTATGAACAGGCCTTAAAGGATATTGGAATAGAAGGTGCACAGGTTGTCCGGGAATTTAAAGGGACGGAATTGGAGGGAGTTATTTGCGCCAATCCCTTGGTTGAAAGGGACTCCCTGGTGATTTTAGGAAATCACGTCACTCTGGAACAGGGGACAGGCTGTGTTCACACTGCCCCCGGACACGGTATCGAGGACTACGAGGTAGGTGTGCGCTATGACCTGCCTGTAATCTCTCCTCTTGATGATAACGGAAATTTTACGGCTGAAATTCCCATGCTGGAAGGCATGCCTTACTATAAGGCCAACAAGGAGATTACCACAGTACTAGAGGAAAATGGCAGTTTAATGCACCTGGATTTCTTTAACCACCAATATCCTCACTGCTGGAGGTGCAAGCACCCTGTTATTTTCCGGGCGACAGAGCAGTGGTTTGCTTCTATTAAGGCTTTTAGGGAAGATCTTCTTAGAGCAGTGGACGAAGTCCATTGGATACCTTCCTGGGGTAAAGAAAGAATGCATAACATGATTGCAGACAGGGGTGACTGGTGTATCTCCAGGCAGAGAACATGGGGAGTTCCTATTCCTGTGTTTTACTGCAATTCTTGTGGAGAAGCCGTAATTACTCAGGAAACCATTGCCCATATCCAGGAGCTCTTTAGAGAACATGGTTCAGATGTATGGTTTGCCCGTGAAGCCGCCGACTTAATTCCTCCGGGATTGAAGTGCACCAAGTGCGGCGGGGAAGGATTTTCCAAAGAATCAGATATCATGGATGTGTGGTTTGACTCAGGATCCAGCCACATGGCTGTCCTGAAAGGGGAAAACAGGTGGCCTGCAGATATGTACCTGGAGGGAACAGACCAGTACCGGGGGTGGTTCAACTCGTCTCTTTCAACAGGAGTTGCTGTTAGAGGCCGGGCACCGTACAAAATTTGCCTCACCCATGGTTTTGTTGTTGATGAAAAGGGCAGGAAAATGTCCAAGTCCTTGGGCAATACCATTGATCCCTTGAAGGTTATCGAGGATAAAGGAGCAGACATCCTAAGGCTCTGGGTTTCATCTGCCGATTATCACCGGGATGTGGCCGTATCTGACAACATTATGAAGCAGATGTCAGAAGCTTACAGGAAGATTAGAAATACCTGTCGCTTCCTTCTGGGCAATCTCTACGATTTCAAGCCAGGGGAGGATGATGTCCCCTACGGCGAACTCCTGGAATTGGACCGCTGGGCCCTTCTAAGGCTCCAGAGACTGGTTCAGAAAGTTACTGATGCTTACAACAAGTACGAATTTCACAGGGTATATCATGATGTGCACAATTTCTGTGTGAGCGATATGAGTGCTTTCTACCTGAATATTCTAAAGGACAGGCTTTATATTTCGGCGGCTGACAGCACTGAAAGACGTTCTGCTCAAACAGTAATGTACTCAGTCTTGGAGACTCTGGTAAAAATATTGGCGCCTATTCTGGCCTTTACAACAGAAGAGATTTGGACCTTTATGCCCAAAAAGGAAGGGATGCCGGAAAGCGTTCAGCTTACAGATTGGCCCCAGGTGAACCAGGAATATATCGATATTGAACTGGAGAGGAAATGGGAAAGAATAATTGAAGTTCGGGAGAATGTGGTAGATGCCCTGGAGATTGCCAGGAATGAAAAACAGATCAGGGACTCCTTGGAGGCTCGTATAGATTTATACGCGGCTGAAGACCTGTATAATTTCCTGCAGCCTCTGGAACCCGAACTTTCTACACTATTTATTGTGTCCCAGACTTATCTCCATGGTCCGGAAGAAGATGTGCCTGATGCGGCTACCAAGGAGTATGGTAACCTTGTGGTTAAGGTGAGTGCTGCTGAAGGGGATAAGTGTGAACGGTGCTGGATGTACAGCGACTATGTGGGCAAGAGCCATGAGCACCCGTCATTGTGCAAGAGGTGCGAAGAAATTGTATCTCATATGTAAAGTTGTGAAAGAATTTATTTTCTCAAATGAAGGGGGACTTTAAGCTAATTCCTGCAGCGCACCTTGCTGCAGGAATTTCCTTAATCCCAGTGGAGTAAACTGTAAAAAAAGGGGAATGAAAGAGATGAAAAAAAACCGGATAGTGATTACAGTGGTTGGGAAAGACAAAGTGGGCATTATTGCCGGAGTCGCCAATACTCTAGCGGAATGCAATGCCAATATTATCGATATCAGCCAGACGATTATGCAGGAGTTCTTTACAATGATCATGATGGTGGATATCAGTAATTGTACTGTTGATTTCGGAACACTAAAGGAGCTTTTGCAGGAGCGGGGGAACCAGTTAGAAGTAAAAATTACTGCCCAGCATGAAGATGTATTTCATTTCATGCACCGTATTTAGCGGGGAGGTAGGGATATGCCTGTTGCTTTTGGAATAAATGAAATTCTTGAAACCCTTAGAATGATTGAAGTGGAAAATTTGGATATAAGAACAGTTACGTTAGGTATCAGCCTCCAGGACTGCCGGGGGGGTGATGTGCGCACAGTAACAGAAAAGATTAAAGAAAAGGTTGTAAAATACGCTGGCAACCTAGTGGCTGTGGCGGATGAGATTGAAAAAGACTACGGAGTCCCTATTATCAATAAGCGGGTTTCTGTCACGCCTATTTCCCTGGTAGCGGCACTGGATTCACCGGAGGAGTATGTTGAGTGTGCCTTAGCTTTGGATGAGGCTGCCAAGGAGGTGGGGGTGGACTTTATCGGTGGTTTTTCTGCCCTGGTGCATAAAGGGTTAACCAGGCAGGACAAGTTGCTCATGGATTCCATTCCTGAAGCCCTGGCCGGCACCGAGAGGGTATGCTCCAGTGTCAACGTTGCAACCACCAGAGCAGGTATTAACATGGATGCCGTTTATGAAATGGGGAAAATAATAAAAAGGACAGCTGCACTTACTGCTGACGCAGATTCTATTGGGTGTGCAAAGCTGGTGGTTTTCTGCAATATCCCCGAGGACAATCCTTTCATGGCCGGTGCTCTGCACGGTGTTGGTGAACCTGAGGCAACAATTAATGTGGGGGTGAGCGGTCCGGGCACCGTACTGAGGGCCATTGAGAAACACCACCATGCTGACTTTGGTACCCTGGCCGAAATAATTAAAAAGACTGCCTTCAAGGTTACCCGCATGGGTGAACTGGTAGGCAAAGAAGCCTCAGAGAGGTTGAATATCCCCTTTGGGATAGTTGACCTTTCCCTTGCACCTACTCCGGCTGTGGGGGACAGTGTGGCCGATATCCTTGAGGCTATGGGTATAGCCAGGTGTGGAGGCCCGGGAACGACTGCTGCCCTGGCAATGTTAAATGATGCCGTTAAAAAGGGTGGAGCCATGGCAACTTCTTACGTCGGGGGGTTAAGCGGTGCCTTTATCCCGGTCAGTGAAGATGCCGGTTTGGGCAGGGCGGTGGAATCTGGAGCTCTAACCCTGGATAAGCTTGAGGCCATGACCAGTGTCTGTTCTGTCGGACTGGACATGATTGCCCTGCCGGGTAGTATTTCTGCGGAGATAATTGCTGCCATTATTGCAGATGAAGCTGCTATAGGCATGGTGAATCACAAGACTACCGCTGTGAGAGTCATCCCTGTTGAAGGTAAAAAAGCCGGGGAAAAAGTCACCTTTGGCGGACTTCTGGGAGGTTGCACCATAATGCCTTATAAAAATGTAGACCCATCAGGTTTTGTGGCCCATGGAGGGCGGATTCCTGCGCCTATTCAGGCCTTGAATAATTAGGCTCAGGTGTCGTTTGGACAGAGGGTTTATTTTTGTCCGAGGCAATAAAGACTCACAAGGTAGTAAAGGTCAGGTTTCCAGGGGGCTAGAGGCAGTATAAAATTCTTATTCCGATGGGCAAGTTATTAATGCTCCAGGGAGGATTAGCCATGAACACTGACTGTGATAATAGTGACAAAGACATCACCGAATTGCGCTCGCAAGTAGAGTACTTGGCAACCATTGTCCACGGAGCCCAGTTTACAGAATATCTGGATTTGATCAATGATACCCGCCGGCTGTTAATTTTGAATTTTATTCTTGGCCTTACCCGGGGTCTGGGAATGGCAATTGGGTTTACTCTGCTGGGCGCACTGGTATTCTATTTCCTCAAACAAATTATTGTACTCAATCTTCCTCTGATCAGTGACTTTATTGCTGATATTGTCCGCCTGGTTCAAATGCAGAGTATCTAGGATATTTGAGGGGGGTAGATATAAGTGACCAGGGATGTTTTTGAAGCAATTAAAGAACGCCGGAGTACAAGGGCTTTTAAGGAGGATGAAGTCCCACTGGCAACAATCACCCGTCTTGTAGAGGCGGCCTGTCATGCTCCTTCTGCCGGGAATATTCAACCCTGGCAGTTCTATATTGTAACTGACACGGAAAAGAAAAAAAGTCTTGTAAAGGCTGCACTGGGACAGGGCTTTCTTGCCCAGGCACCTGTAGTAATTGTCGTCTGTGCCGAACCTGAAAGGTCTGCTTCCAGGTACGGTCAAAGGGGAAGTGAACTCTACTGTCTTCAGGACACAGCTGCCGCAGTGCAGAATATACTGCTGGGAGCAAATGCCCTGGGATTGGGGACATGCTGGGTAGGTGCTTTTAATGAGGGTGAGGTTGCTCGTGTTTTACGTCTGCCTCAAGAGTTGCGTCCAGTTGCACTGGTACCTGTTGGGCACCCTGCCGGGGACAGCCGCATGCCTTCCCGGAGGTCGGTTAAAGATGTTGTGCATCTTGTCGGTGAATGATAATATAATTGAGGAAAATTTCGCTCTGTGTAAAGATATCCTGACTACTACATGGAGGATTTGCGGGGGTAGGGTATGCGGTTCTTCGTTAAGCTGGCTTTAAGCGTTTTTTTAATGGATCGAATAACCAAGGGGATAGTGAAGGCTAACTTTTCGGAGGGGCAGTCAATTCCTCTGATTGAAAATATATTTCATCTTACATATGTGCGCAATCCCGGCGCTGCATTCAGTTTGTTTCCCCACAAAACCCTGTTCTTTATTGTAGTTACAATAGCGGTTTTGGTCGTTATTTTGTACTATTATAACAAGATACCTGCTGACAGATTACGGGCTCGCACGGCACTGGCCCTTCAATTTGGCGGCGCAGCGGGAAATCTTGTGGACAGGATATTTGGCGGTTATGTGGTGGACTTTTTTGATTTTCGTGTATTCCCTGTATTCAACATTGCTGACAGTGCAGTTGTGATTGGTGTGATTTTGTTAAGCTGGGAGATTATTACCTGGCCAAAGGAAGATGATCAGGAGCAGGAGTACTGAGATGGTAATACCCGGTAGCGGAAATACGGAAATAGATGTTGATGAAGGTGCCCAGGGACAGAGGCTGGACGTTTTTTTGTCATCTACCCTTCCGGACTGTTCCCGGTCGCAAATACAAAAAGCTATTGATAATGGGCAGGTAACCGTTAACGGTCGGGCCGTTAAACGGAACTACAAGGTAAAAAAGGGGGACCTGGTGTCTTTTGCTGAATTCCAATTGGAAGAAATTGAAGCTCGCCCTGAAAAGATTCCTTTGGATGTTTTGTATGAAGACAGGGACATTATAGTAGTAAACAAACCCCAGGGTATGGTAGTACACCCGGCACCGGGCAGTACCTCCGGGACCCTGGTCAACGCTCTCCTCTACCACTGTACTGATTTGTCAGGGATAAACGGAAAGCTGCGGCCTGGTATTGTACACCGGATCGATAAGGATACATCAGGCATCCTGGTGGCTGCAAAAAATGATGTTGCCCACAGGGGCCTTGCCCGGCAGCTGAAGGACCATGATATGCGCCGGGAGTATCTTGCCCTTGTTCACGGGATAATCCAGCATGATGTGGGGTGTATCGATGCCCCTATTGGGCGGAATCCCGGGGATAGAAAAAAAATGGCTGTAGTATTTTGTAACAGCCGCAGGGCAGTGACCCAGTTTGATGTCCTGGAGCGCTTTAAGGAATATACATTAGTTAAGCTAAAACTGGAAACTGGGCGGACCCACCAGATCCGTGTGCATATGGCCTATATAAAGCATCCGGTGGTGGGGGACACAAAGTACGGTCCGGGGAAGAATGAATTTGGATTAAAAAGGCAGGCTCTTCATGCTTATGTTTTAGGTTTCAGACACCCCAGTACCGGGAAATATCTGGAATTTACCGTCGGCCTGCCCGAATATTTTAAGGAAATCCTGTCTGTCCTTGGCAGCGTAAAGGGGGCTGAATTGGTTGAGTCAGTGGAAAACCTTATGTACAGTGAACAACCAGATGGAAGCGGAAATACTTAAGGGGTACCTTAGAGCTACGGGATTAGAGCAGTCCTGAGATCCGAGGCTGCCGGGGAGATTTACGGGTTGACCGCGGGGCCTCTTGCTGAGGTTGAGATCCTGGTAGCTTTTGAACAATATGGAGAAGCGGAAAGAATTTTGGAGGAGTATCCGGAGAATGAAACCTAAAATAATGTCTATTGATTACGAAGACGGTACCCTGGGCTATGATATTTCAGTTGATGAGAATGGTGTTACAGTTCAAGATTACCTGAATGCCCTTAACGCTGCTTTAATGACCCTGGATTTGTCCCGTTCCCGGGAGGACAGGAAAAGCTGCCGTGGATGTGACCTTTGCTGCGGAGAACGTATTCCACTAACTATTATTGACCTGCTTGTGCTTGCCGAGAGCCCTGCGGTCAGGGGGACTCTGGGGGGCAGCCTTTCAGGTGAGCATAAAGTCCTTGCTGAAATGCTCCGGCGTTTCTCCCATGTTTATGTCGACGGGAGGAGTGTAGATATTACCCTGCGCCTTGGTGAGGATAACAAATGCATTTTCCTGGAAAGGGAGACAAAAACCTGTTCAGTTTACGATTTCCGGCCCTTTGTGTGCCAGACATTTATCTGTTGCCCCGCTTCAAAGGATGCATTGGAACTGCGTGAGGCAGTAGTGAACGCCGGTGAGGACGAACTGGTGCGCAGGTGGCTTGAGTTTGCTGAGGCTGGTCTCTGTGGTTTTTGGTATGACGAGGCGGATTCTCCCGATGTGGATTTGGAGGATTGGGTTAAAGGGCCTTTTACAGGGAAAAGCAGCTATTCCCAGGTCCTTATCAAAGATGTTCTGCCTCCCGGTTTATGGGCAAGGCTGCACCAGGCATCGTAAATTTTTTTCTTTTTAGTATCTGCCCTTTGGGCTTTTTCTTATTTTTGGCCCCTATTTTGGGCAGTATAGAGATAGCGTGAAGGAGGGTAACTGGCGATGGCAGGCTTGTTTTCTCCTATTTCAATCAAGAATATGAAGCTGAAAAACAGAATAGTTTTTCCGCCTATTGCTGCGTATAAGGCGTCCATTAGCGGCGCATTGACTGACGAATTGATGAAGGAATATGGGAACAGAGCCAAAACATCCGTTGGCCTGGTAATTTTAGAACACGCCTTTGTCAATATGCAGGGGCGGGTAAATATCCGACAAGCAGGAATGCACAGTGGCGACCTGTTGGATGGATATAAAAGGCTTACCAGTATGGTTCACTCCTTTCAAGGTGTAATTGGTGCCCAAATCAACCACGGTGGGACTGCATGCAGAAGAGAAGTAATCGGTACCCAGCCTGCGGGCCCCTCTTGTATCAAACATCCAAGAGGAACGGATCTGCCCCGGGAGATGGGAGAGGCGGAAATACATAGAACGGTTGTGGATTTTGGGAGAGCAGCCGGCCTTGCCAAAGAGGCCGGATTTGATATGGTTGAGATTCATGGGGCCCACGGATACCTTTTGAACCAGTTCCTTTCGCCCCTGACCAACAGGAGGCATGACAAGTATGGTGGGAGCCGGGAGAATCGGATCAGGTTTTCCCTTGAAGTAGTTGAAGAGGTTAGAAAAGTTGTTGGAAAAGATTATCCCGTCTTTTTTCGTCTGGGCGGCGATGACAGAATGTATGGCGGGCTGACCGTTGAGGATGCTCATTGGGTAGCCCTCAGGCTTGTGCGGGCAGGTGTGGATGTTTTGGACTTGTCGGGAGGTTTGGGAGGGTATGACGGCCAGGGGCAGGGATATTTTGTTTACCTTGCGGAAGCTATCAAACCTGTTGTGGATATCCCAATCATGATAACCGGAGGCATTAAAGACCCTGCGTTTGCCAACCATCTCCTTGAGTCGGGTAAGGCAGACCTGGTTGGAATAGGCAGGGCACTGCTCCAAGACTGCCGTTGGGTGGAAAAGGCTGTTGAGGTAATGCAGGGCTAGGAGATGGGCAAAATCCTTTTTAACCTCCTAAAATGGGGTTTTGCAGGTGTTACCTGTTGTTTAGTCATAGAGAAATTTTCGGCAATGTCTTTATAACACTGGGAAGCTTCGCTGTTGGGAAAGCGCAGCAAGCAGGGTGTCAGCCTCCTTACGGACTTGGAAACATGTATATCCTCCATTACATGACCTAGGTATTTAATATTCAATGAAAGGAATCGCTCCGCGGCACTCATAATTCTGGCGGCAACACTGTCCGCTTCTTCTTGTCCTTCCGTTTTATTGATTACAAGCCAAAGGAAAGGTACGTTCTTTAGATCTACCAGTACCTTTAAGGCGGCGTAAGTATCTGTAATGGAATGAGGTTCCGGTGTTGTAACGGTGATAATTTCATCTACCAGCTGGTTAAAGAACATTACGTTGTTGGAAACACCTGGGCCTGTATCAAGAAGAATGATGTCTGTATAAGGTTCCAACTTCCCCAGGCTGTTAATTACTTTCTGGGCCTGCGCCTCAGAAATGCTTGTTAAAGGGGGAAATCCTGATGAGCCCGGTGCAATTACCGTCTTGCAGGGACCTTCCAACAAAATATCAAAAATATTTTTCTTTCCTTCAATGACATCCTGAATGGTGTACCTGGCATGCAAATTAAGGAGGACATCTATGTTTGAGGTTCCCAGGTCGCAATCAACGATGCATACCCGCAGCCCTTGCTGGCTTAGGGCAATAGCCAGGTTTATAAGGAGAGTGCTTTTTCCTGCTCCTCCTTTACCGCTGGTTACAGTGATTATTCTGGGAGTTTTTAATTTGTCTTTCTTGAGCAGTTGATAGGGGAGCGCCAGTTCCAGACACTGGTATTCACCAAAAGCTGTTTTTTTGCTAATTTCTGAAAAAAAGACCTGTTTTAACGGTATTTCAACCTTAACCGGAGTGTTCCTGGGGAGGAGTACCACTTTTCCGTTATAATATGGCACCGAAACCAGCAGACGGTCGGCCGTCTTTTCTATAATACTGGTTTTAAAAGTACGGTGGGCAAATACCCCTTCCTGGGGGCTCAAAAGTAACGGTTGGTGCATGCGAAACATTGAATTCATCAACGAATCACACCCTGCTCTTTTTGTGAGTGTTTCTAGCAACGGGTAAAGTTGTCCTTTGGAGAAAAGGTCTATCTTTGTTGGATAAAATAAAACTGCCCTGAATTATTTGTCGAAAACCTTGAATTTACTTTTGTTTACGGCTCCATGCTCCTGGATTTAATCTTCCTTTTCAATAACCTGTTTCCTTTTTCTCTGTTAAATTATCGGAGTTAATATGGCTCCAAAATCCGCCTCCAGCAGGGGGATAACCAGTTTGTTGTCCTTTACGGCACATTCCTGTGTAGTGAGGGCATCTTGAAACCGGATTCCCTCGGGAAGCCCAAGCAACCGCACAGGAATGCTGCATTCCAAGTCTTTGGAGCCTAAGTTAAGGACAACCAGGCATAATTGTTCGGCAAATTTTCTTGCAAAGGCATATACCTTGTTTGCATCATCAGCGGTGAGGGGAAGAAATGCTCCTTTCTTTAGCGGTTCACTTTCCTTCCGCAGCTTTATTAAAGCAGTGTACAAGTCCAGGAGAGTTTTATCCTGTTCCTCAACTTCCCAGACCATAGCTTTCCGGCAGCCGGGGTCAGGACCTCCCATCATGCCTATTTCATCCCCATAATAAATCATTGGTGCTCCCAGATAGGTCATTTGAAATATTATCGCGGGGCGCATTTTTCTATTGATGTTTTCAGGTTCCGAAGCACTGGCCATATGGGGGCGTTCTTCCTTAAATACCGTCAGCATCCGGGCGGTGTCGTGACTGCCCATGAGGTTTAGTAGAGAGAGGTTCACCTGCTGCTGGTATTTAAGGCGGAGTATTCCCATATGCTGTTCAAAGTCGCTTACCCCCATTTTTTTTCGGGCGAAGAAATCCAAAACGTTGTCCCTGAAAAGATAGTTCATAACGGCATCAAATTGGTCTCCCTGAAGCCACGGCCGCCCGTCATCCCAAATTTCCCCTACAATATAGCAGTCGGGGTTGATATTCTTGACTACCTTTCGGAATTCCACCCAAAAATCGTGGCTCACCTCATTGGGAACATCCAGACGCCACCCGTCAATTTCAAATTCTTCTGTCCAGTAGGCTGCAACAGACAGGAGGTAATCCCTGACCTCGGGGTTAGGGACTCTCAACTTTGGCAAATCCGGTATATCCCACCAGCATTCATATGTGGGGCGTGGTTCAATCTGCACCGGGAATTCATTAATGTAATACCAATCTTTATATCGTGAAGCCTCGCCATTTTTCAAAACATCCCGAAAAGCCCAAAAATTTGTCCCGGTGTGGTTAAATACACAGTCAAGAATTATCCTGATGCCGTTATCATGAAGTTTTTGAACCAGCCGCCGAAAAGTCTTTTTGTCACCAAAATGCGGGTCGATGTTCATATAATCGCTTGTATTGTACTTATGGTTTGAAACGGAAGTAAAGATGGGAGTTAACCAGACTGCTGTTATCCCCAAGTCCACCAGGTAAGGAATTTTTTTCTCAATTCCTTCAAGATCTCCGCCAAAAAAGTTAGTTGCCGAAGGCGAGCTGTCCCAGGGAACTGTTTCTTTGGGGTCGTTTTTTGGATTGCCGTTATAGAACCTTTCAGGGAAGATTTGGTAAAATACGGCTTCCCTTACCCATTCCGGCGTTATGAATACTTCAGCAGGTACCCAGTCAAAGACAAAAGGAATAATTTCAACCTCTTGTTGGTCTTTAACACCGGCGGTATCCCCATAGGAATACAGGGTTGTCTCCGTTTTAACCTCAAAGTAATATTTCACCATGGGGTTGGGGAGCTCCAGTTCTACTTCGTAATATACGGAGTCTCGCGTCATTACTGAAATAAGCATAGGTGAGCTGTGCCAGCCGCTTCCTGATGAATAAAGGATAGAACAGGATTCAGGAACAGCAGCCCCTTCAAGATATATTCTCAGACGAACCAGGACTTTATTGGGGCCGGTTGGATGTATATACCTTTGAGATTGACGGTGCGCAATACGCAGGTCTTTGCCTTTCATTTCACAGGTACCTCCTTTTGGGTACTGGTTTTAGTACCCGGGGGTTATTGGTTGCCTTCTACAGAATTATTGTTAAGGTGTTATGTTATTACTGAAATGGTTGTTTGGTTGACCAATTGGTGATACACGCTTATTATGCGAGTGGGGTGAAATTAATATGCCTGTGCTGATCCCCTGTTTACCAGGTTAAATTTTTCTTGACGGAGAGTTGCTCATAGAGTAAAATTTAGAAAAATGGTTCCTTTAATTGGTCCAGTGAGGCCACAAGGGCTGGATATTATTACTAAGTAATCTTACTTTAGCCTGCCGTGGTCCAATGGCAGGCTGTTTTAGTGCAGATAAATTTGCCTTTGAAATCAGCGCTAAACTTAGCCGAAAATGTGCCAAGTTGCGGTCTGGTGTCACTTTCGGCCTTGCCTGACAGTATAAGAGCCCAGGAGGGTATGCCATGGCAGTAAAAGAGAAGGCGGTTATTATGTCTTCCGAGAAGCTTTCCCGGTCCCTGCGCAGGATAGCTCATGAGATAATTGAGCGAAATTCCGGGACGGATAACCTTGTATTGATAGGTATCAGAAGTAGAGGTGTTCCACTGGCAACAAGGCTGGCCAACCATATTTCTCAAATTGAAGGACAAGCCCTTCCTGTTGGAATACTGGATATTACCCTCCACAGAGATGATATCGACACCTTTCAGGAGGGGAAGGGCACTGAGAGCAAGAGTCACATACCATTTTCAGTTGAAGGCCGCCGTGTCGTACTGGTAGATGATGTCTTGTATACGGGCAGGACTGTGAGGGCAGCACTGGATGCCCTGCTAGATTACGGCCGTCCCAGCGAAGTGCAGCTGGCGGTATTAATTGACAGAGGGCACAGGGAAATCCCTATCCGAGCGGATTATGTTGGCAAGAATGTACCTACCTCAAGGGCGGAGGTGATTTCGGTGAAAGTAACGGAAATCGATGGGCAGGATAGGGTGACAATTGAAGAGCGAGTACCAGATTAAACCGGTCCTTTAAATTAGTCCAGAGAGGCTATAAGGGCGGCAGGTAAGTGGTTTTTTGGCCTCCCTTATGGCTTGATATGGGAGGTTTTTTATTTGAGAAAGGCAGGTGACCCTTTAAGTGGGTAAGGATTTGTTAGGATTGGAACATGCTACTGCTGAAGAAATTGAAGGAATTCTGGTTACTGCAGAAGCTATGAAAGAAGTGCTAGGCAGGGATATAAAAAAGGTACCAACTCTCAGGGGCAAGTCAATGGTCTGCCTTTTTTATGAACCCAGTACCCGCACCAGAACCTCTTTTGAGCTTGCGGGTAAATACCTGAGTATGGATACGGTGAATATAGCTGTGAATACCAGCAGCGTTGCCAAGGGTGAGTGTTTAATCGATACGGGAAAAACGATTGAGGCTATGGGTGTGGATGTGGTGGTAATTCGGCACGGTTCCGCTGGGGCACCCCATTTTCTTGCTCAAAACATTTCTGCCGCGGTTATTAATGCGGGTGATGGCCAGCACGAGCATCCTACTCAAGCACTTCTGGATATGTTTTCTATACTTGAAGCAAAGGGGCGACTGGACAATCTTGAAGTGGCTGTGATCGGGGATATAATGTACAGCCGGGTTGCCCGTTCAAATATATGGGGTCTTTGTAAGATGGGGGCAACAGTGAAAGTTTTTGGTCCTCCTACTTTGATACCTCCTGACATAGAAAAAATGGGAGCCCATGTCTGCACCACATTTGATGAAGCATTAGAGGGAACTGATGTGATAAATGTACTGCGCATCCAGAGGGAACGGCAGGGCTCAGCTTTGTTTCCCTCACTGAGAGAATACGCCATGCTTTACGGGGTTAACGAAAAAAGGTTGCAAAAGGCAAAAAAAGATGTCCTTATCCTGCACCCCGGCCCGGTAAACAGGGGAATAGAAATATCCCCTGAAGTAATGGAAAGCGGCAGGGCGGTGATTACTGAGCAGGTTACGAACGGTGTTGCAGTCCGGATGGCACTGTTGTATTTGTTGATTCAAGGGGGTAATTAAATGAGCATTCTCATTCAAAACGGGAGGATTATTGACCCTGTTACCGGCTTGGACGAAAAAAGTGACATTTTAATTGAAGGCGACACGATAAGAAAAGTAGCACCTAACCTACCTGTCCCGGAACAAGCGGAAATAATTGATGCGCAAAACTGTATTGTAACTGCTGGTCTGATGGATATGCATGTTCACTTGAGGGAGCCCGGGTATGAAGCCCAGGAAGATATTGAAAGCGGTTCCCTGGCAGCAGCTCATGGAGGTTTCACTGCTGTTGCCTGCATGGCTAATACCAATCCTGTTGTTGATAATGCTGCTGTTGTAAGGGCAATTCTATTACGGGCTGCTGAAGCGGGCCACTGCCGGGTTTACCCAATAGGCAGCATTACCAAGGGGCTGGAAGGGAAGGAACTGGCTGAGATAGGTGACATGGTTGAAGCGGGTATTAAGGCTGTTTCAGATGACGGGAAACCTGTTAAAGATTCTTCTGTAATGCGGAATGGTTTACTGTATGCAAAAGCTTTGGGAATCCCCGTTATTTCCCATTGTGAGGATTCGGATTTAAGCACGGGGGGTTCAATGAATGAGGGTTACTATTCTACGGCATTAGGACTCCGCGGTATCCCTGCCGCGGCTGAGGAAATTATGGTTGCCCGGGACTGCATCCTTGCGGAAGCGACAGGGGCAAAGCTCCATATTGCCCATGTCAGTACCGCCGGCAGTGTTAGGATTATTAGGGAAGCCAAGGCAAGGGGAGTCTGTGTAACCTGTGAAGCGGCGCCTCACCATTTTTCCCTGACGGATGAGAATTTAGTCGGCTATGACACTAATTTGAAAGTAAATCCTCCTCTAAGGAGTAAAAGCGACGTAGAAGCGGTAATAGAAGGACTGCAGGACGGGACTATTGACGTAATTGCCTCTGACCATGCTCCCCACACCCGGGAGGCTAAAGAGGTTGAATTTGACTATGCACCCTTTGGAATTTCAGGAATCGAGACAGAGTTGGCGCTGGTGGTAACAAACCTTATCCAACCCGGTTATTTGGACTGGATGCAGGCCCTAAAAAAACTTTCCGTTGCCCCTGCGGAAATTTTGGGAATACCTCTGTCGGGGATCAGGGAAGGGAGCAGGGCAGACCTGACTGTTTTGGATCCAAATCTAGAGAGGAAAGTGGATGTTAACTTATTTAAGTCCAAGGGAAAGAACTCCCCGTTTAACGGTAGGGTCCTGAAAGGTTGGGCCACTGCCACCATTTACGGAGGAAAATTAACGGCAGGAAAAGCGTGGAATAAACAGCACAAATCCTAAAATACGTCACAGGCTTAGAAAGGAGAATTCTAAGTGCCCCAATCAAAACTCAATAAAGTTTTGGTTATCGGTTCCGGTCCAATTATTATTGGACAGGCAGCCGAATTTGACTATGCCGGGACTCAAGCCTGCCGGGCACTGCAGGAAGAAGGTATTCAGGTAGTGCTTGTAAACAGCAATCCGGCTACAATAATGACGGATGTGAATATTGCAGACAGGGTATATATTGAACCCCTGACAGTAGAAACACTGGAGCGGATAATTTGTCGGGAGAAACCTGACGGTCTTCTGCCTACCCTGGGCGGTCAGGTTGGCCTGAACCTGGCCTGGGAACTGGCCGAAAGGGGTATACTGGCGAGAGAAAGAGTCGAGCTATTGGGGACTTCCCTGGAAAGCATAAAAAAAGCAGAGGATAGGGAAAAGTTTAAATCTATGCTTCAGGAAATCGGTGAGCCTGTTCCTGAAAGTGCAGTTGTTTCTACTGTGGAGGATGCAGTTGCTTACGCAGGAAAAATCGGATATCCGGTTATAGTCCGTCCGGCATATACTCTTGGCGGTACCGGTGGAGGGGCGGCGCATAATGAAGATGAACTGCGTGCCGTTGCTTCCCGGGGGCTCAATTACAGCCTGATTGGGCAGCTTTTGATTGAACAGTCTGTACTTGGCTGGAAAGAGATAGAATTTGAGGTTATGCGTGACTCTGCGGACTGCTGTATTACTGTCTGCAGCATGGAAAACATTGACCCTATGGGCATTCATACCGGGGACAGCATTGTTGCCGCTCCCTGCCAGACCCTTACAGAAGAAGAGTACCATAACCTGCGATATGCCGCTTTGAAAATTATCAGGGCTCTGGGTATTGAAGGAGGTTGCAACATCCAGTTTGCTCTCTCTCCCTACAGTATGGATTATTATGTAATTGAGGTAAATCCCCGTCTGAGCCGTTCCAGCGCTTTAGCTTCAAAGGCAATGGGATTCCCTATTGCCAGGATAGCTACGAAAATTGCAGTAGGCAGAAACCTCAATGAAATTAAAGATGCTGTTACCGGAAAGACTTATGCCGATTTTGAGCCTTCTGTGGACTATGTGGTGGTAAAAATCCCTCGTTTCCCTTTCGATAAGTTCAACCTGGCGGACAGGAGGCTGGGGACCCAGATGAAGGCCACCGGAGAAGTAATGGCTATTGGCAGGTCTTTTGAAGAGGCACTGATGAAGGCAATCCGCTCCCTGGAAATTGGGGCCTGGGGTTTTGGCAGCAAGGAAAAAATCACCGAGAAAGACCTTGTTAAAAAACTGACAGAGCCTGATGACGAATGCCTTTTCTGGATTGGTGAGGCCCTGTTCAGAGGAATGACCCCTGAGGAAGTAGCAGGTATCACTCATATTGACCTATTCTTTATCTCCAAAATCAAGGGCGTTATTGATATCTGCCAGGATATACAGAAAGAGTGGCAAGAAGGAAAAGGAATATCTATGAAAAGGCTCAGAGAGGCCAAAGAGAGGGGCTGCTGTGACCAAACCCTGGCAGAGTTGACGGATACTTCGGAAGAGAGCATCCGGCAGCTGAGAAAATCTTTGGGGATTGAGCCGGTATATAGACGGGTTGATACCTGGGCTGGAAATGTTGAATCAGCGATGCCCTACTACTATTCCTCTTATGAGGGAGAGGATGAAGGGGAAGCTGGAAAAGGGCGAAAGGTTATTGTTCTGGGTTCCGGCCCCATAAGAATTGGCCAGGGGGTTGAATTTGATTACTGTTCCGTACATTCTGTTTGGGCATTGAAGGAAATGGGTGTGGAAGCAATAATAATCAACAATAACCCGGAAACTGTCAGCACGGATTTTGATACATCTGACCGGCTTTACTTTGAGCCTCTTTTTCCGGAAGACGTATTAAACATTCTTGAAAAAGAAAAACCTGAGGGTGTCATCGTCCAGTTCGGAGGTCAGACTGCAATCAACCTTGCCGAGGCCTTAAGGGAAAAAGGTATAAACATTCTGGGAACCTCCATGGATGATATTGATAACGCCGAAGACAGGGACAAATTTGACCGTCTCCTGGAGGCTAACTGTATCCCCAGGCCACAGGGTGGGACGGCTGTAACCGTTGAGGGAGCTGTCGAGATAGCTTCCAAAATTGGCTACCCTGTCCTTGTCAGGCCTTCCTATGTCCTGGGCGGAAGGGCAATGGTAATAGTTTACAATGAGCAGGAACTGTATCATTACGTCACTACAGCGGTAACGGTCTCACGGAGCCACCCGGTATTGGTGGACCAGTATATAAACGGTATTGAGGTAGAGGTGGATGCGGTCTCAGACGGGATGGATGTGCTTATTCCGGGAGTAATGGAGCATATCGAGAGGGCAGGTGTCCATTCCGGTGACAGCATTGCTGTTTATCCCGCATTTTCTCTAAGCACCGCCACCGTAGGGAAAATAGAGAAATATACCTATAAGCTGGCTAGGGCACTTAAAGTTAAAGGACTGATAAATATTCAGTTTGTTGTGAAGGATGATAAAGTATATGTTTTAGAAGTCAATCCCAGGGCCAGCCGGACCGTTCCCTATATGAGCAAGGTTACGGGGATTCCTATGGTAAACATTGCTACAAAGGTAATTATGGGACACACTTTGAAGGAATTCGAATTCGGTACAGGTATCTTTGCTCCTCCAGAGAATATTGTTGCCGTTAAGGTGCCCGTTTTTTCATTTGCTAAATTGTCCAAAGTTGACACAGGGCTCGGACCGGAGATGAAGTCAACAGGTGAAGTAATGGGTATAGATACCTCTTTTGAAAGGGCTCTGGCAAAAGGGCTTTTAGCTGCAGGTCTGGCAATACCTGCCCAGGGAACAATTTTGGCTACCATTGCAGATAAAGACAAAGAGGAAGCTTTTTCCCTAATTCAGGGATTTGAGGATTTGGGATTTAAAATTTATGCCACCAGGGGAACCGCAGGCTTCCTAAAGAGCCGCGGGCTTGAAGTAGTAGAGGTCAAAAAGCTGGGGGAAGGATATCCCAACATTGTCGACCATATCAGGAAAGGGAACATAGACTTTGTTTTTAATACCCTTACCAGGGGTAGGCAGATGGATAGTGATGGTTTCATCATCCGCAGGACGGCAGTTGAGCATGGTATCCCATGTCTTACTTCTATTGATACCTGCAGGGCACTTCTCCAGGTCCTGCGTGTCCGTGCTCTTGGTGAGGATAACGGGACTATTGCACTCCAGGACTTTACCATTTGAGTACGAAATTTTGCTGGTGAGGACAGGTTGATAAATCGCTCCGGGGCAGCATTATGTTAACTTAGTTGTCGGTAGGATGGCCGGTTTTAGTTTAAGGTGTTAACTGTTACGTTTTTCAATATAATATAATAGGTATTTTTACCAACAAGGGTAGTCCGGGGGTTAAATGATGCCAACCTATAAGGAAATTGAAACATGGGTGAAGGATAATTATGGGTGGACGCCTAAAACCTGCTGGATAGCGCATTGTAAAGAGTTAAATGGTTTACCGGTAAATCGGGCCCATAACCGTCAAGGAGAAGAGCGGATTGTCCCCTGCCCTGAAAATAAAAGGTCTGCTATTGAGGCGGCCTTCCGGCATTTTGGAATGATAGATTAGTCCTGGAAAATATCCTGTGCAGTAACGAGAACAAAAACAGGACGGCGTGAAAAAAGCCTCCCGCCGTCCTCCCAACAAAGCTGAAATTAAGGAGATAATCGAGGGTTGGATTCCGGCTTTACGTAAACAGTTGAGTGGTGGTCATAGATCACCATGCCAGGCTTGGCCCCTTTGGGCTTGCGCACATGTTTTTTCAATGTGTAATCAACAGGGATATTACCTGACAGTTTTCCCCTGCTGTAGTAGGCTGCCAGCATCGCCGCTTCCAGCAGGGTCCTTTCAGGTACCCTTCTGCCTTCCGATTTTACAATTACGTGGGCGCCGGGGATATCTTTGGTGTGCAGCCACATATCTTCATCCTGGGCAACTTTCATTGTAAGATAGTCGTTCTGCCTGTTGTTTTTCCCTACCATAATCGTGAAGCCGTCAGTTGAGATGTATGTCAAATATCCGGGGGTTGTTGAAACGGGAGTTTTGCGTTTCTCTTTTTTCAGGTAACCCTGGTTGGCAAGTTCCTCCCGGATTTCTTCCAGTTCTTCCAGGGTTGCCGCCTGGGAAATAGCCATAGATACTGTATCCAGGTAGAGGAGTTCTTCCCGGGTCCGGTCTATATAATAAACTGCTTTTTGCTTTTTGACATTTCCCTTACGGTATTTTTTAAAATACTTCTGTGCATTTTGAGAAGGAGTAAGGGACGGGTCCAAGGGTATTACCACATTTTTTTGCTCCGGGTCGTAATAGTTGGGTGTATTTATTTCCCTGTCTCCCCGGGAAACGTTGTACATATTGGCGGTAATCAGTTCTCCGGCAATCCTGTCTTTTTCAGTATCCTCTGTTTCTATTAGGTCTTGTTCGTGGACGGCAAGCTTATTTCTGCCTTTTTTTATTTGGGCGTTAACAAGCCTTTCAAGTTTGTGTTTTTTTTCGTTAAAACGGAGGGCATATTCTTTGGCGGTAAAAAATGTATTTAAGGCTTCGTTTACAGATTCAAAGTATTCTTTTTTGTTTTCCGGGTACTGCAGCAGGTCAAAAGGGGCGTATTGAATATACTTGGAATTGTCCCTGACAAGTACGGGATTAAAACGGCTTGCCGCCATGTCTTCTGCCATCTTTATAAGTACTTGCCAAACTCTTCCCAGTTCATATTCACCGCACTCATCCAGGATTATATCTTCAGTTAAGCCGGCTTGAACAACTATTTCCCTGCAGATCAGGGGGCTGAACCCCTCATAAATATTGAGGAGGATTTGGTGCAATTTACTGTTCAGGGGTTGTGCCAGAAGTAAATTAAAAAAGTCTTCTTCTGTGATAGTCCTGAAATCGTGCTTGTTTTGGCTTGGAGGGGGGACGTAAGGCATACCAGGAAGAATTTGCCTGTACCGGTTTACCTCCAGGGTAAGCCGTTTCGCCCCGTCCAGGATACAATTGGTGTCGGAGTCTACAAGCACAATGTTGCTGTGCCTACCCATAATTTCACAGTGCAGAGCAAGGTTTTTTACCGATCCGGCTTCATTGACTTTTCGAAAATGTAGGGTAAGGACTCTTTCCAGGCCTTTTTGCTCCATACAAATCAACTGGCCGCCCTCCAGGTATTTTCTCAAAACCATACAGAATATAGGTGGTTGGGGCGGGCTTTTTTGTCTTGAATCCAAAAGGTGGATTCTGGCGGAATCAGCACTGCAGGACACCAGCAGGTTACATTTATCGCTGCGCATCCTGAATTTGATGATTATTGTTTCTTTACCCGGTTGGTATATTCTGTCTATCCGTTTTTCAATTAAGAATTGTTCCAGTTCTTGTTTAACTGCGTTAAGGGTGATTCCGTCAAAGGGCATTCTTTACCTCCGCCTTTCAATCTTTCCCAGCAAGTATAGCATGTTTGGCAATGCCGGTTCAATGTCTTGGGGAAGGCTTGTTGGCTGGTAATTCTTAAGGAGGAATACGAAGGGAAAACAGAGAAGAAATCACAGTACTGCCATTGTTCCTTTGTTGCGGTTCGCACAATCCAGTGAGTCCGTGTATAATAGAACAAAAAAAGGAATATTTACAGATAAAGGAGAAAACAATGAAATTTGTTAAAATGCATGGGCTGGGGAATGATTTTGTCCTGGTATCCCAACAGGAAGTTCCCCAGGAGGAGAGCCTTCAGGATCTTGCAGTAAGAATTTGCAACCGTCATTTGGGTGTAGGAGCGGATGGACTTGTTATTATTGGCCCTTCCAACAGGGCTGATTTAAAAATGCGCATTTTTAACTCTGATGGTTCGGAGGCAGAGATGTGCGGCAATGCCATTCGATGCCTTGCCAAATATGCTTATGAAGAGGGAATTGTTTCCGAAAGTTCAATGGTTGTGGATACCCTGGCAGGGTTTATAGCTCCGGAGATAATCTTTAAGGACGGTGAAGTTGATTCCGTCAGGGTTGATATGGGCCAGCCGGGGTTTAATCCCGCCGATATTCCTGTCTCCCTGGAGGGTGAGACAGTGATCGCGCGGCCCATTAAGGCTGCCGGCAGTGAGTTTGCAGTAACATGCGTATCAATGGGCAATCCCCACTGTATTGTATTCGTACCTGATATCAAAAAGGTTAAATTTGACCTGTGGGGGCCGGCAATCTGTACCCATTCTGTTTTTCCTAAACAAACTAATGTAGAATTTGTTCAAATACTTGACGAAAATAATATACTTATGCGTGTATGGGAACGAGGTGCCGGGGAGACCCTTGCCTGCGGTACGGGGGCCTGTGCTTCAGCAGTTGCCAGTTTCTTAAATGGGAAAACGAACCGCAAGGTAACTGTACACCTCACAGTGGGTAACCTTGATATTGAATGGGATGAAGAAACTGGCAGGGTTTTTATGACAGGGCCGGCTGCAAAAGTTTTTGAGGGGAATTATTTTCTTTGAGTTCAAGCACAATTTAAGGAGGTTGTAGAATTGCAGGAAGCAAAACGTATTCAACAGCTGCCACCCTATTTGTTTGCCAGGATAGAGCAAAAGATTGAGGAACTGAAAGCTATGGGGAAGGACGTTATAAGTTTAGGCATTGGGGACCCAGATACCCCCACTCCTGACCTGGTTATTGAGGAACTGTGCAGGCAGGCTCATTTCCCGGAGCACCACAGGTATCCTAGTTCTGTGGGTATGCTGCAATTCAGACAGGCAGTTGCAGATTGGTACAGCCAGCGCTTTAACGTTGATCTTGACCCCCGCAGTGAAATAGTAACCCTTATTGGCTCAAAAGAAGGCATAGCTCATATCAATTTGTGTTATGTTAATCCCGGCGATTATAACCTTGTCCCCGACCCTGGGTATCCTGTTTATGGAATAGGGACCCTCTTGGCGGGAGGTCAGGTTTATCCCATGCCTCTTTTAGAAGAGGGCGGTTTTCTTCCTGACTTTTCACGTATTCCTGAAGATACAGCAGCTAAAGCTAAACTGATGTTTCTTAATTATCCCAATAACCCTACAGGTGCTGAAGCATCTCTTGAATTTTTCCAGGAAGCAGTGGATTTTGCCCGGGAGTATGACCTCATAATCTGTCACGATGCAGCCTACAGCGAAATCTATTTTGGCAGTGATAAACCCCCGAGTATACTTGAGGTGAAGGGGGCCAAGGATGTAGCCATTGAATTTAATTCTCTGTCGAAGCCTTATAATATGACTGGTTGGAGGATTGGTTGGGCGGCAGGAAATTCCAGGGTTATTGATGCCCTGGGAAGAATCAAGTCCAATATGGATTCAGGGCAGTTCCAGGCAGTCCAGGCGGCAGGTATGGCAGCTCTTAAACATGCCGGTGAAAATGTTGTCAAAATGAGAAGGATATATGCAGAAAGAGCCAAGATAGTAGTGGATTTTCTTAAGGAGATTGGTTGGAATGTCAAACAGCCAGAGGCCACCTTTTATATGTGGCTACCTGTTCCGGAAGGATATACCTCCACTTCTTTTGCGGAATATGTTTTGGAGAAATCTGCTGTTGTACTGACCCCCGGAAATGGATATGGAAAGTATGGAGAAGGATATTTCCGCATTTCTCTTACAATTGAAACGGAAAGACTTAGAGAGGCAATGGAAAGGCTAAAAGGTGTGCTTTAATATTGCGGCAGATCAGTTTGTTTTAGCGCCACAGAACAGAAGAGAAAAGTGAATGGGGGTTTCTTATGCTGAGAAGTATGACTGGGTATGGACGGGCACAGTTTGCTGATGAGGAAGGCATCAAGGTTACGGTGGAAATAAAGTCTGTAAACCACCGTTTTCTTGAGCAGGTTGTTAAACTGCCCAGAAAATATAGTCTTTTGGAAGAGCGTGTTAAGGAATTAATTCGTGCTCACCTTCACCGGGGACGTATTGATGTGTGGATTGGTATTGAGGAATTATCCAAAAAGTGTGGAACACTAAAGGTTGACAAAGATTTGGCAATGGATTATTATAAATCCTTGAAAGATTTAGCAGAAACGCTAGGAATTCCCCATGAAATCACTATTTACGAGCTTTCCTGTCTTGAAGGGGTAGTCTCTCTGGAGGAACAGGAGGTAGACCTGGAGCAGGTCTGGCAGAAAATTGAAGGGCCTCTTCAGGAAGCCATTGAACAATTGGTTGCCATGCGCGAAAATGAAGGGGAAAGGCTCAAGGAAGAGCTTGAAAACAGGGCAGAAATACTTTACGGAATTGTTGCAGACATTGAAGCCAGAGCGCCTCTGGTAGTGGAAGCTTATAAAAACCGGATCAACGAAAGGATAAGCAATCTTGCAGAAGATGTGGAAATAGATCCTAACCGGTTGGCAGCTGAAGTTGCTATTTATGCTGAGAAAAGTGATATTACTGAAGAGGTAGTGAGATTTAGAAGCCATCTCAGCCAGCTGGAGGAAAGCATCCTTTCCAATGAACCGGTAGGAAGAAAAATGGACTTTTTAATGCAGGAATTACACCGTGAAACAAATACTATTGGTTCAAAGAGCCCTGATCTGACAATATCTCAGAAGGTGGTGGATGCAAAGTCGGAAATTGAAAAGATGCGGGAACAAGTTCAGAACGTTGAATAGGAATACGCCTTAGGAGGGTTATCAGTGGAAATTAAATTGATAAATATAGGCTTTGGAAATATTGTTTCGGCAAACAGGATCGTGGCTATTGTCAGCCCGGAGTCTGCACCAATTAAGAGAATAATTCAGGAAGCCAGGGATGAGGGCAGGTTAATTGATGCAACCTATGGAAGAAGGACCAGGGCCGTTGTAATTATGGACAGCGACCATATTGTCCTTTCTGCAGTTCAGCCTGAAACTGTTGCTCACCGCCTGTCTTCAAAGGAGAGCAGCCAAACAGCCGAAGATGGGAACGAATAATAGGATACATAGGATGGAATTTCCGGGTCTGTTATTCGTTATTTCCGGCCCCTCAGGAGTGGGAAAAGGAACACTGTGCAGAAACCTCGTTGAGGCTGTTGAAAATTTGGACTATTCTATCTCGGTAACAACAAGACCGCCCCGCCAGGGGGAGGTTAACGGTGAGGATTACATTTTTATAGAAAAGGACGAGTTTCTGGACAAAG
>LFTO01000085.1 GCA_001513335.1 Clostridiales bacterium DTU086 | reverse complement strand
AAAATGGCGAAGCAAAAATTTGAGAGGACGAAACCCCACGTAAACATAGGGACAATTGGTCACGTTGACCACGGCAAGACCACCCTGACAGCAGCCATAACCTTGACACTGGCCCATCAGGGATTTGCACAAGCCACAGCATACGACCAGATTGACAACGCACCTGAAGAAAGAGAAAGAGGCATCACCATAGCCACATCCCACGTAGAATACGAGACAGAAAACAGGCACTACGCCCACGTAGACTGCCCCGGTCACGCCGACTACGTTAAGAACATGATTACCGGTGCTGCCCAGATGGACGGAGCAATACTCGTAGTATCCGCAGCAGACGGTCCCATGCCCCAGACAAGAGAGCACATTCTTCTTGCCCGTCAGGTAGGCGTAGACCATATCGTAGTATACATGAACAAGACAGACCAGGTAGACGACCCCGAACTTTTGGAACTGGTAGAGATGGAAATCAGAGACCTGTTAAACGAGTACGAATTTCCCGGGGACGAAATACCCATTATACAGGGATCAGCCCTTAAAGCCCTGGAATGCGGTTGTGGGAAAAACGACTGCGAATGGTGCAAATCCATCTTTGAACTGATGGACGCCGTAGACAGCTATGTACCCACACCGGTAAGAGATGCAGACAAGCCGTTCCTGATGCCCGTAGAAGACGTATTCACCATTACCGGTCGCGGCACCGTAGCCACCGGTAGAGTAGAGCGCGGTCGCATCAAAGTAGGCGAAGAAGTAGAGATAGTAGGTATGCAGGACGAGATCAAAAAGACAGTAGTAACCGGAGTAGAAATGTTCCGCAAGATTTTGGATTACGGAGAAGCCGGCGACAACATTGGGTGTCTATTAAGAGGCATTGACAGGAAAGAGATCGAGCGTGGGCAGGTACTGGCAAAGCCCGGTTCCATCAAGCCCCTGACCAAATTCGACTCCGAGGTATATATTTTAACCAAGGAAGAGGGCGGCAGGCACACACCGTTCTTCAACGGTTACAGGCCCCAGTTCTACTTCAGGACCACAGACGTGACCGGAGTAGTAACCCTGCCCGAGGGAGTAGAGATGGTAATGCCCGGTGACAACATCAAGATGTCCATCGAGCTGATCACCCCGATTGCTATTGAAGAAGGTTTGAGGTTTGCTATCCGTGAAGGCGGCAGGACTGTTGGTTCCGGCGTTGTAACGGGAATTAAATAACTGCTATAAACAATAATCGGAAGCGATGAAGTGGAAGGTTGCTGGAAATTTTCAGGTAATTTCCACGGAGAATTGTCCGAAAAAATCGGGCGAAGGAGGATGGGAAATTGGCACAAAATAAAATTAGAATTCGCTTAAAGGCCTATGAACACAGCAGTTTGGACCAGTCAGCAAAAAAGATCGTTGACACAGCACGGCGTACAGGGGCTCAAGTTTCCGGTCCCATACCGCTGCCTACAAAAAAGAATGTTTATACCATTTTAAGGTCACCCCATGTAAACAAGGATTCACGGGAGCAGTTTGAAATGCGGACGCATAAGAGGTTAATCGATATTTTGGATCCTACGCCTAAAACGGTGGATGCTTTGATGCGTCTGGATTTGCCCGCAGGGGTTGACATTGAGATTAAGCTCTAAACGAGGCGGCGATTCGGTGCAGGAGGTGAAACAAATGTCAAAGGGTTTGCTGGGTATTAAGCTGGGAATGACACAGGTATTTAACGACCGGGGCGAAGTTGTCCCCGTTACTGCAATTGCAGCCGGACCGTGCCAGGTTATTCAGGTAAAGACCGTGGAAAAAGACGGCTATAATGCAATTCAATTGGGATTTATGCCCCAAAAAGAACAGCGTGTTAACAAACCGTTAAAGGGACATTTTGACAAGGCAGGTACTCAGCCCTATAAATACGTTAGGGAATTCCGTGTTAAGGACCCGAGCCAGTATGAAGTCGGCCAGGAAGTCGATGTGGAACTGTTTGCGGAAGGCGAGAAAATAGATGTGGTTGGTATCACAAAAGGAAAAGGCTTTGCCGGGGTAATCAAACGGCATGGTTTCCGCAGGGGCGCGACAACCCATGGTTCCGATTACCACAGGCGTACCGGTTCACTGGCCGCCAAAGGCCCGGCAAGGGTTTTCAAGGGCCGCAAAATGCCCGGCCACATGGGTGTTGACCGGGTAACAGTTCAGAACATGGAAGTTGTCCGTTCCGACAAGGAGAGGAACCTTCTTTTGGTAAAGGGCGCTGTTCCCGGACCCCGTAAAGGGCTTGTAATCATTAAAGAAGCTGTAAAAGCGGCACAGTAGGTGGAAAGGAGGAAACTAAATGCCAGTGGTTGCTGTTTACTCCAGTAGCAGTGGAGAACAAGTTGGAGAAATACAGCTTTCCGAAAGGGTTTTTGGAGAGCAGATAAACGAGGCCGTTATACATGAAGTTGTGGTCAATCAATTGGCTAACGCAAGAGTTGGCACCTCCTCAACCAAAAGCCGCGGTGAAGTAAGGGGCGGTGGAAGAAAGCCCTGGCGTCAGAAAGGTACAGGACGTGCCAGGGTCGGTTCCATTCGTTCTCCTCTCTGGCGCGGAGGCGGTGTAATATTCGGCCCCAAACCCAGGGATTACAGCTACACTGTTCCGAAAAAAGTGAGGAGGCTGGCTTTCAGGTCTGCTCTTTCTGCCAAACTGGCGGAAGACAAAATGATTGTTCTTGATGAGCTGAATTTTGATCAGCCAAAGACAAAAAAAATGGTTGAGCTTCTCAATAAATTTTCTGTTGACAAGAAAGCCATTGTTGTAACCGGCAGCAGAGACGAAAACGTGGAAAAATCAGCAAGAAATATTCCCGGTATTACTCCCAGGACTTCTGACAGGTTAAGTGTATTGGACCTGGTAACCCATGATAAATTACTCCTTACCAGGGATGCAGTTGTTCGCCTCGAGGAGGTGTTGGGATAATGGCCAGAGCAGATGAGATTATTATCAGACCTATTATTTCAGAGCGTTCAATGGAACTGGTTGGAGAAAACAAATACGTCTTTTTTGTGGCTAAGGAAGCAAATAAAGTGGAAATAAAGAAGGCTGTTGAAGAATTGTTTGATGTGGCTGTTGAAGCGGTTAATACTGTTAATATGCCAGGAAAGAGAAAACGCCTTGGCAGGAATGTGGGACGTACTCCCGCCAGAAAGAAAGCTATTGTTACCCTCAGAGAAGGGGAAAAAATTGAAATCTTCGAAGGCCTGTAGGAACTAAAGAAGTCACGGAAGGAGGGAAATGGGGTGGCAATAAAAAAGTTTAAGCCTACCTCTCCCGGCAGGCGGCACATGACTGTATCCACTTTTGAAGAAATAACGGTTAAAGAGCCTGAAAAGTCCTTGGTGGTACCGTTAAAAAGGCAGGCCGGCCGAAATTTCCAGGGAAGGCTTACGGTCAGGCACCGTGGTGGAGGTCATAAGCGTCTGTATAGAATCATTGATTTCAAACGCGATAAAGAAGGTGTACCCGGCAGGGTTGCAACTATAGAATATGACCCCAACCGTACTGCCAATATAGCACTGATTGTATATGCTGACGGGGAAAAGAGATATATTCTGGCTCCCAACGGCTTAAAAGTTGGCGATACTGTAATGGCAGGGGAAAAGGCTGACATTAAAGTTGGTAACGCGTTGAAAATTAAGGACATTCCCCTGGGTACTGTGATCCATAATATTGAGTTGAAACCCGGAAGAGGTGCCCAACTTGTACGTTCAGCGGGCGCTGAAGCCCAGTTGGTGGCCAAAGAAGGGAAATATGCGCATATTCGGCTCCCTTCCGGAGAAGTTCGCCTTATTTCAATGAATTGCAAAGCAACTATCGGCCAGGTTGGAAATATAGAGCATGAAAACATTGATATCGGTAAGGCCGGGCGCAAGCGCTGGATGGGCTTCAGACCATCCGTTCGCGGTGTGGTTATGAACCCCAACGACCATCCCCACGGCGGCGGTGAAGGTAAAGCTCCTGTGGGCGGACACCCGCAGACCCCATGGGGTAAAGGTGCCCACGGCGTCAGGACCCGGAAGAAAAAAGCATCTGACAAGATGATTGTCAAGCGCAGGAAGAAGTAATCCTCTTTTGAAAGGAGGCTGTAAACTAATAATATGGGTAGATCACTGAAAAAAGGACCATTCTGCGACCCCAAGTTGCTACGAAAAGTTGAAGAGATGAACGAAACAGGTGACAAGACCGTCATCAAGACCTGGTCGCGCAGTTCAACGATTTTTCCGCAGATGGTTGGGCATACAATAGCCGTACACGATGGAAAGAGGCATGTTCCAATCTATATTACTGAAGACATGGTTGGACACAAACTGGGTGAATTTGCTCCAACCCGGTATTTTAGAGGTCACGGTGCGCACACCGAGCGTTCGACTGCCCTCAAATAATAAGTATAGGGGGTATTGGAGTGGAAGCAAAAGCAACAGCAAAATATATTCGTATAGCTCCAAATAAGGCGAGACAGGTTGTTAACTTAATTCGCGGTAAAGATGTTGATGAGGCATTGGCTATTTTAAAATTTACTCCCAAGCGGGTGGCAGAGGTAGTTGAGAAAGTCCTTAATTCTGCTATTGCCAATGCAGAGCACAATTACGATATGGACCGTGAAAACCTGTTCGTTTCCAAAATCTATGTGGACCAGGGGCCGGCGATGAAACGTTATAAACCAAGAGCCTTTGGACGCGCAGATTTAATCCGGAAAAGAACTAGCCATATTACTGTTGTGGTTAGTGAAAAGGAGGAGGTTAGTTAGTGGGCCAGAAGGTTCATCCTAAGGGACTTCGTATTGGCGTAATTAAAGACTGGGACTCTAAATGGTTTGCTGCAAAGGACTACGATAAACTGCTGGTTGAAGATCAAAAGGTAAGGAAATATATTAAGAAAAAACTCTTTCATGCCGGCGTTTCCTCCATAACTATTGAGAGAGCAGCTAACAGGTTAAAGGTCAGCATTCACACTGCCAAGCCCGGGATAGTGATTGGCCGCGGAGGTGCTGAAGTTGAACAGCTGCGCAAAGAAATTGAGGAAATGACAGGCCGCCAGGTAAGCATCAATATTATCGAAATAAAACATCCAGAACTGGATGCTCAATTGGTTGCTGAAGGCATTGCTGCACAATTAGTTAAGAGAGTGTCTTTCCGCCGGGCCATGAAACAGGCAGTTGGCCGGGCGATGCGTTTGGGAGCAGAAGGGATTAGAATTTCCAGTTCCGGACGGCTTGGTGGGGCGGAAATGGCCCGTACCGAGTGGTACAGTGAGGGCAAGGTACCGCTTCATACTCTGCGTGCCGATATTGATTATGGTTTCGCGGAAGCCAGGACCACTTACGGTATCATTGGTATTAAAGTCTGGATTTATAAAGGAGAAGTGCTTCCTCAATTGCAGACAGAAGGAGGCGAATAAATAATGTTAATGCCAAAAAGGGTAAAGTTTCGCAGACACCACCGGGGGCGCATGAAAGGCCTGTCCAATCGTGGTAACGAAATTCTTTATGGTGATTATGGGCTTCAGGCTGTGGAACCTTCCTGGATTACCAGCCGGCAGATTGAAGCCGCACGTATTGCTATGACGAGATACATTAAGAGGGGCGGCAAGGTTTGGATTAGGATTTTTCCGGATAAGCCTGTTACTGCTAAACCTGCCGAAACCAGAATGGGAAGCGGGAAAGGTTCTCCGGAGTACTGGGTAGCAGTTGTCAAGCCTGGAAGAATAATGTTTGAGCTGGCCGGTGTTCCCGAAGACGTGGCTAAAGAGGCAATGAGGCTGGCTTCACATAAGCTGCCAATTAAAACAAAGTTTGTCTCCAGGCAGGCATGGGGTGGTGAAGCTGATGAAAGTTAGTGAAATAAGAGATTTGACTACGGAAGAATTGATTACAAAAGTCGGGGATTTGAAGAGGGAGCTTTTCAATCTTCGTTTTCAGCTGGCCACCGGACAGCTGGACAATACCGGAAGAATAAAAGAAGTCAAGAAAAGCATAGCCCGTGCCAAGACTGTTTTGCGGGAGCGGGAATTGCGTGAAGGTAAAGCCCAGTAAGGTGATGGCTGTAGGAAGGAGGTTAGTACCAGTTGTCAGACAGACCGCATAGAAAAGTTCGCTCCGGGGTTGTTGTTAGTGACAAGATGGATAAAACTGTTGTGGTTTCTGTTGAGACCTTTGCAAGCCATAAGCTTTACAACCGCAGGGTTAAGCAAACCAGACGGTTTAAAGCCCATGACGAGGAAAATAAATGTGGCGTGGGAGATAGGGTAAAAATTATGGAAACGAGACCCCTGAGCAAGGATAAAAGATGGAGAGTTGTAGAAATCGTCGAAAAGGCAAAATAAATTAGTGCAGTTTGTACCGGTTAGAGAAAGGGGGTCACACCATGATTCAGGCAGAAACCGTGCTCAAAGTCGGGGATAACAGCGGTGCAAAGAAGCTCAAGTGCATTAAAGTCTTGGGCGGTTCCGGGAGAAAATTTGCTTCCGTTGGAGATGTTGTTATTGCCAGTGTTAAAGAAGCAACACCAGGAGGCGTTGTCAAGAAGGGCGAAGTCGTCCGTGCTGTTATAGTCAGAACGAAAAGAGAGATTAAACGCAAAGACGGTTCCTTGATAAGATTTGGTGAAAACGCAGCCGTTATTATTAATGAACAGGGAGTTCCCCGGGGAACGAGAATTTTTGGCCCTGTGGCCCGCGAGCTTCGGGAAAAGGACTATATGCGCATAATATCTCTTGCACCGGAAGTCCTTTAGTCTTGAGTGTTCGAAGTTTGCAAGGAGGTGAACATTGTGACGGCACCTAAACTAAAAGTTAAAAAAGGCGATACTGTAATGGTTATATCAGGAAAAAATGCAGGCAAGAAGGGCAAGGTTTTGGATGTATTACCCCGTGAGAATAAAGTTTTAGTTGAAGGCGTTAACATGGTCAAGAGACACCAACGACCTACCCAGGCTATGCCCCAGGGTGGCATTATTGATAAAGAAGCACCTCTGCATGTCTCCAATGTTATGGTTATGTGCAACAAGTGTGATGCTCCAGTTCGCGTTGGAAGGCAAGAATCAGGTACAGGGGGCAGAGTGAGATACTGCAAGAAGTGCGGAAACGTCTTGGATTAGGAAAGGGGGTATTAGTTTACCTTGGCTAGGTTAAAGGACATTTACAACAACACTGTGAAACCACAGCTGCTGGATAAGTTTAAATATAAAAGTGTTATGGAAGTCCCCAATTTAGAAAAAATCGTTATCAACATGGGTGTTGGAGAGGCTGTGCAAAACCCAAAGGCTTTGGAAAGCGCTGTTGAGGATTTGGCTACTATCAGCGGTCAGAAACCCATTATCCGGAGGGCCAAAAAGTCTATAGCCGCCTATAAACTGCGTGAGGGAATGGCCATCGGCTGCAAAGTTACTCTACGTGGAGAAAGAATGTGGGAGTTTGCGGATCGCCTCATCAACGTTGCCCTACCCAGGGTTCGTGACTTCAGGGGTGTATCCCCCAATGCTTTTGACGGCCGCGGTAATTACACCCTAGGAATTAAAGAGCAGTTGATCTTTCCCGAGATAGATTACGACAAAGTTGATAAGGTACGGGGGATGGATATCGTTTTTGTTACCTCTTCCAAAACCGATGAAGAGGCCAGAGAACTGTTGAGATTATTGGGAATGCCGTTCCGCCATTCTGCTTAAAAAAGGAGGATTGAAATGGCCCGGAAAGCAAAAATCGAAGCCCATAAGAAACCGCCGAAATACAGCGTGCGAGCTTACAATAGATGTTCGATATGCGGGCGCCCCAGAGGGTATATGAGGAAGTTCGGCATTTGCCGCATTTGCTTCCGTGAAATGGCATATCGAGGTGAGATTCCCGGCGTTACCAAGTCCAGCTGGTAACGATTGGATGGAAGGGGGTAAGTCAAATGGTTATGACCGATCCAATAGCTGATTATTTAACCAGGATTAGAAACGCCAATATGGTCTACAAAGGCACAGTCGAAATTCCGTCTTCCAAGCTTAAGAAATCCATGAGTGAAATCTTAAAGCGTGAAGGATATATCAAAGATTACGAGTTTATTGAAGATGGCAAGCAGGGGATCATCAGGCTGTACCTGAAATACGGTCCCGGCAAGGAGAGGACAATTACTGATTTGAAGAGAATCAGCAAGCCCGGTTTGAGAGTATATGCACGTAAGGATGAAATTCCCCGGGTGCTGGGTGGTTTAGGTATTGCAATAATTTCCACTTCAAAAGGCATTCTCACCGATAAGGAAGCCCGCAAGGAGGGCGTCGGTGGTGAGGTCATCTGCTATGTTTGGTAAAATGGGCTGGGAGGTGTACAAATGTCCAGAGTTGGCTTAGCACCAATAGAAATTCCCAAGGGTGTAGAAATCAAAATTGACAAAGACAACTATGTAACTGTTAAAGGACCCAAGGGAGAATTGGCACGCAAACTCGCTCATGACATGGTTATTTCCGTAGAGGACTCGGTGTTAAGGGTGGCAAGGCCTTCTGACCAAAAACACCACAGGTCGCTCCATGGCCTGACCAGAGCCTTATTAAACAATATGGTCATAGGAGTAACAAATGGATTTCAAAAGGTATTGGAACTGGTTGGCGTAGGGTACCGTGCTCAAGCCCAGGGCAAGAAGCTTATTCTTACTGTGGGTTATTCCCAGCCTGTTGAAATCGAAGCTCCTAAAGGCATTGACGTTGAGGTTCAGGGCAACAAAATAATCATCAAGGGAATTGATAAGCAAGAGGTTGGAGAGTTTGCGGCAAATGTAAGGAAAATAAGACCGCCTGAACCCTACAAGGGAAAAGGTATCAGATATGAGGGCGAACACGTACGGCGCAAAGAAGGAAAAGCAGGCGCTGCAAAAGGTTAGGCTTTAATCGGTATTTTACAGTCCTCAGCGTGAAAGGAGTGATAGCGCCTTGTTTAAGCAGTATGACAAAAATGCTGCCAGAAAGAAAATTCACCGCAAGATTCGTCAAAGAATGGTTGGCACTAAGGAACGACCGCGTTTGTGTGTTTTCCGAAGCTTAAATCATATATATGCTCAGATAATCGATGATACTGAGGGCAGGACACTGGTAGCTGCTTCAACCCTGGATGAATCCCTCAAAGGGAAACTGGAATCCGGTGGAAATAAAGAAGCTGCAAAACAGGTTGGCCTTTTAATTGCAGAAAAAGCCCGTGAGAAAGGAATAACCAAAGTTGTATTTGACCGCGCCGGTTATAAATATCACGGCAGGGTTGCTGCTCTTGCCGAGGGAGCCAGGGAAAACGGCCTGGAATTCTAAAGCAAAGGAGGGAAATGGATGGATTTTCAGAATGAGGAACAGCAGGAATTTGAAGAGAAAGTAGTTAGCATAAATAGGGTTGCCAAGGTTGTTAAAGGTGGGCGCCGCTTCAGCTTCAGCGCACTGGTTGTTGTTGGAGACGGCAACGGCCGGGTTGGTGCCGGTCTTGGTAAAGCAGGTGAGGTCCCTGATGCTATCCGCAAAGGGGTAGAGGATGCCAAAAAGCACCTGATTAATGTGCCCATGGTGGGTACCACCATTCCCCATGAAGTAATCGGAAGGTTTGGAGCGGGGCGTGTACTCCTTAAACCTGCCAGCGAAGGTACAGGAGTAATTGCCGGCGGACCGGTAAGAGCTGTCCTGGAACTTGCAGGAATAAGGGATATTCTTACCAAATCATTGGGTTCTAATAATTCCAATAACATGGTATATGCGACACTCGAGGGTCTTAAGGAACTAAAAGAGGCAGAAGATGTCGCTCGTTCCAGGGGAATACCTGTCGAAGAATTGTTAGGGTAGGCCCAATAGGAGGGTATAGAGAATGGCTGATACAAAACTAAAAATCACGTTGGTTAACAGTCCAATTGGAAGCAATAAAAAACAAAAGGCAACACTAGAAGCATTGGGTCTCAGGAAATTAAATCATGCAGTAGTGAAAGATGACTCCCCGGAAATCAGGGGTATGGTGGAAAAAATAAAACACCTGCTGGTTGTAGAAACTCTGGAAGCTTAAGGAGGTATTGCCTAATGCAACTTCATGAACTGAAACCTGCGCCTGGTTCCAGGAGAGAAAGGAAAAGAAGGGGCCGTGGTGAAGGAAGCGGTCTTGGTAAAACAGCAGGTAAAGGCCAGGGCGGCCAGAAATCACGTTCCGGTGGCGGTGTACGGAGAGGCTTTGAAGGGGGCCAGATGCCTCTGGTAAGGCGTATACCCAAGCGCGGTTTTACAAATATTTTCAAGAAAAATATCGTAATTGTAAACGTTGAAGACCTCAACCGTTTTGATGCCGGAGAAGAAGTAACCCCTGAAACCCTGAAGGAAAAAGGTCTGATAAAGTCCCTTGGTGACGGTGTCAAGATTCTGGGCAGGGGCGAAATTGAAAAACAGCTTACAGTTAAAGCTAATGCTTTCAGTAAATCCGCGGTGGATAAGATTGAGGCTGCCGGGGGCAAAGTTGAGGTGGTATAAGTGCTCTCAACATTAAAAAGCGTTTGGAAAATTCCCGACTTGAAGAAAAAAATAATATTTACCGTATTGATGTTCCTCGTCTTCCGCATGGGAGCCCACGTTCCTGTTCCCGGTATTAATGGGGAGGCTGTTAAAGAGCTCCTGGCAACAGGTACGCTGTTCGGATTTTTTGATGTAATTTCAGGTGGGGCGTTCAAAAACTTTACTGTTTTTGCCATGGGCATTATGCCTTACATTAACGCTTCAATTATTATGCAGCTGCTGACTATTGTCATTCCCTATTTCGAGCGGTTATCGAAAGAGGGGGAAGAGGGAAGGAAAAAACTGACCCAATTCACCAGGTACGGTACGGTCTTTCTGGGTGCCGTCCAGGCTACCGGGATGTCCTTTTTCCTTACCAGGCAGCCGGGCATTCTCCTTGACCCTTCCTGGAGTTCTCTGGCGGTTATCATTATCAGCCTGACAGCAGGAACTGCATTTTTGATGTGGCTTGGTGAGCTGATAACCGAGCACGGTATTGGGAACGGTATTTCCCTGATAATTTTTGCCGGTATCGTTTCCAGACTGCCGGCGGGTCTGTATACCATCGGCTCATACCTCAGGGCAGGAACAACAAATATTGCCAGCGTGGCCTTATTTGTAGTGATTGCAGTTGTTGTAATTGTTGGCATTGTGGCCATTCATGAAGGCCAGAGGCGTATACCTGTTCAATACGCCAAGAGAGTCGTAGGCAGGAGAATGTATGGCGGGCAGTCGACCCATATTCCGCTGAAGGTTAATCAGGCGGGGGTTATTCCGGTTATCTTTGCCATGTCGATACTCATGTTTCCTACTACCATATCTGCATGGTTTCCGCACAACAGGGTGGCCCAGGTTGTTAACTCCATTTTTGACCCCAGCTCCTGGGTATATATGGTGCTTTATGCCCTGCTGATTATATTCTTTACCTACTTTTATACAGCTGTTACTTTTAATCCCCAGGATGTGGCCGATAACATGAAAAAGTACGGCGGTTTTATACCGGGGCTGAGACCGGGGAGACCAACGGCTGAATACATTGACAAAATTTTGACCAGGATTACCCTTGCCGGTGCAATATTTTTGGCAATCATTGCTCTTTTGCCCAACTTTGTAATGGCTGTAACGGGACTGGATATCTATTTTGGCGGTACAGGACTTTTAATTGTTGTTGGTGTGGCTCTTGATACTATGAAACAGCTTGAGTCCCACCTGTTAATGCGCAATTACCAGGGTTTCATGAAGAAACTGTAACCAATGTTTGGGAAGGAGATTTAGTCTATGCGATTAATTCTTATGGGGCCGCCGGGGTCTGGAAAAGGTACGCAGGCAGCTTTTATTTCCAGGGAGTTGGAAATTCCTCATATTTCTACCGGTGATATGTTTCGCAAAGCAATCAGTGACAGCACACCTCTGGGTTCAAAAGCTAAAGAATATTTGGACTCAGGCAGGCTTGTTCCTGACGAAATAACTATAGGCATTGTAAAAGAGAGGTTAGCTGAAAGCGACTGCCGGCAGGGATTTCTCCTTGACGGTTTTCCCAGGACAGTGGCTCAGGCAGAGGCATTGGATGAGATCCTAAAGGGTATGAACATTGAACTGGATGCAGTAATCGACATTCAGGTGCCCCGTGAAGAAATCCTTAAACGTTTAACAGGGCGCAGGATGTGCAGGGAATGCGGTGCATCTTATCATGTTGTCTTCAGTCCACCGGCAGAGGCCGGCTGCTGCGACAAGTGCGGCGGAGAACTGTATCAACGCCAGGATGATACCGAAGAAACCATCAACAAACGGCTGGATGTCTACCATGAACAAACTCAGCCCCTGGTAGATTATTACGCCAGGCAGGGACTGCTGAAAAACATCAACGGTAACCAGGAAATACAACAAGTATTGAAAGATATTGGCGAGAGCCTGGGGAGATCCCTGGTATGATTATTCTAAAATCCAACCGGGAGATTGATCTGATGCGGGAAGCCGGAAGAATAGTTGCCCTTGCCCTGGAAAAGATGAGAACATCGGTGAAACCGGGGATTACTACCGCAGATTTAGACCGAATTGCGGAAGAGGTGATTACCGGGAATGGTGCAAGGCCCCTTTTTAAGGGATACGGAGGGTTTCCTGCCAGTATCTGTACATCAGTCAATGAAGAGGTTGTCCATGGTATTCCGAGTTTAAGGTTGCTAAATTCTGGAGATATTATTAGTATTGACATTGGGGCGGAAAAAAATGGTTATTGCGGTGACGCAGCAGTGACCCTGCCTGTAGGTGAGGTCAGCAAGGAAGCATTAAAGCTGCTGCAGGTAACCAAAACAGCTCTGGAAAAAGGAATTGAAAAAGCCTGTCCGGGAAATAGGCTGTCGGATATTTCCCATGCCGTTCAAAACTATGCGGAAAGCCACGGGTTCTCAGTGGTCAGGGAATACGTGGGCCACGGGATTGGAACAAAAATGCATGAAGATCCCAAGGTTCCCAATTTTGGGCCATCCGGGCGCGGCCCCCGCTTAGAAACAGGAATGGTTTTAGCCATCGAACCTATGGTTAATCAGGGAACATATCAAGTTGAAGTGCTCCAGGACGGTTGGACAGTTGTGACCAGGGACAGAAAACTGTCTGCCCACTTCGAGCATACTGTGGCTATTACAGACAACGGGCCTGAGATTTTAACGGTGCTGTGAATGGATTGTAGCAGTCATAGGGTTAAACTGAGAAAAACAGGTACTTCCTGCGGGAGGTGCTCAAATGAGTGATATAAGAATCGGCCAGGTGGTGCGTTCCAAGTGCGGCCGAGACGCAGGTAAATTTTTTGTGATTGTCGGCAGGGAAAAGGACTTTGTTTTTTTGGCAGACGGAGACACGCGTAGAGTAGAGGCACCTAAGAAGAAGAATATCAAGCATGTTCAGGTTACAGGTTTTAATTTATCAACGACTACTTTCGCTGAAACGGTAAAGGAAAGTCTATCCAACAGAGAAATACGAAGTGGTTTAAAGAAAATTGTCCAAGGGGATGACTGAGACCGGAGAAGGAGGTAGGTAAGCGCGATATGCCCAAAGAAGATGTAATTGAAATGCAGGGGACTGTAATTGAGCCTCTGCCCAACGCAATGTTTCGTGTAGAACTGGATAACGGACACCGGGTACTTGCACATGTATCCGGTAAAATCAGGATGAACTTTATCAGAATATTATCCGGTGACAGGGTAACTGTCGAACTTTCCCCGTACGACCTTTCCCGGGGAAGAATAACTTATCGTTTTAAATAGCCACAAAAGCAGCAGTCGAGGAGGGGTAAGAATTGAAGGTAAAACCGTCCGTTAAACCGATGTGTGACAAGTGTAAAGTAATTAAGCGACACGGTAAAGTAATGGTTATTTGCGAAAATCCGAAACACAAGCAGAGACAGGGATAGTAGGATTCTATGTAATGGAGGTGTGAGCAGATGGCGAGGATTTCGGGTGTCGACATCCCTAGAGACAAGAGAGTTGTTGTTGCTCTCACGTACATCTTTGGGATAGGCAGTTCAAGAGCCAAAGAAATCGTAGAGGCTACAGGCATTGATCCTGATACCCGGGTTAAAGATTTGACAGAAACGGAACTGACAAAACTGCGTGAAACCATTGATAGGAATTATACTGTTGAGGGTGACCTCCGCCGTGAAATTTCTATGAATATCAAGCGACTCATGGAGATTGGCTGTTATCGCGGCCTCAGGCATAGAAGAGGCCTGCCCGTAAGAGGACAGCGAACCCGTACGAATGCCCGGTCCAGAAAAGGGGCCAAGAAGACGGTCGGCGTAAGAAGGAAGAAATAACTCTTTGTAGCGAAGAAAGGAGGAGACTTAATGGCAAAAAAAGGTGCACGCACCAGGGTACGCAGAAAAGAAAGAAAGAATGTGGAAAATGGGGTTGCCCATATTAAGTCAACCTTTAATAATACTATAGTTACCATTACTGACAAACAGGGGAATGCAATCTCCTGGGCAAGTGCAGGAGGTATGGGTTTTAAGGGATCCCGTAAGAGTACTCCCTTTGCCGCCCAAATGGCTGCAGAGACAGCCGCAAAAGAAGCAATGGAACACGGCATGAGAGAAGTAGAATGTTATGTTAAAGGCCCCGGGGCCGGACGTGAAGCGGCTATTCGTTCCCTGCAGGCTGCAGGCCTGGAAGTCAGCGTGATTAAAGACGTTACGCCGATTCCCCATAACGGCTGCAGGCCGCCTAAACGCAGAAGGGTCTAAAGGAGGTACTGAAAACAGTGGCACGATATAAAGAATCAGTCTGCAGACTGTGCAGGCGTGAAGGTACGAAATTATTTCTTAAAGGTGACAGGTGTTATTCCGATAAGTGTGCGGTAGATAGAAGGGCATATGCTCCCGGTGAACACGGACAAAACCGCAGAAAGCTTTCCGAATACGGTCTTCAGCTCCGTGAAAAGCAGAAAGCACGCAGATTGTATGGAGTTATGGAAAAGCAATTCAGGAGATATTTTGAGGAAGCAGAACGCCAAAAAGGGGTTACAGGTGAAAACCTTCTCCGTTTACTGGAACGCCGCTTTGACAATGTTATCTACCGGCTGGGCTTTGCAAATTCCCGTCCGCAGGCAAGGCAGCTTGTACTGCACGGGCACTTTACAATTAATGGCAGTAAGGTAGATATTCCCTCATACTTGGTTAAACCTGGCGATGAAATAGCCGTGAAAGACAGGAGCAAATCAAGCCCGATTTTCCAGGAAATTAGAGAGTCGGGAAAAGCCTCAGTCCCCTCATGGCTGGAATGTGATTTGGAGAACCTTAAAGCCAGAGTTGTTTCCATGCCTGAAGGCGAAGATCTCGATGTTCCCATCGAAGCTCACCTTATTGTCGAGCTTTACTCCCGTTAATTTCTCGGGGAGGTTCGAGGCTTTGCGCGAAGGAGGGTTCTAATGTTAGAAATTGAAAGACCGAAAATTGAATGTGTAGAGCAAACGGAAAGGTACGGCAAATTTGTTGTTGAGCCTTTAGAGAGAGGCTATGGTACCACCCTGGGCAATTCCTTGAGGAGAATACTCTTATCTTCCCTTCCGGGATCGGCTGTTACATCGGTTAGAATTGAAGGTGTGCTCCATGAGTTTACCAATATACCAGGTGTTGTTGAAGATGTAACGGATATTATTTTAAAGATTAAATCTCTGGAGATAAAAATGTATACCGATGAACCCAGGACCATTTACCTGGAAGCAGAAGGTGAAGGACCTGTTACGGCAGGGGAAATAAAAACCGATGCAGATGTGGAAATCCTCAACCAGGATATGGTGATTGCTACTCTTTCGGGCGAGAACAGGCTCTACATGGAAATGGTTGTTGAAAAAGGCAGGGGGTACAAGGCTGCTGCCAAGAGCGGAGACTCAATCGGAGTTATTCCGGTAGACTCATTATTTAACCCGGTAGTAAGGGTGAATTTCTCTGTTTCAGATACCAGGGTCGGACAGATTACCGACTATGACAAACTAACACTCGAAGTCTGGACGGATGGTACAATTGCACCGGATGAAGCCATTTCCTCCTCGGCAAAAATCTTGAACGACCATCTCAAATTATTCATTGGGTTGACTGAAGAGATTACCGATGAAATTACTATGGTAGAAAAAGAAGAAGAAACCAGAGATAAAATTTTGGAAATGCAGATTGAAGAACTGGATCTCTCCGTCCGTTCCTATAACTGCTTAAAACGTGCGGGAATTAATACGGTAGAGGAACTAACTCAGCGTACGGAAGAAGACATGATGAAAGTAAGAAATCTGGGTAAGAAATCTCTCGAAGAAGTGAACCAGAAGCTTGCTGAGCTTGGCCTCTCGTTGAGGAAAAGTGAGGACTAAAGGAGGTTTATGCAATGGCCTACGGAAAACTTGGCATGAAAAAGAGCCATCGCGAGGCTATGCTGCGAAATATAGTAACTTCCTTTCTTAGAGAAGGGAAAGTAACAACTACTGAAGCAAAGGCCAGGGAATTAAAACGTGCAGCGGAAAAAATGATTACCCTTGGCAAACGGGGTGACCTCCACGCCCGGAGACAGGCCCTTGCCTTTATTACCGATAAAGAGGTTGTTAAAAAGCTTTTTGATGATATAGCACCAAAATATGCTGAACGCAATGGGGGATATACCCGGACTGTCAAAATCGGCCCCCGCCGGGGCGACGCCGCGGAATTGGTCCTTGTGGAGCTTGTCGACTAGTTTTCCGGGCCGAGTCTTAAATGCCGGGAGTTGAAATCCTATGATTAGTGTTAGCCAGGTGGACTATTCTTATGCTGTCAGCAAAGGACCATCGATAAAGGCCCTTGACGGTTTGAGCCTGGACATACAGGAAGGAGAGTTCCTGGCGGTAATCGGAAAGAACGGTTCGGGGAAATCAACTTTTGCCAAGCTCCTCAATGCTCTATATATTCCGGACTCAGGTACCGTAACCGTCGACGGCCTTGATACCAAAATTGAGGAAAATGTTTGGAAAATCAGGCAAAAAGTAGGAATGGTCTTCCAGAACCCGGATAACCAGATTGTTGCTACAAGTGTAGAAGAAGATGTTGCCTTTGGCCCTGAAAATCTGGGCCTTTCCTCTTTAGAGATTGCGCAGCGTATTGAAAGTTCGTTAAAAATGGTTGGAATGGAGCGGCTCAGGCATCGGCAGCCCCATACGCTCTCAGGGGGACAGAAGCAGAGGGCAGCCATAGCCGGAGTAATAGCTATGGAGCCTAAATTCATTGTTCTGGATGAGCCTACAGCCATGTTGGACCCGTCAGGGCGGGAAGAAATCCGCAGAACGGTCCGCTTTCTACACGACAAAAAGGGAATGGGGATCATCTATATAACTCACCTGATGGAGGAAGCCGTTGATGCCGACAGAGTTGTGGTGATGGACAGGGGGAAAATTTTCTGTCAGGGGTCTCCCAGAGAGGTGTTCTCCCGGATAGACATGTTAAGGCAGCTGGACCTGGAGGCTACTCCTATTGGAATCCTTGCTGACCTCCTTGCCATAGAGGGAATTGCCATCAAGGGGTGCCCCTTAACTGTAGAGGAAATGGTGGATACACTATGCCCCTTATTGAACTTAGAAATGTCTCTGTAGTATACGGTCCAAAGACACCTTATGAAGTTAAAGCCCTTACAGATGTTTCTCTTTCAATAGAAAGCGCTGAATTTGTGGGAATAATCGGCCCTACCGGGTCAGGGAAATCCACGCTAATCCAGCTAATGAACGGTCTGATCAAGCCCGATAAAGGTGAGGTCCTGGTAGAAGGTGCAAGCCTTTCAGGACTTAAAGAATCCCAACTGAAAGAAATCCGGAAAAAAGTGGGACTTGTATTTCAGTACCCTGAGAATCAGGTTTTTGAAGAGATGGTTGAACGAGAAATTGCTTTCGGCCCCAGGAACTTAGGGTTAAGCCGGGAAGAAATCGAGGCCCGGGTCGTTAAAGCAATGGATTATGTGGGAATGGATTACGGGGAATACAGGGACCGCTCACCTTTTGGACTCAGCGGCGGCCAGTTGAGGAGAGTTGCCATTGCCAGTATACTGGCCATGGAACCCCAAGTCCTCATCCTGGATGAGCCTACAGCCGGAATGGATCCTCAGAGCAGGCGTGATATCCTGGACAGGATTTCGGGCATCCACAGAGAGCGGGGAATGACAGTTGTACTGGTATCCCATAATATGGAGGACATTGCCCGGCTGGCAAAAAAAATATTTGTCCTCAATGAGGGTAGGTTAGTAATGAAAGGTACACCCCGGGATATTTTTTCCCAACCGGAGAAGGTTCGCCGCCTCGGGCTGGAGATTCCGGCAATGACTGAACTCATGTTAAGGCTAAGCGCCCGGGGAGCTCAGGTACGGACAGACGTATTTACCGAGTCCGCTGCCCGGGATGAACTGCTGAAACACCTGAAGGGAGCTGGAAATGCTTGAGGATATAATAATTGGGCAGTATTATCCAGGGGATTCACTTATTCACAGGCTGGACCCGAGGGTAAAAATTGTTTCTGCACTTATATATATGGTGGCCCTCTTTGTGGTCAATAATCTGGTAGGTTTCAGCCTGGTGACCGTTATGGCAGCACTTTCCATGACGGTTTCCCGTATACCCTGGAAGTTCTTTCTGAAGAGTTTGCGGCCGATTTTAATCCTTGTGGCCATTACGGTAATACTAAATATGTTCCTGACACCGGGTAAAGCCCTGCTGGCCCTGGGACCCCTTAGTGTTACCCGGGAAGGGATTATGTTGGGAGCTGTGGCAGCGGTGCGGCTTTTTCTCCTGGTACTGGTTGCCGCATTGCTTACCCTTACCACAACCCCGGTAAATCTTACCGAAGGTATAGAGCGCCTGCTGTCTCCCGGGAGGGCTGTGGGGATTCCGGCTCACGAACTGGCGATGATGATGACCATAGCCCTGAGATTTATACCTACTTTAATTGAAGAGACAGATAAAATCATTAAAGCCCAAAAGTCCAGGGGAGCCGACTTTGAAGGGGGCAACCTCGCCGCCAGGGCAAAAAACCTTGTTCCAGTTCTGGTGCCTTTGTTTGTCAGTTCTTTCCGCCGTGCGGATGAACTGGCAACAGCCATGGAGGCCAGGTGCTACAGGGGAGGCGAGGGCAGGACCCGCCTGAGAGAGTTACAGATTGGGACTCAGGACCGGGTAGTAATTGCGCTGACTGCAGTTTTCCTGGCTGCTGCTATAGCCAGCCGGTGGTGGATACCGTGAAAGTAAATGTAAAACTTGAGGTACAATATGACGGCACAGATTTCAACGGCTGGCAGATCCAGGAAGGACAGACCGGCTCCCGTACGGTCCAAAGCGAATTGAAGCAGGCAGTGGAGAAGGTAGTCAAGGAGCCTATCGTCTTGATTGGAGCGGGAAGAACGGACGCCGGAGTACACGCCAGGGGACAGGTAGCTAACTTTATTACTACCAAACCGATACCCGAAGAAAAGTGGATACCGGCACTGAACAGTCTTCTGGACGGAGACATCAGAGTTACTGCTGCCGAAGAGGTACCGCTGGAGTTTCATGCCCAGCACAGTGCATTGAAGAAAATGTACTGTTACTACATACTGAACAGCCAGTATGCAGACGTTTTTTTGAGACGCTATACCCTTCACTGTACGTATCCACTGGATATTGAGAGTATGAGTGCAGCTGTGGAATCACTCAAGGGCAGGAAAGACTTCCGTGCCTTTTGCGCCAGCGGAAGCAGCGTAAAAAGTTTCGAGAGGACAATATACCAGGCGGATATATTTTACCGCGGAAAACTGCTGGTTTTCCGGATTACCGCCGACGGTTTTCTATATAAAATGGTTAGGACGGTTGTAGGGACCCTACTGGAAATCGGTAAAGGCAAACAACCTCCTGAATGGATGGAAAGCCTTATCGAAGGGGGGGAAAGGATAAAAGCCGGTCCCACCGCCCCGCCTCAGGGTCTGGTTCTGGAAAAAGTCTGGTATGTTGAGTAGTTGACAACCAAATTTCGTTACTCTACAATAGTTCTGTAGGTCTGCCTGCTGTATATCAGAGCCCCGGTATAGTACAGGCAGGACCTTGCAGTTGTTGTATTACCCCAGCTCGAGAAGACCCATACCTCTATAGGTTGGGATTAAGAGTTGGACCATTCTCAGTGGGAGTCCAGTTTCTCACTGAGACAAAGCCTCCGGCTGAAGCACACGGTTTGGGTAATGCTTGTCATGGGAAACCACCCCAAACGGTTGCGCAAATACACCAAGGCGTATTGGATTTTGTAGGAGGGAAACTTGATGCAGAGAACATATATGGCCAAACCCAGCAATACAGAGGTCAAGTGGTATGTTGTGGACGCCAAAGGCAAAACCCTTGGGCGGCTTGCCTCTGAGATTGCGACAATTCTTAAAGGGAAACACCGTCCCACTTATACTCCTCATATAGATATGGGTGACCATGTAATTGTCATTAATGCCGAAAGGGTAGTCCTTACAGGCAAGAAGCTTGATCAAAAGCATCGTTACTGGCATTCAGGTTATCCGGGAGGAATAAAATCTGTTGATTACCGGACATTGATGGAAAAACACCCTGAACGTGCAGTCATGTATGCTGTTAAGGGTATGCTCCCCAAAAACAAATTGGGGGCAAAAATGCTCCGTAAGCTCAGAGTTTACAGAGGTGAAGAACATCCCCACCAGGCCCAGAAGCCTGAAGAGTTTGTGTTGGGTGAATAAAGCTGAATGGAGGTTCGTGAATGGCTCAGGTGCAGTATTTTGGAACAGGTCGTAGAAAACGCTCCGTTGCTCGTGTAAGACTGGTTCCCGGCGACGGTAAGATTACAATTAACGGCAGGGATGCTGACAACTACTTCCCCCGGGAATTCCTAAAGCATCATGCGCAGGAACCCCTGCAGGCAACAGGAGCAGCATCCAGGTTTGATGTGATTGTGGATGTTAAAGGCGGCGGTACGACAGGCCAGGCAGGCGCCATAAGAATGGGTATTGCCAGGGCACTGCTGCAGTCTGATGAGGATATGCGCTCCGAATTGAAGAAGGGCGGCTTTTTGAGCCGGGATCCGAGAATGAAAGAGAGAAAGAAATACGGTCTCAAAAAAGCCAGGAGAGCCCCTCAGTTCTCCAAGAGATAAGAGGTCATGCCCTATTAGTCAACTTATTATCCCTGAAAACTATTTTTTTCAAAGTTTCGGGGAAAAGTATGCAGCATCAATTTATTATAAGTATGTAAACGACTTATGTTAACTAATTTATGTCAATATTATCGTTTCTCCGGCACTGTGAGAGATGCAAGAAAACCGGCGGCAGAAAAACTGCCGCTTTAAGTTTGATGGCAAAATTGCTTCCTTTGCTTTTCTCACTCCCGGAATTCCCACAGGACATCTTTAAGGCAAAGCTTTAGATTAATGTTAACGCACCTGATGGCATAAGGCTGCATGTATTACTCCGCTACGGACAAGCTCGCACGCCGTTAGCCGGACTCCTAAAATGCCAATTATCTTTTGTAATAGCACCTTTCCGCCCAGCATATTTTTTTCAATAGAACAATATGCGTACAAATACAGGGGGAAATAGAAAGGTGATTTATTTCGGAGCTTTTAGATTCCGGTGGCGGCTGGTTATTGGGGCCGCGGTTATCTGCGGTCTTTTTTTTGGTGCTTACAGGGTTGCATCCAACGTAATTTTGAATGAAGCCATTCAGTCCATGTCCTGGGTTGTGGCCAATAAAGTTGTAATTGTTGATCCCGGCCACGGTGGTCCTGATGGCGGGGGAGTTGGCCCTTCGGGAACCGAGGAAAAAGAAATAACTCTTCAGATAAGCAAAAAAGTTGCCCGCTATCTAAGCCAGGCAGGAAGTGCAGTAATCATGACCCGGGAGAAGGATGAGGACTTGAGTTCAGAGGGAAAAAGTATCCGGGAGCGGAAGGTTGAGGACCTGGAAAACAGGGTCAAGCTGGCAAACAGCAGCAAAGCTGCGGCTTATTTAAGTATACATACCAACTGTTTTGGAACCCGGTGGACAGGAGCACAGGTTTTTTACTCGGAAAAATCTGAAGAGAGCAAAGCATTGGCAGAATGCATCCAGGGAGAAATTACCCGGATTTTGAGAAACACCGACCGAAAGGCTAAGACACTGTCACCATATATCCTGCGCAACCTTGATATGCCGGCGGTAATTGTGGAAGTGGGTTTTCTCTCCAACCCCGGAGAGGAGAAACTCCTGAAAGACAGCCATTACCAGGACAAAATGGCTTACGCAATATATGCCGGTACGGTGAAATATTTTGCGGGGGAAGGGGAAGATAAGGATAAATAGGTATATCTTTACTCCATTCGAAGCAGGTTTACTATATAATTGAGATAACGATTGGAAAAAGTCAGCCATAGGAGGTGTCGTTTGTGGGTGAAATCATCCATGGAAGTCTGTGCCCCCATCCTCCAATAGCGGTTCCCGAAGTAGGACAAAAGGAATCGGATCGCGTAAAGGGCACTCAAAAAGCATTGAGAGAAGTGGGAAAATCTCTTGTTGCCATGGAGCCTGATGTGCTGATTGCAATTTCTCCTCATGCTCCGGTTTTTCGGGACAGTATTGCAGTTAACCAGGTCCCCATTCTTCGAGGGAACCTGGGGCAGTTTGGAGCCGGTGAGGTGAAATTTGAGCTGGAAAACGACCTGGAGATGGGCAGTGCCATCTTGAAATGTGCCCGGAAAATGGACGTGCCTGTAGATTCCCTGAGTGCCTCTGTTCTGCGGGAGAACAGGGAAACAGATATTCTGGACCACGGGATAATGGTCCCTCTTTACTTTTTCCTGGAGTCGGGATTGAAGTGTCCCCTTGTCCCTGTTTCCATAAGTTTTCTGCCCCTGGAGAAGATGTATCTTTTCGGAATGGCTCTCCAGGCGGCTGCCGGTGAGAGCGGCGGCAAGAGGGTTGCGATCCTTGCCAGCGGAGACCTGTCTCACAGGCTGCTGCCGACTGCTCCAGCGGGGTACCACCCTGACGGGAAAATTTTTGATGAAAGCATCCAGAAGGCTGTCAGAAAAATGGATCCGGAAGTACTCTTTAGTTTATCGGATGAGCTGATAGAGAGGGCGGGGCAGTGCGGATTAAGACCCCTGTTGATGCTGATGGGGGCTTTTGACGGCTATTCAGTACGGAGTACCATTCATTACTATGAAGGCCCCTTTGGGGTAGGTTACCTCACTGCTGAGTTTCTACCCAGGGGGTTGAGTGAGAAAAAAAGGCTGCGGATAAACCTGGAAACAGAGAAAAACGGGGATGGAAGTTCATACCCGGTAAAACTGGCTATGAGAAGCGTGAAAGCATATATTAAAGAGGGAAAGAAGATCCCGTTGCCTGGGGATGTACCTTCGGAACTGCTAAAACCTGCGGGAGTCTTTGTCTCCTTCAAAAAACACGGGGAGCTGAGGGGATGCATTGGCACTCTGGCGCCAACCAAGCCGACGGCAGCTCACGAGATAATTTCCAATGCCATCAGTTCGGCTACCATGGACCCCAGGTTTGAGCCTGTACGTCCTGATGAGTTGGACGAGCTTGAGTGCTCTGTGGATATTCTCGGTGATCCCGAACCCATTAAGGGAATCAGTGAACTTGATCCCAAACGTTACGGGGTTATCGTCCGCAAGGGAGCCAGGAGCGGTGTACTCCTTCCCGACATTGAAGGGGTTGACTCAGCCGTTGAGCAGCTTAATATTGCCAAGCGGAAGGCGGGTATCTCTCCTTTTGAGGACTGCGAATTGGAGAGGTTCGAGGTAGTCCGGTACACATAAGACCGGAATACCGTTGGATACAGAGGTGATAGAATGAAGGAAGCCCTTTGGTATGAAAAGCTCCCGGAAGGGAAAGTCCACTGCGGGCTCTGCCCTCACGACTGCACCTTCGGGCAGGGTCTTAACGGTAAGTGCCGGGTCAGGAAAAACATTGACGGGGTTCTGTATTCCACCAATTACGGTAAAGCCGGGGGGTACGGGCTGGACCCTGTTGAGAAGAAGCCTTTGTACCACTTCCACCCCGGCACCTACGTTCTTTCCGTTGGAGCAAGAGGGTGCAATTTGAAGTGCCGGTTCTGCCAGAACTGGGAACTGGCTCATGGGGACCAGGACGAAATGGAAGTAACCCCTCTCGGGCTTGTCAACGCCGCCGAGAGGTACAGGTCTTTTTATGACGTAGCGGGACTGGCCTACACATATTCCGAGCCCTTTATGTGGTATGAATTTGTTTATGATACCTGCCGGCTGGCAAAGGAAAGCGGGTTAAAAAACATTATCGTAACCAACGGTTTTGTCAAGGAAGAGCCCTTAAAGGAAATACTCCCCTGTGTAGATGCCATGAACATAGATATCAAGGCTTTTACGGAGGAGTTCTACGAAAAAATGGCTCACGGTTCCCTTAAACCGGTGCTGGAAACAGCCGAGAGGGCAAAAGAATACGGTTGTCACATAGAGATTACAACACTGCTCATTCCCGGCTTAAACGACTCCCCGGATGAGATTGAGAAGCTTGTTGAGTGGGTTAGTTTGACTCTGGGCAGGGATACCCCCCTTCACTTTTCCAGGTATTTCCCCAGCTACAAGCTGGAAATTGAGCCTACTCCCGTGGAAGTGCTGGAAAGGTCCCGGGAAACCGCACTCCGGGAACTGGATTATGTCTACCTGGGTAATCTGGGAACGGGGGACTATGTAAATACTTTCTGTCCCGGCTGCGGGAGCAAAATTGTTGAACGCAGCAGGGGTATCAAGGTCCGGGGATTCAAGGGCGGCCGGTGCGCCAACTGCGGGCACAAGCTGAATCTAATAGCTTGAGAAAAAAGAGACCATTGTTCCTACAGAGATTACGGCAGAGTTCTTTTCGGAATATAATCAAGGGGAGCCTGACAGGAAAATGACTGCTTTTGAAAATGTAAATTACCTATTGGCAGTCAGAAAATGAGGTAATAAATACAATATTCAGCGGCACCGGCGCATTGCCGTGATGTTAGGTCAACATAAATCGGATTTATGCTGTCGGTTGCCGTATAACCTGCAAACCATATCAATGCATGCAAAATTAAATTAAATGAATCAAAATAAATGCAAAAATAAAGGAGAGATTGCTTTATGGAAAAGCTGCAGCAGGCAGCCAGGGTTGTCCTGGAAGATTGTATGGGGGTAAAGCAGGGAGAAACGGTTTTGATTATTGTTGATACTCTCAAAAAGGAGATCGGGGATGTGCTCTTTGAGCAGGCTTCGAAGATGCAGGCGGAACCACTTCTATTGGAGATGCTCCCCAGGGAAAACCACGGGGTAGAACCCCCGGAAGCTGTAGCCCGGGCAATGAAACATGCTGATGTAATAATCATACCCACCTCAAAGTCTCTTTCTCACACCAATGCCCGCAGGGAGGCAAATGAAAAGGGGGCCAGGATAGCTACCATGCCTGACATTACCGTAGAGATGATGTCCAGGACCCTCTCCGGCAGTTACGCTGATATTGCTGACCGGTGCTGTCGTTTTGCTGACATGATTACTGCTGCAGAGGAAGCTCACATTACCACCCCGGCAGGTACTGATCTGCACCTTAAACTGACAGGGCGAAAGGGGCTGCCTGACACAGGGCTGGTCCATTCCCCGGGGGAATTTAGCAACCTTCCTGCAGGAGAAGCCTATATCGCTCCCCTGGAGGGGACTGCCAGCGGCAGGCTGGTGGTTGACGGTTCCATGGCCGGCATAGGCAGGTTGGAAACCCCCATAGTGATGACTGTTGAAAAGGGGTTTGTTACAGAAATAACAGGGGGCTCTGATGCCGTTAAATTAAATGAATTAATGGACAGGTACGGCCATGACGCCCGGAATATCGCAGAACTTGGAATAGGGCTGAACGAGAGGGCACAGTTGAGCGGCAGCCCCCTGGAAGATGAAAAGGTGCTGGGTACGGTTCACATCGGGATTGGCGACAACAGCACTTTTGGGGGGAAAGTATCTGTGCCCAGCCACCTGGACGGCATAATGCTCAAGCCTACGTTAACGTTGGATGGTAAAACAGTAATAGAAGGAGGCAGGCTTCTATAGTTTCTGTCCTTTTTGCGGCAGGGGCTGGAGGTGCAAAATAGAGTAGGATAACGAAAGCCCGTATGTATTATGATGCGGGACTTGTTACCCTTAAGCCTTGAGCGGCTTTGCCGCCGCTGACGGCGTGGGAGCTTGTCCTCAGCCTGATAATACATACGGGCTTGATTTAACGGGTTTGCCCGGTGTTACCTGTAAGAATTGCCGAAGGTTTCAGCCGGTTGTCGAGATTGCTGCATATTTTCACTGGATAATTCTACTTGTTGGCTTTCTGGATTTTAGCCCATGTATCCTTGAGGGGAACGATCCTGTTGAAAACCAGCTTTTCCGGTGTTGAATCCTTGTCAACGCAGAAGTAACCCTGGCGGAGAAACTGGAACCTGTCTCCGGGTACAGCACTTGCTAAATGGGGTTCCACCATGCAGGATTCCAGAATCTCAAGGGAGTCAGGATTCAAGTTTTCTATAAAGTCTCCCCCTTCATCGGGGTCGTCTTTGGTAAACAGGCTGTTGTACAGCCGCACCTCGGCCTTAACTGCGTGGCGGGCTGAAACCCAGTGCAGGGTACCCTTCACCTTTCGATTGGCCTTGTCTGTGCCGCTGCGGGTCTCTGGGTCATAGGTGCAGTGGAGTTCAACAATTTGCCCTGTTTTTTCATCCCTGACAACATTTTCGCATTTAATAATATATGCGTTTTTTAGCCGGACTTCTTTCCCCGGGGATAACCGGAAAAATTTCTTGGGGGGATTTTCCATAAAGTCAGTCTGCTCAATATATAATTCCCGGCAGAAAGGTACCTGGCGTTTTCCCAATTCCGGCTGTTCGGGGTTGATCTCCGCATTCATCATTTCCACCTGGTCTTCCGGATAATTGTCAATAATGACCCGTAAAGGCTTCAGCACTGCCATTGCCCTTGGTGCCCTAAGGTTCAGATCTTCCCGCACACAGTGTTCCAGCATGGCTAAATCCACAATGCTGTTGGCTTTGGCTACCCCGATCCGCTCACAGAAATCGCGGATAGCCTCAGGGGTATAGCCGCGCCTGCGCAGACCCGATATTGTGGGCATACGGGGGTCGTCCCAGCCGCTTACATATTTTTCTTCCACCAGACGGCGCAGTTTGCGCTTACTCATAACCGTCTGGGTCAGGTTAAGCCGGGCAAATTCAATTTGCTTTGGCCGATTCTCCAGTTCCAGCGCCTCAAGGCACCAGTTATACAAAGGGCGATGGTCCTCAAATTCCAGGGTGCAGATTGAGTGGGTTATGCCTTCCAGATAGTCCGACAAGGGGTGTGCATAGTCATACATGGGGTAAATACACCACTTGTCACCGGTTCGGTGGTGTCTGGCATGCTGTATCCGGTAGAGTACCGGATCCCTCATATTCAAGTTAGGTGAAGCCATATCGATTTTTGCCCTTAACACCCTGGAACCGTCGGGGAACTCTCCCGCTTTCATCCGTTCAAAGAGATCCAGGTTCTCTTCTACTGAACGGTTGCGGTAGGGGCTTTCCTTACCGGGTTCTGTCAAAGTGCCCCTGTAATCACGGATTTCTTCCGCACTCAGGTCGCAAACGAATGCTTTCCCGGCTTTGATTAACTGGACTGCAAATTCGTACAGCTGGTCAAAATAGTCTGAGGCATAGAACAGGCGGTCTTCCCAGTCAAAGCCCAGCCAGCGTATATCCTCCATAATGGAATCTACAAATTCGGTGTCTTCTTTAGTAGGGTTGGTGTCGTCAAAGCGCAAATTGCACAACCCATTGTATTCTTCTGCCAATCCGAAATTCAGGCAGATAGATTTTGCATGACCTATATGCAGGTAGCCGTTGGGCTCGGGAGGGAAACGCGTATGTACCCGCCCGCCGTATACATTTTTTTCGTTATCCTCATTAATTATGGTCTTGATAAAGTTGGTGGAACCATAATTTTGAGAATCAGAAACCCTTTCTGCGGCATCAGGGTTGCTGGAAAACAGTTTTTCATTTTTGGATTCTGCCATGAAAAATCCTCCTTCGGTCTCAGTTGCTGGTGGCTGTCTCAATTGTAGCATAAGAAAATCAAGGCTGGCATTAATATTGAGACTTTTTTAGCCGATAAACTTAGCATAGACCTTCCATTATCTATTTAAACCTGCCTGTGAAAAAACGGTGTTGTTTTACCTGATGAAAAAAAATTAATTTTCCAGTAATGATGACCTGATTATGACGTATAAATACCCGACAGTGCATCCGGCATAAGGCAAAAATTTAAAAAAGTGTGGAAAAGGCCTCATACAGGAGCCGGTGCAGAAATCAAGTTCTTTGGGGCAATTTTTCCGGCAGGATCTGCAGGAAAAATATGAAGAAAAAGCGAGAAAAAAGTCGCTGTGTTGATGGTATGCCAAAAAATCTACGGTTTTTTCTAAAAAAACAAGCTAAAAGCTTCCTCATTGTAAAAAGAGGGGGTAAATTTCCTTGGTAGAAATTGCACTATTTGTCTCATTAAGCTATAATGACCGTATTCCGTTAGAAAATACAAAAACACCAGCGCATGATTCACACAGTCCTTTTTCCAAAAAGGAACCATAGGATTTGACTTTGAAAGAAAGCCGGTAAGCTGAAACAAATCAATTTGTGGTGAAGGGGACATACCTAAAAAAGGACTGCACAAATCTGTGCTCCTTTTGATGCCTCACTGTAAATTCCATTAAAAATCATTCCTTCCGCAGCGAGTCCGTTGCTCGCAAACTTAGGACTTTTAACTTTAAAATATCTACCCTTTAGTTCAGACCTGTAATAAAATTTCTGAACATTAGGGCTATTTTTCTCGAAAATAAAGAGATTAAGTTTACAGCCTTATTATTCAGGTACAAGGGATTAAGCAGTGGCAAGTACTGTTAAAACATTACTGCGTACATAAAGAAAGATTTTGGGGGTAAAAGAGGTTTCACAAAAAGGGAGAGCGAGAGAAAGGAGGAACGCAATGTTTTTCTTCTCAATAGAGGCAAATTTGCCTGTTAGTGTTCCAGTGATACCAATATGAGTCACCGACAACTTTCCCCGGTATTTCCCGAAAAAGGCATTTACAACATCACCACCCTGGGTAATTTCCAGGTTATCTGTAATGGAAACGACCTCACAGATGTATTGAGCAAGTCGTTAAAGGTGTGGGAACTCTTTAAGTACCTCCTCACCTTTAGGGATGACTTAATGCTGCCTGAAAAAATCATTCAATCCCTCTGGCCTGAAGCTGACTATGTTGACCCCAAGCGGACACTTAGGGCTCTGGTTTTCCGCCTCCGCAAAGCGCTGGAGTTGGAAGAATACTCAGAAACCGACAGCCTTATTGTATCCTCCAGGGGCTGCTACAAATTTGAAACCAGGGAATGCTGCACTATTGATGTAGTCTTGTTTGAAAACCTTTTTCGCAGTGCCTGTGAGACAGCCAGGTATGACACCGAAAAAGCCATTGACCTGTTTGGGCAGGCAGTTGAAATGTATAAAGGGGATTACCTGTCAGAAACCTATGGACATGACTGGCTAATCCCTGCCAGGAACTACTACCGCCGGATTTTTCTCCAGAGCGTTTACGAAGCCTGTGAAATGCTCAAAGAGCAAAAGAGGTACCAGGAGATAACCGGTTTTTGCGAAGCCGCCTTTAAGCACGAGCTTTACGAAGAGGAACTGCACCTGTTCTATATCGAGGCTCTGGCCTGGACAGGGAAACTGAAGCAGGCACGCAGCCACTATGAATATGTAAAGGACCTGTTTGAGAGAGAATTGGGTGTACAACCCTCAAGCGTTCTCACCAAAGTTTACCGCATGCTCTTTGGAGAGATCAGCAGGACAGGCCTGGACATGAATTACATTA